>DASVQT010000056.1:0-27848 GCA_036388975.1 Allosphingosinicella sp. | reverse complement strand
GGTTCAGGGACGGGCGAGGACAGGCGCATGAAATCAAAAGGCTTTCTGGTGCTGGGCGCGGCGCTGGCGATGGTCATCGGCGGCCCGGCGCCGGCCGCCGCGCAGGAGGGCGGCGCGCGGATGGAGCGCGTGCCGGACCGGCAGCCGGGCGAGGGCGTCGGCCCGTTCCGCCGGATGGTGATCCGCGGCGCGATGCTGATCGACGGCACGGGCGCGCCGCCGCGCGGGCCGGTGGACATCGTCGTCGCCGGCAACCGGATCGAGAGCATCAGGGGCGCTGGCGCGCCGGGGCTGCCGCTGAGGCCGAACCGCGAGCCGCGCGGCGCCGACCACGAGATCGACGCGACCGGCATGTACGTGATGCCCGGCTTCGTCGACGTCCACGGCCATAATGGCGATCCGGACAAGGCGCCCAACGCGACCTACGGCTACCGGCTGTGGCTGGCGCACGGCGTGACCACGGTGCGCGGCGTGTCGCTTTATTTCGGGCCGGGCGGCATGTCGGCGAGCGACCGGCAACGGAGCGCGGCCAACACGATCGTCGCGCCCCGGCTCTACGACTATATTTCGCTCGGCGACTGGACGGGGGGCGACATCGAAACGCCGGACCAGGCGCGGGCCTTCGTGCGCTGGGCGGCGGCGCAGGGCTATCACGGCATCAAGCTGTTTAATTCGGAGCGCGGGCCGACGACCGAAGCGGCCATCCAAGAGGCGCGGCGCCTCCGCCTCGGCACGGTGGCGCATCTGGGGCAAGGCGGCGTCGCCGAAGTGAATGCCGACCGCGCGACGGCCATGGGCCTCCACGGCATCACGCACTTTTACGGCCATTTCGAAAGCCTGCTGCGCGATCGTCGGCTGCCGGCCTATCCCAACGATTACAACATGTCGGACGAGCAATGGCGCTTCAGCCAGGTGGCGCGGCTCGCCGACCAGATATACGAACCGGGCGGGCCGGAGTGGCGGGCCTATCTGGACCGTCTGCTCGAGCGCAACGTGTTCCTGTCGCCGACCTTCAACATCTATTCGGCGGGGCGCGACGTGATGCGGGCGCGCAACGCCGACTGGCACGCGCGCTATACCTTGCCCTCGCTGCAGCGCTTCTTCGATCCGAGCCGGGTGCACCACGGCTCCTATTTCTGGGACTGGACCACGGCCGACGAAGTGGCGTGGCGGCGCTTCTACGGGCCGTACATGCGGCTCGCCAACGATTTCAAGAATATGGGCGGGCGCGTCACGGCGGGGTCCGACCCGGGCTATATCTACCAGACCTGGGGCTTTTCCTACATCCAGGAGCTCGAAATGCTCCAGGAAGCGGGCTTCTCGCCGCTCGAGGTGATCCAGGCGGCGACGCAGAACGGCGCGCAGGAGATTTTCGAGCCGCGCGGGCAGGAGGCGCCGTTCGGGACGGTGCGGCCGGGGATGCTGGCCGATCTCGTCATCGTGCCGGGCACTCCGCTGTCGAACCTGAAGCTGCTCTACGGCACCGGGCATATGCGGCTCAATCCGCAGACCCAGCGGGTGGAGCGCGTCGGCGGCGTGCGGTGGACGGTGAAGGACGGCATCGTCTACGACGCGCCGGCCTTGCTCGAAAGCGTCGCCCGGATGGTCGAGGAGCAAAGGGCGCGGGAGGGCGCACGCGCGCAGTGATCGCGCGGCGCCCCCGCCTCCTTTCCTAGAGCGCCTGGCCGCCCGAGACTTCGATCCGCTGCGCGTTCACCCATCGGTTCTCATCGGCGAGCAAAGCGGCGATCATCGGCCCGATGTCGTCGGGCACGCCGACCCGGCCGAGCGCCGTCAGCGCGGCGAGCTGCCGGTTCAGCGCCTCATTGTCGCGAACCGCGCCGCCGCCGAAATCGGTCTCGATCGCACCGGGGGCAACGGCGTTGACGGCGATGCCGCGGGCGCCGAGCTCCTTGGCCAGATAGCGGGTGAGCACTTCGACCGCGCCCTTCACGGCGGCATAAGCGGCGTAGCCGGGATAGGTGATGCGGGTCAGCCCGGTGGACAGGTTCACGATCCTGCCGCCGTCGGCGATGAGCGGCAGGAGAGCCTGGGTCAGAAAGAAGACGCCCTTGAAGTGGACGTCGACGAGCCGGTCGAACTGCTGCTCGGTGGTGTCGCCGACCAAGGCATGTTCGCCGTGGCCGGCATTGTTGACGAGATGATCGAAGCGGCTGCGCTCCCAGGTCTGCCCGAGGGCGGAGCGCAGCGTCTCGGTGAAGGCGGGAAAGGAAGCGGCGTCGCCCGTGTCGAGGGGCAGGGCGACGGCCTTGCGGCCCATTGCCTCGATCTCGGCGACGACCCGCTCGGCCTCGTCGGCGCGGCTGCGATAGGTGAGGACGACGTCGCCGCCGCGGCGGGCGATGGCAAGCGCGGTGTTGCGGCCGAGGCCGCGGCTGGCGCCGGTGACGAGAGCGATGGTGGTCATGAGGATTTCCCCGGGTTCGAGTGACCGCAACCTTATGCCGCCGGAGCCTTCGGCCATGTTGCCGGGTCCTTGCCGTTCCTTGCCCAATCCTCCGAAAGGGGTGGCGCCGCGCGGCGGCCGTCGTAAAACGGGAGCCATGGAGACGCTGCTCGCCGCCGTCAGCCGCCACGCCGACGCCTTCGCGGACCAGGACGGCCTCGCGCGCACGGCGATACCGGGGCTGCTGGTCGTCCGCGCAGTCGCGCCGAGCGGGCTGCTGCACGACATCTTCCGGCCTTTGGTCTGCCTGGTGGTGCAGGGCGGCAAGTCCGTCGCCATGGGCGGGCGTGAGTTCGCCCTTTCGGCGGGCGATTCGATGCTGATCACCGCCGACGTGCCGGTCCTGAGCCGGATCACCAAAGCGAGCGCCGCCGCGCCTTATTATGCTTTGGTGCTGGAGCTCGACCTTGCACTGGTCGCCGAGCTGGTGTCCGAGATGCGCAGCGAGGCCGCGGCGGACCCGGCGCCGGTCCGGGTGGACCAGACCGACGCCGAAGTGGCCGACGCGGCGCTGAGGATGATGCGGCTGCTCGACCGTCCCTCGTCGGTCCCGGTGCTGCACAGGCAGATCGTGCGCGAAATGCATTACTGGCTGCTCGCCGGCCGGCATGGCGGCGCCATCCGGCATCTGGGGTGGCCGGACGGGCGCGTGCAGCGCGTGGCGCGGGCCGTCGCCATGCTGCGGGCCGGCTATGCGCAGCCGCTTCGCGTGGAGCAGCTGGCCGAGGCGGCGGGAATGAGCCCCTCCTCCTTCCACCAGCATTTCCGCGACGTGACCTCGCTGTCGCCGCTCCAGTTCCAGAAGCAGCTCCGCCTCGTCGAGGCCCGCCGCCTGATGCTTTCCGAAGGCAAGACCCCGACGGCCGCTTCCTTCGCGGTCGGCTATGCCAGCGTTTCGCAATTCACCCGCGAATATCGTCGCATGTTCGGACTGCCGCCGGCGCGCGACGCGCGCGAGGTGCGGGGTGCGCTCGCGGCCGCTTAGGAGGGCAGGGGGCGCGCTGGACGGACGCGGACGGCATGGTCTACGATCGCCGGGGCCTGGCGGAGGGCGCGGGCTCGAACGGGGAGAAGACGCGATGCCGATCAGGACCCATGCCGCCGGCATCGCCGCCGCGGCCATGCTCTTCGCCCAACCCTGCGCCGCCGCGGACGATTGGAGGGAGCGGCGCGCGCCCGAAACCCGGTCCGGCGGCTTTGCCGGGATCAGCCTTCGAATGCCGCTCGACGAGGGCCGCGCGCGGCGCCCGACCGCCCGGCTCCAACTCACCACCATGACCAGCACGCGCGAGGCGGGCGGCGCAGTGGCGACGCGCTTTGCGCCGGGCGTGGAGCTCGGCGCCGACCGCCGCGGGCGGGCCGCGCTCAGCATCGGCGGGCAGGATGTGCGGCAGGCGGAGGAGCGGCTCGGCGTCGGCGGATCGACGGGAACGACCTTGCTGATCGTCGGCGGCGTCGTGCTGGTCGTCTTCGTGCTCGCCAGCGTCGCCGCCGCCACGCCGAGGCCGGGGCCGAACGAGGGCGCGTTCGACTGATTCCGCCTTGCCGGCAATCGTGTCTGGAGTTGCCATGACGGCCTATGTGCACGTGAATATCCGTATCAAGGATCCGGCGCGGCAGGCGGCTTTGATTCCCCGCTTCCAGGCGGCGCTGCAGGCGGCCGGCGGACGCATCCTCCATTTCGGGCCAGTCGCCGAAGTACTGGAAGGGGAGGCGCCCCTGCCGCTCGCCGGTGTCTTCGAATTCCCGACCCTGGCCGACGCGCTCGCCTTCTATCGGTCGAGCGAATATGCGCCGATCAAGGTCGAGCGCGACGCGGCCCAGGAAGCGCGCATGTTCATCGTGGATGCGGGCTGAAGCGGGACGGCGAGGCGGCGCACGTTTGACCGGTCTTCCGGGGAGCAGGACATGGGCTGGATCATCGAAGCGGCGGTCGACTGGTTCTGGATCGGCTTCGTCGAGCGGATGAGCAAAGGCAAGCCGCGGTGGGTGTGGGCGTTATGGGCCTTCTCGCCGCTGCTCGTCGCCGGGTTGCTGCTTGCCGTGCTGTGGTTCGTGTTGCGCTGATCGAGGGGGGCGGACGCGGCGGGGGTGCGATCCTTCACGGCGTGGCTGCGGGAGCGGCCGTAACGTCGAAGGCCACGGAAATCCGCTCGTTTCCGTCGCCGGGCGGGACCGTTTCGTGGGGGACATAGGATGGAAAGAGGATGAGGGTGCCGGCCTCCGGCTGCACCTCCGAGACGGGCCAGGGCGGGTCGATCCCGAGCCGCTCCGGCAGCGGGCCGATGCGGATCGCTCCGCCGGAGCGCGTGGCGGCGCTTACATAATAAACGCCGGTCAGCCAGGCGCCCGGGTGATGATGGATGCGCTGGCGGCCGCCGCTTCCGAAGATCAGCGCCCAGGCGTTGAAGGACGCGCGGTCGGGGCGGCCGTCCAGCAAGGGATGAGGTCCGGCCAGCCCGTCCGCATAGTCGGCGACGGCATTGCGGATCGCGGCGAGCAGGGCGGTGGCGGCGCGGTCGCCGGGCATGGGGAAGGTGCGTGTCCTCATGCCGCGGATCGAGGCATGGCCCATCGGATCGGAGTGGAGTGTGGGGTTGCGGTGGATTTCATCCCGAAGGGCGGAGCTGAACGCGCCGTCGCCGCCGAAGCCGGCGGGCGCGGCAAGCGGCCGGATCTGGACAAAGGCGTCCAAGCCCATCAGCGCGGCCGCGTCCTCGCGCCGTCCGAGACGGGCGAGCGCCATGGTCTTCCAGTAGATTGCGTTGCAGGCCCCGGGGCGATGCTCCAGCGCGCCTTCGCACCGGCGAAGAAGGGCCTCGGGGGAGGCGTTCAATTCGAGCGCATACAGGTCGAGCAGATGGGGGTCGGCGGGATCGGCCGACGCGACGGCGGCTTCATGCGCGGCGGCCTCGCGGGTTCGCCCTTGCAGCATCAGCAGCTTGAGGCTGAGCTTTGCGGCCCACGCGCTTTCCGGCCACTGGCGGGCGCGCTCCAGTGCCGCCTCGAATTGGCCGGTTCTTGCCAGCAGGTGGGCGAGCGCGGCTTCCACCGCTTCGTTTCCGGGGAAGTCCTTGGCCGCCGCCAGCAGGCATTGCGCCGCTTCGTCGCTCCGGCCGACTCCCTCCAGCGCCTGCGCAAGAGAGAGCCTCAGCGCCGCGCGGTCCGGATATCGCTCCGCCGCCGCGTGGGCGAGGCGCAGCATGGCGCTCCGGTGCTCCGGCGAAGGCGGGCTGACCCAGCGGATCGCGCTTCAGCCGGCAGCGGTCAGGATGTGAAGGTGCCGTCCGTATTGTTGATGTCGCCGCCCTCGGCGCTTCCGGCATCGATCTTCACGACGCTGGGCGCGGTCCACGCGCCGCGCTCCGCGCCGGCCTGTTCGGGAGCCTGTTCGGGAGCCGGGTTCGCCTGGGTGCCGTCATGCATGTTCGTTCCTCCTGCTGAGGGGATTTCTACCGGGTGGAAGCGCGAGCGGCAACGGGCATCGGAACGCCGTGGAGCGCGCCCTTATTCGCGCGGCCATTCGTTGAAGCAGGCGGAGCGGAGATCGTCGCCACCGGCGGTTCCGGGCTCGGCCCGTTCGATCTCGTCCGGCTTGTCGTTCGAAGCGATGACGGCGGCGCCGAGCTTCGCCGTCAGGGACAAGGCACGGAGCGTGTTGGCGCGGCAATCGCCCTCGTAACGCGCCAGGATGCGATCGATGCGCAGGCCGCCCTGGAGGGTCATCGGCTCGGGCCAGCGGACTTCCCGCAAGAAGAAGACGCGGTCCCCGTCGCGCGTAATCGAATCGACGTCGATATAGGCGCGAGCGCCGTTGGCGCCGCTTGCCGCGCGCCAGGTCTCGGCCACAGCGGGCGCAGGCGCCAGCAGGAGAAGAAGGCCCAGATGATATAGCTTCATGACCCGCTCCCGCTCGCGTGACGCTTCAGGCTAGAAGCGAAGGGCGCGGAGCGCAACGGCTGCCGGGGCTCGCCCGATCCGCCGTCGGTCACGCCGCGCGCCCTTCGTGAACGCGCCCGCACTGTCTTCGTGCGGCGGCGCGGCAGAAGGGCGTAGAGGGCGCCGTCAGGGCGGCGGGGGATCGTCCGGCGACGTTTCGGAGGGCGGCCGGTCCTCGTCCGACAGGTAGGCGCGCCAATCGGCGGTCGATCTCAGGAGCCAGATCGCCAGCCCTGCGAGGCCGGCGATCAGGACGACGATGAAGAGATCGAAGCCGCTCAATGGCAATTCCTGCGAGGCGAGGCGGCCCCCCGTTCTCCGGGAGGCCGCGCGCGCGATTACTGGCCCTGGCCGAGCGAGTAGCCGCGCTTGCCGTCGAAGACGTAAAGCTGCTCCGTCTTGACCACGTCCACGCCGGCGCGGCTCAGCCGCAGGATCAGCTCCGCGATCAGCGTGCGGTTCATGAGGCCGTCGAAATTGGTGGTGAAGCGGCAGCGCCAATGATCGGTGAGGAGGGTCCTGGCATTGGCGCCGGGCCAGGCCTTGACGCCGCGGTTGGTGATCATCTGGAGCTTGAAGCGCCGGTCCTCCACCGCTTTCAGTGCAGCGGCCAGCGCGTCGGGCGCGGCGCCTGGTGCGTTGACGAAGACGTCGACGCCGACGAGCACGCGCACCGACGGCGCTGCCGGCGCGGCGGGCGGGGAGACCGGCGGCGCTGCGCGGGCGCGCTCGCCCGCCGGAGCGGAGCGCAGGGTCTTCGGCGCTTCGCCGAGGCGGGCGATGACGGCGTCGGTGAAGCCGCGCGTGCCGACGGGCGTGGCCGCTTTGTCCGAGCGCGCGATGTCGCCGGTCGCGACTCCGTCTTCCAGAGTCTTCAGCCACGCATCGTGGATGCGGGCGGCGACCTCCGTCTGCCCGCCGTGGCGAAGCATCATCACGGCGGCGAGCATCAGGCCGGAGGGGTTGGCGATGCCCTGGCCGGCAATGTCGGGGGCCGAGCCGTGTATGGCTTCGAACATGGCGGCGGTGGCGCCGATGTTCGCCGACGGCGCGAGGCCCACCGAGCCGGCGACTTCCGCCGCGATGTCGGACAGGATGTCGCCGTACAAATTGGTGGTGACGATCACGTCGAAGCGCCCCGGATCGGCGGCGAGCTTGGCCGCCGCGATGTCGACGATCATCCGCTCCTGGTCGATGTCGGGATATTCGGCGCCGATCTGC
Source organism: Allosphingosinicella sp. (assembly GCA_036388975.1). Lineage (GTDB taxonomy): Bacteria > Pseudomonadota > Alphaproteobacteria > Sphingomonadales > Sphingomonadaceae > Allosphingosinicella. The sequence goes on along the minus strand of DASVQT010000056.1, from coordinate 20,221 downwards.
TCGAAGACCTCGTCGAATAGGCCGTCGGTGAGCTTCATGATGTTCGACTTGGTGACGCAGGTGACTTTGCGGCGGCCGTAGGCGCGGGCATGCTCGAAGGCGTAGCGGACGATGCGCTCGGTGCCGGAGCGGCTGACCAGCTTCAGGCACTGGTAGACGTCTTCGGTCTGGCGATGCTCGATGCCTGCGTAGAGGTCCTCCTCGTTCTCGCGCACGATCGTCACGTCCATGCCGGGGTGGAGGGTCGGCACGAACGGGGCGTAGGCCACGGCCGGACGGACGTTGGCGTAAAGGCCGAGCGTCTTGCGAAGCGTGACGTTGAGGCTCTTGACGCCGCCGCCCAAGGGCGTGGTGATCGGCGCCTTGAGGAGCAGGCCGGTCCGGTCGATCGCCGCCCAGGCGTCCGGATCGATTCCGGAGCTGTGCCCGGCTTTGTAGAGCGCCTCGCCGAGCGTGATCTCGTGCAGGTCCAAGGACGCGCCGGCCGCGTCGAGCAGCCGCAAAGTCGCGTCCATGATCTCCGGACCGATGCCGTCGCCATGCGCAACGGCGACCGGGAGCGGCGCCGGCTGCAGGCGGGGGGCTTCGAACTGCGCGTTGCGGAGCGGAGCGTTCATGGCGGGTCCTCTTTTTGTTGGGTCGCGCCTTACGTAGGTCGCGGCTCAACATTGCGGAAATGAGTAGATGCGATGTAGACGATTGCATTCTTTAATGATGAAGGCGCCCGCATGCCGCTCAAGAATCTGGACCTAGACCTGCTGCGCTGCTTCGTGACCGTGGCCGAGACGGGAAACATGACCAGCGCGGGAGAAAGGCTGCGCCGCTCGCAATCGGCGGTCAGCTTGCAGGTGAAGCGGCTGGAAAGCTGCGTCGACTTGCGGCTGTTCGACCGTTCGCCGCGGGCGGTGCGTCTCACCGCGGCGGGCGAGCGGCTGCTGGTTCATGCCCGCTCCATGCTGGCGCTGAACGACACGATCATGAGCGAACTGGTGGAGCCCGCGCTGGAAGGCACGGTGCGGATGGGCACGCCGGAGGATTTCGCGACCACGCACCTGCCGGTGGTGCTGGCGCGCTTCGCCGAAAGCCATCCGCGCGTCCACCTCGAGGTGAGCTGCGACCTGACGCTCAACCTGCTCGACCGCTTCGGCGGCGGCGAGTTCGACCTGGTGCTGGTCAAGCGCGAGCCTTCGGGCGGGGAGGCCGGGGTGCGCGTGTGGCGGGAGCCGCTGGTCTGGGCCGCGGCTTCGCACTTCAACTATGCGCACAGCGAAGCGCTGCCGCTGGTGGTCAGCCCCAATCCCTGCGTCTATCGGGCGCGGGCGGTGAACGCATTGGAGGGCGCCGGCCGGCAGTGGCGCATCGCCTATACGTGCGGGTCCCTTGCCGGCAGCCAGGCGGCCGTACGCGCCGGCCTCGGCGTCACCGTTCTGCCGCGCGACATGATCCCGGCCGATCTCGTCGCGATCGACGGGGTGGGGGCGCTTCCCGATCTCCACGACACGGAAGTCGCGCTGCTCGCCGCCAAGTCGCTCAACGCGCCTGCACAGCGGCTGCGGGACCATATTGTGCGGGCGCTCGAGCGGCGGGCCTGAAGAGCCGGGTTCGGCGCGCCCTGCTCTCGGTTGCGCCGTTCCGGCGGCCTATCGCCAGCCGACCCGGCGCGCCCATTCGTCCATGCGCCTGCGGCGTTCGGCGAGGTCCGCGGGCCGGGGCTCCGCCGCGTCGCGGAGGCGGATCCTGGCCGTGGCGGCTTCGAGCGGTTCCAGGCCGACTTCGGCGCGCCGCCGGTCGACGGCGCCCGGGTCTTCGATGGGGCGCGGGCTCAATCGTCCGGACTCGTCCCAATCGAAGCTCGTCCCGTAGACCTGCGGGCGGCCTTCGAAGGTGAGGATCCGGTCGATCATCTTCGCCATCTGCCAGGCCGGCGCCTTGCCTGCCGCGACGGCGCCCTTCAGCCCTTCGAGGCAGGCGCGCTGGAAGTCCGGCAGGCCGATTGCGTGCTGGGCGACCAGCCACGCCGCTTCGGCGGCGGCCTCGCCCACCCGTTCGGCGGTCGGCCAGCCGACCTCGGCGACGATCGCTTCCAGCGCCGCCGCATTCGCTTCGTGCACGGCCTGCATTTCGGGATGGTAGCCGTCGAACAGGCGCCCGTCCGCGGCGAGGCGTTCCCTCGTTTCGAGATCCCCGGCCGCGAGGGCGAGGAGCCGATCGGCAAGCCTGTCGTCCATGCGCGGCAGCCTAGAGCCAGCGCACGAGGTGGCAAGCAGGCGCGGGCGCTTGTACATCTCGCTCTGCGGAAGGAGCAGAGCATGGCGACAGGAGGCGCGACCGGGCACGGAACTGCGGGGCCGGCAGGAGAGTGGATCGACCGCTTCAATGCCGCGGGGCTCGGCGACGAGGAAAGATATGCCCTGCTCGTCGAGCGCTTCGCGTCGGTCGGCGCACACGCGCTGATACGCCCGCCCTTCTTCTGCGATCACGGCTTCAACATCACGCTCGGGGCCGGAGTTTTCCTGAACTACAATTGCGTCGTCCTGGACGTGGAGCCGGTCTCGATCGGCGAGGGGACGGCGATCGGCCCCGCCGTCCAGATCCTCGCCGCCGACCATCCGCGCGACCCTCGGCTGCGGCGGCAGAACGTGCGCTTCGGCAAGCCCGTCAGTATCGGCGCGAACGTCTGGATCGGCGGCGGTGCGATCATCCTGCCCGGAGTCACGATCGGCGACGATGCGATCGTGGGCGCGGGAAGCGTCGTCACGCGGGACGTTCCCGCCGGCGCCACGGTTGTCGGCAACCCGGCACGGGCGAGGTGAGGGTCCGCTTCGGGTCGGCGGCAACCAACAAGGAGGCGCGTCGTTGAGGTTGGCCGAAGGAGACCGTCGTGACCTCGACCTTGCGTATCGCCGCCCTTGTTTCGCTGCTTGCCGCTTCGGCGTGCGAAGTGACCACCAACCCGCCGAACGAGACCGCGGAAGCGCCGAATGCGGCCGCCGATGCCAATGCCGGCGCGGCTTCCGGAGCGGCCCAGCAGGCGCCGCAGAACCAGGCCGCCGCCACTCAGTCGGGCGAGCAGTTTCGCGATCTTCGGGTGCTCGTCGACATCAGCGATCGCAAGCTCCGGCTTTTCCAGGCGGACCGGATGATCGCTGAGCATCCCGTCGCGGTCGGCTCGGCGCGGTGGCCGACGCCCACCGGCTCCTGGCGGATCCACCGGGTCGATCTCAATCCGGCCTGGGTGCCGCCGCGGGACGAGGAATGGGCGGAGGACCGCGAGCCCAAGGCGGCGGGCGCGCCCGACAACCCGCTGGGCCGCGCGCGCCTGGTCTACAGGCTGCCCAACACCATTCACGGCACCAACAATCCCGGGTCGCTGGGCACGGCCACGTCGCACGGTTCGATCCGGGTTTCGAACGAAGTCGCCCTTCAGCTCGCACAGATATTGCTGCAGGCGGGCGGGAAGTGGGAGGGGCCGGAGCGGTTCCAGCAGATGGCGAACGACCGGGCGCGCGAAGTCGAGATCGAGCTCACCAGGCCCGTTCCGATCCAGGTCCAGGACTGAGCGCTTTCCCTTATTAGAGGGGACACGAGAAAGGGGCCGCCCACGAGGAGCGGCCCCTTTCCTTTGTCGGGCGTCTGCGCCTAGCGCGTGCCTTCCGGGAGAATGAAGGGCCTCTCCTGGCCAGTCCGGTTCTCGCCGGCCGGCTGGGCGCCGCCGAAGCCTTGCTGCTGCTGCGGCTGCGGCTGATCGCCGGACGCGGGCTGGAGCGTCCGGTCGGCCTTTTCGAGCAATTCGTCCTTCTTGTCGCGGGCCTGCGACGCGAGGGCTTCCTTGCCCTGGCTGGCCATGTCGCGTGCCTTGCCGCCGAGGGCGCCGAGCTTTTCCTGCTCGGTGCGGCTGACCGGGATGGTCGAGCCCACGGCCGCGCCGACGGCGGCGGCGAGGATGCCGGTGACCAGCGGATTGCTCGCGAACAGGTCCTGCGCGCGCTCGCTCGCCTGGCGCGCGCCGCTGCGCGCCGTGCGGCCGGCGCCCGAACCGGCGCGGCTCGCCGAATCGGACCAGGCGCGACGCTTCTGGCGGAAGCTCTCGGTCAGGTCGTCGAGGCGCTGGCGGAAGCTGTGATCGTCCTCGTCGGGCCTGCGCTCGCACATCAGGAAGTTGGCGCGATGCTGGTCGCGGCGGCGCTGGTAGGCGAGCGTGTCTTCGTTGTCGCGCATCTCGAACGACGACATGTGCGCCACATAATCGCGGTGGTGCACGTCGTGATCGGCGGCGCCGACGTCCTCGAAGCCGCGGCCCGAGCCTTTGGTCTTGCCCGACGGCATGGACGGGAATTTCGAATCCTTGTCGCTGACCAGCCAGATCGCGCCGGCGGCGATGAGGCCGAGGGCCATCGGATTGCGGCGGGCGCCTTCGATCAGGTAATTGGCGTCGACGCCGCTTTCGTCCGCCTTTTCGAGGAGGGCGTTGAAGAGCTTCCTGGGCGTGAGCTGGTTGCCGATCTCGTCCACGGTCCGGCTCATCTCTTCCTGAGTCCGGCGGATGTCGCGCTCGATGGCGGCGGGATCGTCCTGGTTGAGTGTGTCTGCCATTGTTTTCGCTCCGTTCTTAAAGGTCGCCGCGCAATGCGTCGGGCGTGCGTTGAAGGGTCCGCTGCGTGCGGTCGGGCGACAGATGCGCCGCGCTCATCTTGGCGGCCGCGCTCTTGTAGAGGACGAAGGCGAGCACCAGGGCGGCGACGCCGACGATCAAGGTGGCGAGGCCGACATTGTCGATGAGGTCGCCGAGCAGATAGGCGATGCCCATCAGCAGCACGCCGAGCCCGGCGAGGCCGACCACCGCCGCTCCGGCCATGGCTCCGGCGGCCGTTTTCAGCTCCTGCGTCGACTCTCGGATCTCCGCTTTGACGAGCGCCATCTGCTGCTCGGCGAGGTGCGAGCCTTGGCCGGCAAGCTGTTTGAGCAGATCGACGACATTGTCGCCGCTTCCGCCGCTGCTGACGGGGCCATCGCCGAACGGCGAGCGCTTGACCTGCGGCTGGACGGCTGCACCCGGGGGCTCCCGCTCGCTCATGCGACCTCTCCGGGCGCGCGGGTGCGGGTGCCCGCACCCGCGTCAGGGCCGCCGAAGCCGAAGGCGGGCTGGCCGGGCGCCGGCGACATCGCGCCTTGCCCCTGAGGCTGCGGGCTCGCAACGGCCGGGCGGCTGGAGCCGGACGGGTTCGAGGCAACGGATTGCGCGCCGTCCTGCTGCGCGCCGCCGGCCTTCAGCACGCGGGCCGCCGCGAAGCCGACCGCCGCGCAGGCGGCGAGGAAGGTGCCGGGATTGTTGCGGGCGAAGCTCTGCGCATCGCTCAGGATTTCGCGCGAATCCTTCTGCTCGATCGTGTCGGCGAAGCGCTGGATCTGCTGGGCGCCCTGGCGGAAGGCCGACTTCAGCCATTCCGGAGCGCCGTCGTCGAGGCCGTCGGCGGCCTGGCTGATCGCGGAGGAGACCGACTGGGCCTGGCTCACCGCATCGCCCTTGCGGGCATCGACTTCGCTGTGGATGCGGTTGGCGGCGGTGGAGCCGAGCTGCTCGGCGTCGGAGCGAAGCTCGCTGCCCGTGCTCGCGTTGCTGCCGCTTTGGTTCGGTGGCTGTTGCATGATCTGCCTTTCCTGTTCGTGCGTGATGGACGTGCCGAAGGACGGCGCGAGCGCCCGGATCGCGGGCTCGCGCTCCCCGCGCCTGTCGGCGGGAACGGGAGGGCGGCCGTAGGTGGCCGCCCTCCGGTCTTCAGCGTCGGCTGGTGTCGCCGCGTTCGAACTGCTCGCGGTCGGCGCGCTGTGTGTCGGAGGCGCCCTGGGCGTTCCGGGAGAAGCCCATGGCGGGACGATGCTCGGACCCGGTGCGGTCGACCTCGACTTCCGTGTGGCGCACGCTGTCCTGCACGGTTTCGGTCCGCTCCGTCGCTTCCTTGCGGACGACCACTTCCTCGCGGACGCGGGCTTCCTTGCCGACCACGGCTTCTTCAGCCGTTTCGGTCATTTCGATTTCGCGGTTCTGCAGAAAGTCGCCGCGTTCCAGATCGGCGGCCGAGACCGGCTGGTTGACGGCGCGGCGCTCGACGCTGACATGCTCGTCGCGCAGGTTCACCTGCTCGGTGACGGGGGTTTCCTGGACGTAGGAACGGACGCGGGCGCCGCCGCGCTCCACCTCGCGCTTGCCGACGCGCAGCTCCTCCTCGACGATCGGGATGCGCTCCTCGGCGACACGGCCCTGTTCCTGGGTGCGCTGGCCCTGAGCGAACTGGGCCTGAGCGTTCTGGCCCTGCTCGCGCTGAGATGCGCCGCCGGTCCAGCCTTCCTGGCGCCACTGCTCCTGGCGCGCGTCGAAATCGACGCTGCCGGTTTCCTCGAGAATGCGAATGGCTTCGTCGGCCTGGTTCTCTTCGACCTGCGCGCAGAGCACGCAGCCGCCGCGGCGCACGCCCTCTTCATAAGCGCTGCGATCGTCGCTCGGCAGGAAAGCGTCCTTGACGGACGACCAGAAGCCGCCGTTGCCGGTGCCGTTGCCTTCGGTGGCGCCGTGGCCCGCCTGAGACTGGTCGAGAATCTGGACGCGGCCGGCGTCGATGCTGGATTGGGACAGGCGCTGGCGCGCCGCCTCCGCTTCGCTGCGATTGTCGAACATTGCGGTAATCGTACGCGACATTGTACTCACTCCTACGCTTGGTTTTCCCCCCCGGATCTCTTCCCGCTTACGACGCGGGGGCGAGGCGCTTCCGGACGCGGAGCATCTCCTCGAGGATGGACAGGATGCGGAGGTCGCCCGATTTGCGTCGCGGCGCAGGACCGGCGACTTCCTGATCTTTGACGATGCACGTAATCTCGACGCGCTCACGCTCAAGTCTAAGACGAGCGATGTCGATGTGTTTCTCGACATCCGAACGAACGCGGACCTTGCCGGTTTCGAACTTACGCTTGCCGACCACCATGCGCTCCTCGATAAGCGGGAGCACAACACGTTCCTCTTCATCGGCCATATACAGGGCTCCATGGAGGGTACTGAAGCGCTACTGGCGATTCAGATGACGATCAAAACTTACATTGTTAATCATCGTTCCCGCCGGAGGCGAAACGATCACTGGAAATGCCGCGGGGCGCCCGCGTAAGGCGCTCAACCGATGCTCGGCGCGGGAACCGCGGCCCTCAGGCGCTCAGGGGCGGGGCAGCGACTTGTCGGCGCGGCAGGCGGCGAGGGGCCTGGGCTGCGCATCGGCGACGGCGGCGACTTCGCGCGTGACGGGATCCGCGGTGACCGTCAGGCAAGCGCAGCCATAGCCGTAATGGCCGTTTACCTCCTGCCAGCCGGCACCGCTCATGTCGGGCAGTTCGTCCATGCCCGCCGCCTGGCGCCCGCCCTGCACCGCGAGGACCCATTGGCCGGCGCGGTCCTGCAGCCACCAGTTTCCGGGTGTCGGATTGTGCAGCCAGCCGCAACGGCGCGCGGGGGCCGCGGCGTTCGCGGGCCGAGGTGCGGGCGCCGCGGGTGCCGGCGCCGGGGCGGGAGCGGCCGGCGCCGGGGCCCTGCTCTCCGGCTGCACCGGTGCGGCGTTGCTCCGGTTTTGGTCGACGCCCGGTCCGCAGGCGGCGAGCGCAAGCAGCGCCGCCGCTGCGGCCGCCGACCACGCGCGCCGGGCGGTTGCCGCGGCTTTCATTCCGGCTACTCGGCCGCCTCCTCGGCGGTTTCGTTTTCGCTTTCCGCCGCTTCGGCCTCGCAGCGCGTCAGCACCGTGGACTGGCCTTCGCCGCCGCCGCCGGTGAGATGAAGCTCGCCGTTGACGAGCGTGGCGGGCATGCGCACGTCGGCTTCGCCGGGCGAGGCGATCACGATGGTGCTTCCGTCCAGGCTCCAGCGGTTGTTCGCCTGCTGGGCGCTGGACGATTCCGCGGTGCCGTCCGCCGCGAAGCTCATCGTGTTGGTGCAATTGTTCTGGCCCCAGGTGCCGACCAGCGCCTCGCGCGTGACCGGGGTGCCGGCTGCGGCTGCGGCGTTGGACGAAGGCGCGGCGCCGGCCGCATTGCCGCCCGCCGCTGTGTCCGCCGAGTCGCCGTTGCAGGCGGCAAGGAGGGCGAGCGCCGCCATTGCGGAAAGCGCAGCTTTGTTGTTCATCGATTTTCCCCTGGCGCGCCGGTGCAGCACGTATCGGGATCGTAACGTTTATCGCCGGGTGCGCAAGCGATGTTCCCGGCGGGCCTCAGGCGGTGGGCGGGGAGGGGGTTGATGCGCTAGGGCTTGCGCGGGCGCATGCGCGGGAGACGATCGATGGCCAAGCTCGTGTTCGGAATGAACCAGTCGCTGGACGGCTATGTCGATCACATGCGCTTCGCGCCGGACCCGACCCTGTTTCGCCACTTCATCGAGGAGGCGCGGGGGCAGGCGGGCAGCCTCTACGGCGGCCGGATGTACGAGATCATGCGCTATTGGGACGAGGATCGCCCCGAATGGGGTGCGGACGAATGGGCGTTTGCAGAGGCGTGGCGCGGGCAGCGCAAATGGGTGGTGTCCGGCTCGGTCGCGTCGTTCGGACCCAATGCGGCGCGTGTCGAAGGGGACCTCGCGGCCGCGATCCGGAGGCTGAAGGCCGAGCGGGACGGCGAGATCGAGGTGGCGGGTCCGACGATTGCCAAGAGCCTTACCGATCTCGGCCTGATCGACGAATACCGGATCTACCTTCACCCGGTCGTGCTCGGGGACGGCACGCCTTATTTCGCCGGGCCGCGGCCGCCGCTCCGGCTCGTCGCGCACGACCGGATCGGCGCGGACGTCCTGAGGCTGATCTACGTTCCGGCTTAAGGGCCGGAGGCGGGCGTTGACCGGGCGTTGACCCTTTGGTGCCATGCTTCGCGCGGGGGAAGGCGAAGGGCATGGCGGCAGGCACGCAGATGAAGAACGGCGGGCGGCGCAGGTGGCTGCTGCTGCCGCTGTGGCGCCTGCTGCGCCTGCTTGGCTTCGAGCTGCGCTTCTGGTGGACGCTGCCTTATCCCTACCACCCGCTGATCGCCCTCCTTTTGCCCTTCGTTCCGGTTGCCCTCGCCGCCTGGACGGGAGTCCGGCTGGCGGGAGGGGAAGCGTCGCCCGTCTCCTGGTCCGCCTTCGTGGCGGCGGGGCTGCTGCTCGTCATTCCCTTGTCGGTTCCCGTCTTCAACGTCGTCGCGATCGCCTTTCGGGTGCCGCTGCTGCAGGGCTTCTGCTTCCTCGCCGGCATGGCGGTGCTGGCCGCCGAAGTTCTGAACGGCAGCCGGCCGCTCGCTTTTGCCGTCCTCCCCGCGGCCTATTTCGGGCTGTTCGCGGTGCAGCGGATCGGCGGGCCGCGCCTGCTCAGGCGGCTGCAGGCGGACAATCAGGCCTTCGCCCCGCTGGATGCCGGGGCGCGGCTGGTGCGCTTTCGCAGCGCGGGCTCGGCGGCGGCGAGGGAAAGGCAGGCCCGGCAGCTTTTCGAGACAGCCGGCCTTGCCTGGCTCGCCTTCAAGCCGGGCTGGTGGCGGCTGCGGTGGCAATTACTCTTCCGTCCCGACGATGCGGCGGCGGGGGTGATGCGGGCGATGCTGGAGCCGGGCGAATGGAAGGCCGACAGAGGAGGCCTGCGGCTGGATGGCGTCGTGCTCCCGGTGCGCGACGGCAGCGTCGGGGTCACCGTGCGGGAGGACCGGTCCTGGCTGCTGACGGGGCCGCTGCGGACCGTCACGGTCGAGGACGGCGCCGTCCGGCGGCGGTTGAGCGCCGGCAAGCCGGCGCCGGTCGGCAACTGGCCGCTCCTGCTCCTCGCTTACGATTTCGCGATCTTCAGCGGCGGCGCGCGGCGGCCTTCGTGGGTCGCCGGCTTCGCGCCAGGCGGGCCGGTGGCGCTCGGCGACCGCTCGGTTGGCGAGCTGGTGGATGCGGCGCTGGTCGCCCGCACCCCGTCGGCGCAGGTTCCGGGCGAAGCGCTGGAAGCGGTCCTCGCTTCCATGCTGCCGGGCCTGGCGCGGCGCCGCGCCCGCAAGGCGGCGGCGCGGGAGCGGCAGGCCGAACAGGCGTCGCGCGCGCTCGATCGCTGGCTGGAAAGCGACGCGCCGCCGGGGTCATTCAAGCATTGGCGCCTGCTCCTCGACCGGCCGGCGGCGCTGTCCGGCCGCGGCGCCATGCTCTGCGCGAGGCTCGAAAAGGCGAAAGCGGCGCGCGACCGCCGTTCGGCCGAGGTCGCCGCGTCGCTGCTGGCCGCCTTGCCGCTCGAGGAGTTCACGGCGCTGGAGGACGCGCTGATCCCCCTGCTCGGCAGCCGCATCCTCGCCTTGCAATGGCAGCTCACCCCCGAGCTGGACGTGTCGGCGCTTCCGAAGAACTGCCCTCGCTGGGGCCCGATCGCCGGCTTCGGCCTCATGGGCAAAGTGCCGGAATTGTGGGCGCGGCTCGGCGAGCTCGGGCCGCGCGCGGACCGGATCGTCGCCGTCTTCATCGAGGAAGTGGGCGAGCGCCCGATGCTCGCCGCCGCACGCACCCGCTCCGCCGAACGCAAGGCCGGGCGCTGAGGCATGATCGCCCTCCGGCTGTCCGGCGCTTCGACGTGACGTTCAGCGGAAGCCGGCCGCCTCGCGCATCACGAGCAGGAGCGTGATCACCGCGGGCGTGGTGAAGAACATGCCCAGCCCCACGACCCAGCCGACCTTCTCACGCCAGCTTCCGTTGCCCGGCCAGAATATGCAGACGGCCATGACGCCGAACCAGATCGCATAAGCGACGGCGAGGGCGCGCCAGCTGGATTGAAGGGCGAGGGCGCCGAAGGCTACGGGCGCGAAATAGAGCGCAAGGAGAAAGGCGATGCCTGCGGGGTCCACTCGCCGTGCCGAGCGCTTCATGTGCGGTGTCGCCTCAGGTCCCGTCTCCTTCGTCCCCGCATGATGGTCGGCTGCGCGCGCCGCGTCCAGTTGCCTTGGCCGGAGCGGCTTGCCAGTCAGAGCGTGCGGTACATGACCAGCGCGTCGACGAAGCCTAGATGGGGATGCTCGAAGGCGCCCGGCAGGCGGCCGACGATGTCGAAGCCGAGCGACTGCCACAGGCGCACCGCGCGTTCGTTTGTGCTCACCACGAAATTGAACTGCATGGCGCGGAAGCCGTCCGTGCGCGCCTGCTCGAGCGAGTGCGCGCACATCGCGCGGGCGACGCCGCGCCCCGAGGCGGCGGGGCTGGTCATGTAGCCGCAATTGCAGACGTGGCGCCCGCCGCCCGCCTGGTTCGCGCGGAGATAGTAGGTGCCGACGACCTCGCCTTCGTCCACCGCGACGAAGGTCTGGCGGTCGGGACCCGTCCAGTAAGCGAGCGCTTCGGCTTCGGTCATGCCCGGATCGAGGGCGTAGGTGCTGCCTTCCCGGATCGTGGGAAGGATGATCGCGGCGATGGCGGTGCGATCGCCGGTCTCGGCTTTTCGGATGTGCATGGCGCGCCTTTTTACGCGCTCCGCCGGGCGGGCGCCAAGGGCGCAAAGCATCATTGCACAAGGCTTCCGCGCATGTCAGCCAGCATCGATGAGGATCGACGCACAAGATTACGACCAGATGAAGTCGTGGTTTGCACATATGGCGGGCATGGCTTTCGCGCCCGATCGCCTGACGCCGGAAGCCGATCCGATTGTTCACCTGGAGCAAATCGAAAGGCGCTCTCGAGCGAAGGCCCGGACGGGGCTAGCAATGGCGATCGGCGACTTGATCGAGGTGACCGGCGACTGGTCGGTCTTGCGAGTGGCACAAACCGACCGGCTGTTGGCGCAGCACGGACTGCCGACGCTCACGAACATGCGGCTTCGCTTTTCCGCAGTGGTTTACCGGGTCTTGAAACGCGGCTGCGTCAAGGACGACGTCGAATATCACGCCGTCAGGAATGCGGTTGAACTTGCGGGGGGTGGCGGAGCGGAATTGTGGTCCCTGCTTGCAGCCTATGAATCGAAGCAGGGGCGCTGATACGAAGCCGGGGACGATCGGGTGCACTCGGTTTCAAACGCGGAAGCTTCGCCGCGCCGGAGCCCAGCGCCGCCGAGCGGGAGCGCCGGCGCAAGACCGCCGAGGGCCGCTGGTATGGCCGGGAGCCGCTAGCGCCAGAGCTGCAGGGACGCGACGGCGCGGGGCAGTTCGGGGTCTTCGTGCAGCCTGGAGATGACGCGCTCGCGCATCTGCCAGCGCCTGCGCATGCCCCCTTTCGCCCAGCTGCTCGTGACCCAGAGCGTGCCGGACAGATCGGCGTCCCTGACGCAGGCATCGAGGTGCAGCTGGGTGGCGAAGACAGAAACGGTGCGGCACCGGCTCACATAAGTGTCGCCGAACCGGTAGGAGTTGCAGGCGAAGCGGTCGGCGGCCGCCTTGAGCCAGCTCGGCGCGTCCAGGATGACGCAGGGCCTGGTGGCGAACACCATGCGGAAGTCGCGGGAGGTGAGGAGCTTCAGCGTGCGGGCGTCGCCCGCGACCCAGGCTCTCATCCAGCGATGTTCGAGGGCTTCGATGGCGGCTGCATGGTCGGACATGCGGGATCAAGTACAGCCTCGCCCGCGCCGGGCAAGCCCGGCGATGCCGCGCAGGGCGGGTCCGCGGCAACTTTGCGTTGACGATCGCCATGCTAGGCTGCGCGCAACGAGAGGGAGAATTCGAAGGTGAGCATGATCCTGGCGCTGGCGCTCGCCGCGCAGCCGCCGCAGCAGCAGGCGTTCGAAGCCGCGATGGGCGGGTTTACGGCGTGCATGCGCGCCACCGTGCAGATGGGCATGACGACGCGCATGGACCCGGCGGCGTTTCGCGAAGGGTTTGCGCGCAGCTGCATGGCCGAAGAGACGCGGTTTCGCGCGGAAGCGATGCGCTTCGCCATGTCGCACGGCTGGACGGAGGCGCGGGCCCGCTCGGAGGTGGAGACCAACGTCGCCAACAGCCGCCAGGCCTTTGCCGCCGACCAGGAAAGCTATGTCCGCACCGGCCGGGTGCCGCGCTAGAGCCTAGGCGCGGCTTCGCTCGTGCGCGCTGGCAGCAGGCGCGGGTTGCGCAGCAATGCGGCCGAGACGAGGGCGACGAGCAGGCCGACCGGGAAGATTTCGAGAAAGGTGATGGGGACGCGCAGCAGCGGGTTCTCGTACCAGCCGCGCATTTGATCGAACGAGGCCGCTTCCCGGGCGAGCTCGGCCGCCGAAGCGCCGGCGGCGCGCTTCTGTTCGAGCAAGGCGGAAACATACTGATCGAAAAAGACGTAATCGGTGGCGGCGAGATAGGCTTCCCACACGGCGACGTAGACGAGGGCGGCGACCGCGGCCATGGCGAGGCCGATGCCGAGCGCGGGAAGGAAGCGGATGACGCCGCCGCGCTCCACGTCGCGGTTGCGCTTCATGCCGACGAAGATCAGCACCAGAGCGACCAGCATGACGAGGTAGCCGAGCCATTCGGAGGTGAGGATGCCGTCGCGGTCGGCGAAGCTCAGGCCGGTCGAGATCACGGTGACGACGATCAGGCCGGACAGGCCGCCATAAGTGAGTGCGTAGCGCATCGAACGTGTCTCCCCTGTTGGTTGCGGCCTCCCGTCTACCGCGCGCCCGCCCTCGCCCGATATCGCCCGAACGGGTGATTTGGGCCCGATCGCCTCAAGGAATGAGGCCGAGGAAGCGGGCTTTCTCCACCGCCTGGATGCGTTTGGGCGTTTCCAGCTTCTCGTAGACCCTCGCGAGGTGCGTCTTGACCGTGTTGGGGGAGATGCCGAGCGCGCGCGCCATTTCCTTGACCGACTCGCCCGAAGCGAGGCGGGCGAGAATCTCGCATTCGCGCGGCGTCAGGCCGAGCGAGCGGATGGCGGCTTCATTCGGCGTGAAGGGGGCTCCGGCGGGGGCGGGGCGGGCGGTGAGGTGCCGTCCGGCCCAGATGCCGAGCGCGACGAAGCCGATCGCGAGAAGGAGGATGTAGGTTTCCGGCGACATGTGGCGCAGCGCGTAGCGCGACTGCAGCCATTGAAGCGCTGCGGCGGCGAAAGCGAGCGCGAGGGCGTAGAGGAGGATGGTCCTCGTCATGGGATGGGAAGGTGGCAGAAAGGGCGGGGCGGCGCCAGACGGGCGGCGACGCGCGCGCTCGGGAGGGGTGACGCGCGCGGCTCTCGCCCTTATCTGGGCCGCCATGTCCGCACCCGTACTCGCTTATGAAGGCCTCGGCCTCGTCCAGGGCTCCGGCTGGCTGTTCCGCGCCCTCGATCTGTTCGTCGGCCCGCGCGACCGGCTGGCGCTGATCGGGCGCAACGGCGCCGGCAAGACGACGCTTCTGAAATGCCTCGCCGGAATGATCGAAACGGACGAAGGGCGGCGGACCGTGCAGCCCGGCACCCGCGTCGTGCTGCTGGAGCAGGATCCGGCGGTGACCGGCTATGAGACGCTGCGCGACTTCACCGCCGCCGGGCCGGACGCGCCGGCGCCGCACGAAGTGGACGCGATCGCCACCCAGATCGGCATCGACCTCGACCGGCCGGCGGCGACCGCTTCGGGCGGCGAGCGGCGGCGCGCGGCGATCGCGCGGGCGCTGGCCATGGACCCGGACGTGCTCCTGCTCGACGAGCCGACCAACCATCTCGATCTCGCCGCCATCCAGTGGCTGGAGGAGTGGCTCGGGCGCTACAGCGGCGCGTTCATCGCGATCAGTCACGACCGGACGTTCCTGACGCGCCTCACCCGCGCCTCGGCCTGGCTCGACCGGGGGACGATCCGCCGGACCGAGATCGGCTTCGGCGGCTTCGAGGCGTGGACGGAGCGCGTCTATGCCGAGGAGGAGCGCAACGCCGAGCGGCTCGACGCCAAGTTGAAGCTGGAGGCGCACTGGCTGCACCGCGGCGTCACCGGGCGGCGGCGGCGCAACCAGGGACGGCTCACCAAGCTTTACGAAATGCGCGCCGAACGCGCCGCGATGCTCGGGCCGCCGGGGACGGCGAAGCTCGGCCTGGCGTCCGACGACGTCAAGACCAAGACGGTGATCGACGCGGAAGGAGTCGCCAAAACCTATGGCGATCGCACGGTGATCCGCGACTTTTCATTGAAGATCCAGCGCGGCGACCGGATCGGCGTGGTCGGCGCGAACGGGGCGGGGAAGACGACCCTGCTGCGCCTGCTCACCGGCGACATCGAGCCGGACGAAGGCCGGATCGTGCGCGCCAAGACGCTGAACGGGGTGGTGATCGACCAGCAAAGGAAGCTGCTCGACCCGGGCAAGCTGGTCCGCGACATCCTGGCGGACGGCAGCGACTGGGTGGACGTTCGCGGGACGCGGAAGCACGTTCAGGGCTATCTGAAGGAGTTCCTGTTCGAGCCGGGGCTGATCGACGCGAAGATCGGGACCTTGTCCGGCGGGGAGCGGTCGCGGCTGCTGCTCGCGCGGGAATTCGCGCGGCGCTCCAATCTCCTCGTGCTCGACGAGCCGACCAACGATCTCGACCTCGAAACTCTGGACCTCCTTCAGGAGGTGATCGCCGATTATGACGGCACGGTGCTGATCGTCAGCCACGACCGCGACTTCCTCGACCGCACGGTGACGATCACGCTCGGGCTCGACGGCTCGGGCAAGGTCGACATCGTCGCCGGCGGCTATGAGGATTGGGAGCGGCAGCGGGCGCAGGACCGGGAAGGGCGGGCGGAGCGCGCTAGGCCGAAAGCCGCGGAGCCCGTCCGCGCGCCGGCGGCGGCGCCGGTCCGCAAGCTCACCTACAAGGACCAGCGCGATTACGATCTCCTGCCCGCCAGGATCGAGGAGATCGAGGCGGGAATCGCGCGGGACGAGGCGGCCTTGTCCGACCCGGACCTTTATGCGCGCGACCCGAAGCGCTTCGCGGCGCTTACGGCGGCGATCGAAAAGGCGCGGGCGGAGCGGGACGCGGCGGAAGAGCGCTGGCTGGAACTCGCCGAAAAAGCGGAAGCGCTGGCGGGCTAGTTCCTCCCCAAGCTTTGCTTGGGGAGGGGGACCATGCCTGTCCTGAGCGCCGCCGCAGGCGGCGGCGAAGGGCGGAGCATGGTGGAGGGGTGAAGGGCTCCGACTTCGTGGGTCCGGCGCGAATCCGCAGAGGCCGAGCCTTCTACCCCTCCACCGCACTTCGTGCGGTCCCCCTCCACATCGCGGGCGATGGGGAGGAACTTGCTTCAGCGACCCGCCTGCGCGCGGCCGGACTGGATGAGGCGCTGGCGGGAGGTGTTGCCGGGGACGGCGATGTGCGCGGCGGGATCGAACTCCTTGCCGACCGCCGGGCTGCCCTGCGGCACCCAGATCTCGATCCGGGTCGAGCTGTAGCCCGACGGGATGTAGCGCACATGGTAGCCGTCCGGATGCTGGCTCCAGCGGCCTGACGGAACCTCGCGGCTGCCCGCGCCGAGCGGGGCGGCGCCGGCGAGAACCGCGACCCGCTCCATTTCGGCGAAGCTGGAGCCGGGGCTGGTCAGCATGCTGCGGAGCTGCGCCTCGGCCTGGGCGATCTGCCGAAGCGGCTCGGGGATGCCGCCCAAGGCGTCGGTCAGCGCATTGCCCTGGAGCACGTCGAGGGCGCTGCGATTGAGGCCGGCGAGTTGGCGCGGCGTGAGGAGGCGCGCGGCGGTGGCCTTGAGCGGCGTGCTCAGATCCTCGAACTTCGCCCGGGCGATGATCGCCCAGAGAAGCTGCTGGATGTCGGACTGGGCGATTTCGGGATGGTTCACGCTGTTGCGCACGATGGTCATTACCGCATCGTCAGCCGGGCCCTTGGGCGGCGCGTAGAGGTAGCCGTCGCCGCCGCCCGGGCCGTGCGTGCCGGCCTTCAGGCAATAGCTCTGCGCCTGCATGACGTAATAGCCGGGCTGCAGGACGAAGCCGCCATTGGGCGTGCGCTGCAGGGTCATCATCGAGCGCGACGCTTCGCGCGGGGTGAAGCCGTCCCTGGACGCGTCGCCCCAGCGGGCGTCTTCGAGGCTGGTGGTGATCGGCTGCCGGTCGAGCAGGTTGGCGGCCGCGCGGCCGCCGAGGCGGCTCGCCGCGCCGCGAAGGGCGCCGCCGAGCTGGGCCTGGCTTTCGGTGACGGCGACGGTGCCGGACAAAGTGAACAGCGCGGCGAGCGCAGCCGCGCGCGCGAGGACGTTGAAACGCATGAAGAAACCCCCCGGGGAGTCTGGATGGTTGACTGCGGAGCGGCCCCCCGGCCGCCCGTTGCGGCGCGCCTGCTAACGCGGCGCAGGCCTTTGCGCCATAGGGAAAATCCGGGTCCGCTTGACCGCCGTGGCGGGCTCGGCGACAGATCGAGGCACAGAGGCGGAGAAACGGGCATGCGGCTGCGGGCGAGATTGTTGACGGGGGCGCTGCTGGCGCTCGGCGCGGGGGCCTGCGCCCGGACGAACGAGCGGCCGAGCCCCGCGGTCGAGAGGATGGCGGACGCGTTGGAAGCCGAGGCCGACCGCCTCGCAGCCCGCGGAACGTCGGCCGCCGTGCCGCCGATCCGCTACACCAGCCGGACGCTGCCCAACGGGCTTCGAGTCTTCGCCATCCGCGACGAGAATTCGCCAAGCGTCGCCGTGCAGGTCTGGTACGGCGTGGGCGGGCGGGACGATCCGCGCGGCCGTTCCGGCTTCGCGCATCTCTTCGAGCATCTCATGTTCAAATCGACTCGCAACATGCCGCCGGAAATGCTCGACCGGCTGACCGAGGACGTGGGCGGGCAGAACAACGCCTTCACCTCCGAGGACGTGACCGGATATCACGAGACGGTTCCCGCCAACCATCTCGAGCGGCTGCTCTGGGCGGAAGCGGAGCGCATGGGCTCGCTGGTCGTGGAGCCCGGCTTCTTCGCCTCCGAGCGCGATGTCGTGAAGGAGGAATTGCGATCGCGCCTCGAAGCGGCGCCCTACGGGCGTCTGCTCGGCGTCTATTATCCTGCCGTGTCCTACAGCGTGCATCCTTATGCGCGGCCGGTCGCCGGCAGCATCGCCGACCTCGATGCCGCGACGATCGAGGACGTGCGCGCCTTTCACGCGACCTATTACCGGCCCGACAATGCGGTGCTGGTCGTCGCCGGCAATTTCGACGAGGCGGCGCTGAGCGGCTGGGTGGACCGTTATTTCGGGCCGATCCAGCGGCCGGACCGGCCGATCCCGCGCGTCGAGGTCGCCGAACCGGAGCGGGCGCGGGCGACGACGCACACGGTGTACGAGCCGAACACGCCGCTGCCGGCGGTGCTGGTGAGCTATCCGGTTCCGTCGGTGCGGCACGCGGACAGCGCGGCCCTGGAGGTGCTCGACGGCATTCTTTCGACGGGCGAAAGTTCGCGGCTCCACCGCGCCCTCGTTTACGAGCAGAGGATTGCGAGCCAGGCGGCGTCCTTTCCGGACACGCGCATCGACCAGGGCAACCTCGCCGCTTACGCCATCCTTTCGCCGGGGCAGGACCCGCAGCGCGGCCTTGCGGCGCTCAGGGCCGAGATCGCCCGCCTGCGCGACGCGCCGGTGACGGCGGCGGAGCTCGAGGAAGCCAAGAACGAACTGCTCACCTCGGCCCTGCGTGAGCGGGAAACGGCGGAAGGGCGCGCGTCCGCCATCGCCAATGCAGTGATGATCGACGGCGATGCGGAGGCGGCCAACCGGCGCCTGCGCGAAATCGCGGCGGTCAGCGCGGCCGACATCCAGCGCGTGGCGCAGCGCTGGCTACGCGACGAGCGCAGCGCCGCCATCCTGTACCTTCCCGAGGAGATGCGGCCCAGTCCGCAGGCGGGGGACCGCATCGCGCTCGCGCCGACGGTGGAGACTCGGCCGCTGGTGGCGCCGCCGGGCGTCCGCGTCGTCAGCCTCGCGCCGGAAGCGGAGCGGGTGAGGGCGCCGGAGCCGGGCGCCGCGCGGGTCACGCCGGTGCCGCAGCCGGTGACGCAGCGGCTCGCCAACGGGATGACTTTGGTGACCGTCACCCGGCGCGACCTGCCGCTGGTGAGCGCGCAGGTGGTGGTTGCAGGCGGCTCGGCCTTCGATCCGCAGGGCCGCGCGGGGCGCGCCGCGCTCACTGCGGCGCTGCTCAGCGAAGGGACGGCGAGCCGCTCGGCGAGCGAGATCGACCGGGCCGTGGAAGCGCTCGGCACCTCGATCGGCGCGGGCGCGGAGTCGGACGGCATGTCGCTCGGGCTCACGGTCCGGGCCGACAATCTCGATCCCGCGCTCGCCCTCGTGTCCGACATCGCGCGCAACGCCGCTTTCTCGCCCGAAGAGCTGGAGCGGCAGCGGGCGCAGGCGATCGATGCCTTTACGGTCACCATGGACGATCCGGGCTCGGTTTCGCGCCTCGTCGCGATGCGGGCCCTGTTCGGCAACGGCTCCTACGGCCACGCGGCGGGCGGCACTCCCGCCTCGCTGCGCGCGCTGAGCCGCGACGACGTGCTCGCCGCCTATCGCCGCGCCTGGCGGCCGTCCAACGCGACGCTCGTTCTCGCCGGCGACATCGACCCCGCGGCGGCGCGGGCGCTCGCGGAGCGGCATTTCGGAAGCTGGGCGGAGCCGGCCGAAGTGACGGTGACTTCGGCCGAGCCGGTCCGCCCACAGGGCACGATCGACAATGTGATCGTGATCGACATGCCCGATGCGGGGCAGGCGGCGGTTGCCGTCGCGCGGGGCACGCTGCCGCGCTCCAACCCCAATTATTACCGCACCCTGCTCGCCAATGCGGTGCTCGGCGGCGGCTACAGCTCGCGCCTCAACCAGGAGATCCGGATCCGGCGCGGCCTTGCCTATGGCGCGGGCTCGTCGGTCGATGCGCGCGCCCGCGGCGGCGCGTTCGTCGCGGCGACCCAGACGCGCAACGAAACGGCGCCGGAAGTGCTCGGCCTGATCCTCGCCGAAATGCGCCGGCTCGGCGCGTCGCCGGTGCCGGCGGCGGAGCTCGACACCAGGCGCGCGGTGCTGCTCGGCGGCTTCGGGCGCAATGCGGAGACGACGGCTGGGCTCGCGGACATCGTCGGCACCTACGTCCTCTCCGGCGTCGGGCCGGAGGAGATCGGGCGGTACCAGGATGCGGTGCTGGGCATCGACGCCGCGGCCGTGCGCATTGCGGCGACGGAATTGCTGGCGCCGGAGGGCGCGACCATGGTGATCGTCGGCAACGCCCGCGCCTTTATCGACCGGCTGCGGCGGGAGCGGCGCAACGTGACGGTGATCCCGATCGGGGCGCTGAATTTGGATTCGCCGACTTTGCGTTAACGTTCCTC
>DASVQT010000055.1:0-11470 GCA_036388975.1 Allosphingosinicella sp. | reverse complement strand
GATCCTGCGCGGCGGGCAGCGCCGGACGGTGACGGTGGTTCTGGCCGAGCGTCCCTCCGACGAAGAGCTCGCCCGGATAAACGGCGGCGAGGATGCGGAGCCGGCGCCGAGCCAGGGCGGCGGCAAGGGCGAAGCGCAGTCGAGCGGCCAGCGCTCGACTCGCGAAGGCCTCGGCATCACCGTGCAGACGCTGACGCCAGACGTCGCGCGCCAACTTCGCGTCGCCGATCCGAACCTGCGCGGCATCGTCGTCGCCTCGGTGGACCAGAACAGCGACGCGGCGGTGAAGAACATCCAGGCCGGCGACATCATCGTGTCGATCGACAACCGGCCGACCCGCACGCCCGAGGAAGCGGCGGCGGCGGTGGCGGCGGCGCGCCAGGCGCGGCGCGGCACCGTTCTCCTCCTCATCCGCCGCGGAAACCAGCCGCCCGTCTATATCGGCGTCGACCTCGCCGGCGCCGCCGCGGCCCGCTGATCCTGAATCCTCCCCATGCAGCGCATGGGGTGGGGGACCACCCGCAGGGTGGTGGAGGGGTAGAAGGCGCAGGATCGAGAGGATCCGGTGCCGGAAGCGCCTCGTCCTGCGCCCTTTACCCCTCCACCATGCTTCCCATGGTCCCCCTCCCCATCTGGCGATGGGGAGGAACTTGCCGTCTCTCGCCGCTTCGGGAATAGAGGCTCCTGGCCTGCCGGAGGACGCAAGTGGACGACACAAACAGCCTCTTCATCGGCGCCTCCGCGGACGGCGCGGCGCAGCGCCTTCCGCTCAACCGCGCCAACCGCCACGGCCTGATCGCCGGCGCCACCGGGACCGGCAAGACGGTGACCCTCCAGGGGCTGGTCGAAGGCTTTTCGAATGCCGGCGTTCCCGTCTTCGTCGCCGACGTGAAGGGCGACCTTGCCGGCCTCGCCATGGCGGGCTCGGCCACCCACACGGCGCATGAGGCGCTGAGCGCCCGGGCGGCCGATCTCGGGATCGCCGATTACGGTTACCGTGACTTTCCCGTGACCTTCTGGGATCTGCTCGGCGAGCAGGGGCATCCCGTCCGCACCACGATATCCGAGATGGGGCCGCTCCTCCTCGCGCGGCTGATGGGCCTCAACGAGACGCAGGAAGGCGTGCTGTCGATCGCCTTCAAGGTGGCCGACGAGCAAGGCCTGCTGCTCCTCGACCTTGAGGACCTGCAGGCGATGCTCGCCTGGTGCGCGACCAATGCGGCGCAGCTTTCGGCCGAATATGGCAACGTCACCAAGGCGTCCGTCGGGGCGATCCAGCGCCAGCTCCTCCAGCTCGAAGCGGAGGGCGGCAGCCTGTTCTTCGGCGAGCCGGCACTCGACATTGCCGATCTCATGCAGGTCGCGGAAGACGGGCGCGGCACGGTCAGCATCCTCGCGGCCGATAAGTTGATGCAGCGGCCGAAGCTTTATTCGACCTTCCTGCTCTGGCTCCTGTCCGAGCTGTTCGAGACGCTTCCGGAGGCGGGCGACCCGCCCAAGCCGAAGCTCGTCTTCTTTTTCGACGAGGCCCACCTGCTGTTCGCCGACGCGCCGGCGGCCCTGGTCGAAAAGGTGGAGCAGGTGGTGCGGTTGATCCGCTCCAAGGGCGTCGGCGTGTATTTCGTGACTCAGAACCCTGCGGACATTCCAGAAGCGGTGGCCGGACAGCTCGGCAATCGCGTCCAGCATGCGCTGCGCGCCTTCACGCCCAAGGACCAGAAGGCGGTGAAGGGCGCAGCGGCGACGTTCCGCGCGGGCGAGGGGCTGAACCTCGAGCAGGCGATCACCGAGCTTCGCACCGGCGAAGCTTTGGTTTCGCTCCTCCAGCCGGACGGCGCGCCGTCTCCGGCGGCGCGGGCGCTGATCCGGCCGCCAAGCTCCCGGCTCGGCCCGCTCAGTCCGAAGGAGCGGGCGATCATCCAGTCGCTGTCGCCGGTCGCCGACAAATACGACACCGTGCTCGACCGCGAAAGCGCCGAGGAGATGCTGAAGGCCCGCGCCGATGCGGCGGCGGTCGAGGCGCAGAAGCGCAAGGACGAGGAAGCGGCGGCCAAGCAGCGCGCGCTCGACGAAAAGGCTGCGGAGAAGGCCCGCAAGGAAGCCGAGAAGGCCGCCGAAAAGGCGCGCAAGGAGGCCGAGCGCGAAGCGGCGAGGGCGGAGCGCGAGCGCCGCGCCAATCCGCCGCTGCACGAGGAGCTGGCCGGCCAGTTCGGCCGCGCGGTGCAAAGGCAGGTCGTGAACCGCGCGGCGGGATCGCTGGTCCGCGGCATATTGGGCGGATTGTTCGGGGGGAGACGGTGATGGCGACGGGCGCGGGCACGGGCACGGGCACGGGCACAGGGGCGGGCGGCGAGATGCGCGAGCTCACGATCCGCGCGATCGTGCTGGGCGGCGCGATCACCCTCGTCTTCACGGCGGCCAACGTGTATCTCGGCCTTCGTGTGGGTCTGACCTTCGCGACGTCGATCCCGGCCGCCGTCATATCGATGGCGATCCTGCGCTATTTCGCCAGCTCGACCATTCTCGAGAACAATATCGTCCAGACCGTCGCGTCCGCGGCGGGAACGCTGGCGGCGATCATCTTCGTGCTGCCCGGCCTCGTCATGGTCGGCGCCTGGCAGGGCTTTCCCTTCTGGACGACCGCTTCGGTGACGGCCGTCGGCGGCATCCTTGGCGTGATGTTCTCCGTTCCGCTCCGCCGCGCGCTCGTCGTCGACACGCCGCTTCCCTATCCGGAAGGCGTGGCCGCGGCCGAAGTGCTGAAGGTCGGCGCCGGCACGCGCGAAGGGAGCGACGAGGCGCGGGCCGGCCTCCGGGTCATCGTCTGGAGCTCGATCACGGCTGCCGCCTTCGCGCTCGTCACCAAGACGCGATTGATCGCCGAGACGGCGAACCACTTCTTTCGCGCGGGCCCCGCCGCCACCGGGATTTCCGGAACACTCTCCTTCGCGCTGATCGGCGCCGGCCATCTCGTCGGCCTCTCGGTCGGCCTCGCAATGCTGACGGGCATGATTCTGGGCTGGTGGATCGTGCTTCCGATCCTGACGAGCGGCGTCGCCGGCGACGCGGAGGAGGTGGCGCGCGCGGCGCTTCGGGAGGACGTGCGCTTCCTCGGCGCGGGCGTGATCGGCGTCGCGGCAATTTGGACCCTGCTCAAGATCATCGGGCCGATCGTGAAAGGCGTGACCTCGGCGGTCTCGGCGTCGAAGCTGCGTTCCGGGAGCGGCGAGCAGCTGCCGCTGGTCGAGCGCGACATGCCGATCGGCATCGTCGGCGGCGTGATCCTCGCGTCGCTGGTGCCGATTTCGTTCCTGCTGTGGCGCTTCATCGCGGGCGGACCGCTCGAGCCCGTCGCCGTGCCGTTGATCGGCCTCACGCTCGTCTGGGTCCTGCTCGCGGGAATCGTGATCGCGTCCGTTTGCGGCTACATGGCGGGCCTGATCGGCGCGTCGAACAGCCCCATTTCCGGCATCGGCATCCTCGCCATCCTCTCCGCGGCCCTGCTCCTCGCCGCCTTCTTCGCCGGCGACAGCCCCGATCAGGTGAGCGCGCTCATCGCCTATTCGCTGTTCGCGACCGCCATCGTCTTCGGGATCGCAACCATTTCCAACGACAACCTCCAGGATCTGAAGACCGGGCAATTGGTCGGCGCGACGCCCTGGCGCCAGCAGCTTGCGCTCGTCTTCGGCGTGCTGTTCGGTTCGGTCGTGATTCCGCCGGTGCTGGAGCTGCTCGTCCGCACCAACGGCTTTGCCGGAATGCCCGGCGCGGGACCGGAGGCGCTGGCGGCGCCTCAGGCCGCGCTTATCTCGGCGCTGGCGAGCGGCGCGCTCGGCGGAAGCCTCAACTGGCCGATGATCTCGACGGGCGCCGCGATCGGCGCCGTCGTCGTCATCATCGACGCGCTGCTCGGCAAGGCCGGCAAGATCAGGCTGCCGCCGCTCGCCATCGGCATCGGCGTCTATTTGCCGATGGGCGTGACCCTCCCAGTCGTGGCGGGCGCCGTGCTCGGCTGGCTCTACGACAAGCGCGCCGCGAGGACGGCCGACCCGGAGCGCACCAAGAGAATGGGCGTGCTGATGGCGACCGGCCTCATCGTCGGCGACAGCCTGCTCAACGTCGCCTTCGCAGCACTCGTCTATGCAACCGACGAGGGCGAGCCGTTGGCGCTGGCGCCGGAAGGGTTCGAGACGTTCGCACTCGTCGGGGGGACGCTCCTGTTCGCGCTGGTCACCGCCTGGCTCTACCGCAAGGCGCGCGCGGCGGCCTAGGCCTGGGCGCTGCCCTTCATGACATAGTCGTGGAGCTCCTTGCCGCCCCACTTCTTGTCGACGCCCGCTTCCGCCTGCTTGATCAGCGCCACGACTGTTTCGTTCACACGGGCGCGCAGCCTCAGCGAGCGGGCGAGGCTGACCACTTCGCCGTTCAGATAGTCGATTTCCGTCCGCCGCCCGGCGGCGAGGTCGTCGGCCATGGACGAGCGGGCGTGCGGATCGATGCGCTGCGCCTTCAGGATCGTGTTGCGGAACAGGAAGTCCGGCGCGGCAATGGCGTGGGGAAGAAGATCGGGCGGAATGGGGCCGAGCTTCGCCGGCTTGATCTCCGCCGCCTTCAGAACTTCCAGCGTCTCGACCATGGTGGCCGCGACCACCCGGCGATAGTCGCGGTCGGAGAGCTGCTCGAGCAGGCTGCGTCCGGACAAAGCGTTCACCGCATTGTTGAGGTTGATGAGGAGCTTACCCCAGGCGAGGCCGTCGACGTCCTCCGTCAGCCGGAGCTGGCCGAGGCGGCGGCCGAGCTTTTCGGAGATGGCCCGGGTGAGCGGCCGCTGCTCGGCGACGAGTTCGCCGGCCACGCCCTTGTGCCAGCGGCCCGTGCCCAGATAGGCGATGTTGAACGGGACCATGCCCTGGAGGATGTCGAAGCCGGGCAGCTTCTCCTTCAGGCGGTAGACGTTCGAAACGCCGTTCTGGAAGCTGATCACCGGCGTGCCCTTGCGGGCATGTCTGGCGATGTCCCGCGCGGCCTCTTCCGTGTCGAAGCTCTTGACGCACAGCGCGATGGCGCCGGCTTCGGCGAGCGCCGCCGGGTTCGTGCCGAAGCTCACCGAGCCGGGCGGGAGATGGAGGCGGGTGCCGTCCATGTCGGTGATCGTCAAGCCGTGGGCATCGACGTCCTTCTTCGTGCGCTCCCGGCCGATGAAGGAGACGGGCAGCCCGGCCGCCTGCCACGCGCCGCCGACGAAGCAGCCGACCGAGCCGGCGCCGAAGACGGCGATGGAGGGCACGTCGCCCATCGCGGGCTCAGCCCCGCCCGCGATAGGATTGAACGCCCTGGTCCGGGACCCAGAGGTCGGCGGGCGGTGCGCCGCTCTGCCAGAAGACGTCGATCGGAATGCCCCCGCGCGGATACCAGTACCCGCCGATGCGCAGCCAGCGCGGCTTCATCTCCTCGGCGAGCCGTTGGCCGATGCCCACCGTCACGTCTTCATGGAAGCCGCAATGGTTTCGGAACGAGCCGAGGAAGAGCTTCAGGGATTTGGATTCGACGATGGTCTCGCCCGGCGCATAGTCGAGGACGAGGTGGGCGAAATCAGGCTGGCCGGTGACCGGGCAGAGCGATGTGAATTCGGGCGCGGCGAAGCGGACGAGATAAAGCGTGCCGGGCCGCGGATTGGGAACGTAATCGAGCCGCGCTTCCTCCGGCGAAGCGGGGAGGCGCGAGGTTTGTCCGAGATGGGTGAGGTCCATGGCGGCGCGTCCTAGCGCCTCGTGCGCGCCCTGTCATTCCCGTGCGCGCTTCGCTAACGGAAGCGTCGATGGCCGCTTTGCCCCCAAGCCCCGCCGCCCGCAGCCGCGCCGCGGCCTATCTGTCGCTCGTCTTCGGCGCCGCCGCGGCAGTGGTCGTGTTGTGGTTCCTCTACAAGGTGATGACCGCGGTCCTCATCCTGTTCTTCGCGCTGGTGGTGACGATCGCGCTCGGCGCCCCGGTGCGCTGGTTCGTGAGGCGGGGCATGAAGCGCAAGGCGGCGGCGGGGCTTACCTTTTTCCTGTTTCTGGGCACGGTGGTGGCGCTGAGCGCGCTGATCATTCCGCGGGTGGCGAGCCAGGTCGTCCTGCTGGTCAAGGGCCTGCCGAATCTGATCGCCCAGCTGAATGCGCAGATCGCGGCCTTGTTCGTTCGCTATCCCGAGCTCCAGGGCATGTTCGCCGCCGACACGCAGGCGCTGGACGGGGTGGTGCCGTCGCCGGGTTCGCTGTTCGGCGGCGCCCTCGGCGTATCGCTGTCGCTCTTGGCATTCGTCGCCTTGCTCGTCGTGTTCCTGAGCTTCGTCCTCTACACCCTGCTCGATCCGATGCCGGTGCTGCGCGGCTATCTGGGCAGCCTGCCGACCGATTATCGGAGGCAAGGCGCGCGGGCGCTGGCGCGGGCGAGCCGGGCCGTGGTCGGCTGGACCAAGGCGAGCCTCATCCTCGGCATCATCGAGGCGGTGGCCGTGTTCATCTTCCTTACGATCATGGACGTGCCGGGCGCCCTAGTGTGGGCGGCGCTCGCCTTTTTCGCGGAATTCATCCCGCGGATCGGCGGCTACGTCATGGCGGCGCCGCCGGTCCTCATCTCGCTCACCATCGGGCCGATGACGGCGCTCTGGGTCGCGCTCTTCTATCTCGTTTCCAACGAAATCCTCGGCAACGTCTTCGCGCCGCGGATCCGGGGCACGACGATGCAGCTCCACCCGGTGCTGCTTCTTTTCTTCACCTTGGCGTTCGCGCTCGCCTTCGGGCTGCTCGGCGCGGTGGTCGCGACGCCCGCCGCCGCGTTCTTTTCGGCTTATTACGGCGAATTCTACTTGAAGCGGCGGCCGGCAACCGCTTGAGCGGGCGCCATGCGCCTGATCCTCCTCGCTCTTTTCGCCCTTTCGTCCTGCACCACCGCATCCGCTCCGCCGCTCAGCCGCGCCGAGCGGGCCGAACGCTGGTGGAGCGACGTGTCCACGCTGTCGGCCGACGCGATGGAAGGGCGAGAGGCGGGAACGCCGGGCTACGACCGCGCGGCGGCGTTCGTCGTGGAGCGGCTTCAGGCACTGGGGCTGGAGCCTGCCGGGACCAGCGGCTTCTATCAGCGCGTGGAGTTCGAGGAGCAGACGCTCGATCCCGCGGCGGCGCGCGTGACTCTGGTTGCAGACGGTGCGGAAACGCCGCTTCGCTCGCCGCAGGACATCATCGTCGGGCGCCGCTCGCCGCTCCCGGCGCGAGTCGAGGCGCCGCTCGTCTTCGTCGGCTACGGGCTGCACATTCCCGAAGCGGGCCACGACGATTTCGCGGGCGTCGACCTTCGCGGCAGGATCGCGGTTTTCGTGAGCGGCGGTCCGGCGAACATCTCCGGAGCGCTCAAGTCGCACGCGCGGGCGGAGCGCTCGCGCCTGCTCGCGGAGCGCGGCGCGGTGGGGGCGATCAGCCTCACGACGCCGACCCAGTCGGAATCCCCCTGGACCCGCTCCATGGCCGGCGCGACGGCGGCCGGCCTTTATTTCGCCGAGCCGGCGATCCGCAACGTGCCCGGCACTTTCTTCGACGCGAGCCTCAACCCCGCCGAAGCGGAGCGGCTGTTCGCGGGCTCCGGGCGGACCTTCGCCGAAGTGGCGCGGCTCGCCGACGCGTCGGGCGCGGTGCCGTCCTTTCCGCTGCGGGCGGCGCTTCGTGCGACGCTGGCGCCGACGACGCGGCGGCTCGCGTCCAACAACATCGTCGCACGGCTTCCCGGGACCGACCCGGCTCTTCGCGCAGAGCATGTCGTGATGAGCGCCCATCTCGACGGGCTCGGCATCAGCGCAAGCGGCACCGGCGACCGGATCAACAACGGCGCGCTCGACAATGCGGCGGGCGTCGCCGCCCTGCTGGACATCGCGGCCGAGATGAAGCGGACCCGCGCGCGGCCGAAGCGCTCCCTGCTGTTCGTGTTCGTGACGGCGGAGGAGAAGGGGCTGCTCGGCGCCCGCTACTTCTCGCGGCGGCCAAGCGTGCCGCGCGCCTCCATCGTCGCCGACCTCAATTATGACATGGCGCTGCCGCTTTATCCGCTGACCGGCATCACCGTGATCGGCGCGGACGAGAGCAGCCTCGGCGCGGATGCGGCGGCCGTGGCGGCGACGGTGGGGCTGCCGCTGCAGCCCGACCCCTTCCCCAATCGCAACTCGTTCACCCGCTCGGACCAATATGCCTTCATCGAGCAGGGTATTCCTTCGGTCGCGTTCAAGTTCGGCTTCGCGGCGGGCACGCCCGAGGCGGAGACGGAGCGCGCGTGGCGTGCGACGCATTATCATTCACCCACGGACGACGGCTCGCAGCCGGTGTTCCGCGAGGACGAGATCAGGCTGCACGACTTCATCGGCGCGCTGGCGCTGCGCGTCGCCAATGCCGAGGCGCGGCCGCGCTGGAACGAGACGAGCTTCTTCCGCCGCTTCGCACGCTGAGCGCGCCGGATTTGCGGGCAAGCCCCGCTTGCCGCTAGAGGGGCGGCGATGGAGTCGCTCGTTTCCACCCGCTGGCTGGCCGAACAACTCGGCGCGCGGGATCTGCGCGTGATCGATGCCAGCGCTTTCCTGCCGAATTCGGGCCGCGACGGCGCCGCCGAATATGAGGCGGAGCATATTCCGGGCGCGGTGTTCCTCGACCTCGACGCCGCCGTCGATCCTTCGAACCCGCTGCCGCACAGTTTCCCGCCGGCGCATGTTTTCGCGAGCAAGATGCGCGCGCTGGGCATCGGGGACGGGGACCGGATCGTCGTTTACGACAACAGCCCGCTTCACTCGGCCGCACGGGCCTGGTGGATGCTGCGGGCGTTCGGGGCACGCCGGGTGGCGGTTCTCGATGGCGGGCTCGAGACGTGGAAGGCGGAAGGACGGCCGCTGGCGAGCGAGCGGCCCGCGCGCGGGCACGGGCATTTCACGCTCGTTGCGGTCGAGGGAGCGGTCGTCGACAAGGAATTCATGCTGGGTGTGGTGGGCTCGAGCAACGTCGAGATCGTCGATGCGCGGCCGGGCGCGCGCTTTCGCGGCGAGAATGCCGAGCCGCGCGCCGGACTCGCCGCCGGGCACATCCCCGGGTCCAGGAGCCTTTCTCAAAGCGCCTTGTTCGAAGCGGACGGAACGTGGAAGCGCGGCGAGGCCCTTCGCGCCGCTTTCCAAGCGGCCGGAGTGGATCTGTCGAGGCCGCTGGTCGCGACCTGCGGGTCGGGGGTGACGGCCTGCGTCCTGCTGCTCGGCGCCCACCTTCTCGGCAAGGAGGACATGACGCTGTACGACGGAAGCTGGAGCGAGTGGGGCGGCGATCCGGACACGCCCAAGGCGACGGGCGCGGCGTGAGCGAGGCGGGCGACAACACAAAGCTGGTCCATGGCGGCAGGCGCAAGGAATGGCGGGGGCGGATCGTCAACCCGCCGGTGCACCGCGCCTCGACCGTGCTGTTCGACAACGTCGCCGAGATGCGCGCGGCGGCGCCGCGGTTCGGCGAGGCTTATTACGGGCTGCACGGAACGCCGACGCAATGGGCGCTGGCCGAAGCGCTGACGGCGCTGGAGCCCGGCGCGGGCGGCACGATGCTGTATGCGAACGGGCTCGCGGCGGTGACCGCGCCGCTCCTCGCCGTGCTGCAAAGCGGCGACGAATTGCTGATGGTCGACACCGTCTACGGACCGACGCGGCGGTTCTGCGACGGCTTCCTGAAGCGCAGCGGCATTTCCACACGCTATTACGACCCGACGATCGGCGAGGCGATCGCCGACCTGATCGGCCCCGCGACTCGTGCCATCTTTCTCGAAAGCCCGGGATCGGGGACGCTGGAGGTGCAGGACGTGCCTGCGATCTGCCGTGCCGCGAAGGCGCGCGGCGTCGTGACCCTGCTCGACAACACCTGGG
This sequence comes from Allosphingosinicella sp., assembly GCA_036388975.1. Lineage (GTDB taxonomy): Bacteria > Pseudomonadota > Alphaproteobacteria > Sphingomonadales > Sphingomonadaceae > Allosphingosinicella. The sequence continues at coordinate 1,554 of DASVQT010000055.1, read as the reverse complement.
CGACGCCGCTCCTGTTCCCGGCGCTGTCGCACGGCATCGACCTGTCGATCCTCGCCGGCACCAAATATGTCGGCGGCCATGCCGACGTGATGCTCGGCTCGGTCACGGCGACGCCGGAGCTTTACCCGACGCTGGAGCGGGTGAGCTGGGACCTGGGACATTCGGTGAGCCCCGACGATGCGTGGCTCGGGTCGCGGGGGCTCAGAACCATGGGTCTGCGCCTGCGCCAGCATGGGGAAAGCGCGCTTCGCGTCGCGCAGTGGCTGAAGGGGCGACCGGAAGTCGCGCGCGTGCTGCATCCGGCGCTGCCGGATTGCCCGGGGCACGAACATTGGGCGCGCGACTATAAGGGCGCCTCCGGGCTGTTCTCCTTCGTTCTCGCAGGCGGCGACGATGCGGCGCGGGTGCGCCTGATCGATGCGCTCGAGCTGTTCGGCATCGGCTATAGCTGGGGCGGGTTCGAAAGCCTCGCCGTGCCCGTCGATCCGGCGGCGCAGCGCACGGCCACGCGGTGGCAAGCGGAAGGGCCGGTGGTGCGGCTCAACATCGGCCTTGAGGATGCCGACGACCTGATCGCGGACCTGGAACGAGGGCTCGCAAGCTGGACGGAGCGGCCTTGAGGACGATCTTCGAAGGGCTTGGAGTCACCTGGCCGACTTGCGCCGACTGGGTCTCGGTGGCCGCTGCGGCGGTTTTCGTCGGCCTCGCTTGGATCGCCGCCTGGTTTGCCGGGAGCCGGATCGGGCCGCGGCTCGCCCGTTTCTGGGAGCACCGGGCGGGCGCGCGCGCCGAGGGCGTCGCATCGCGCATGTGCGCCTTGTCCCGCTATCTGGTCTTCTCCGCGGCGGTGGGGCTGGTCCTGTATTCGGACGCTTGGCGGCCGCTTGCGGCCATCGCCCTCGGCATTTCACTGGCCGCGTCGGCGACCCTGCTCGTCTGGGGGTTCCTTCGCGGGCTGCAGGTGCCGCAATGGGTGGCGGCCCTGCTCGCGGGCGTCACCTTTGCGGCCATCGCGGCGCGCGCCGTCGGCGGGCTGCGGGCGCTCTCGGAGCTTCTCGACAGGATCGGCTTCGATGCGGGCGCGACTCGCATTTCGCTGCTCACCATTCTCCAGGTGCTGATCACGGCGGCGGCGCTCTACGCGGTGGTAAAGCTCCTCAATCGCTTCGTGAGCCACGCGATCAAACGCGCCTCTGGCCTCGACGCGACGCAGCAGCTTCTCGCTCAGAAGCTGTCGGCGGTGGCGATCGTCACCGTCGCCTTTTTCATCGGCATCGACCTGGTCGGGATCGACCTGACGGCGCTTGCGGTCTTTTCCGGTGCGTTCGGCCTCGCCGTCGGTTTCGGCCTGCAGAAGACGTTCGGCAACCTGATCGCCGGGATCATCCTGCTGATGGACCGGTCGATCAAGCCGGGGGACGTGATCGTCGTCGGCGACAGCTTCGGGCATGTGACCAAGATCGGGGTGCGCGCCGTTTCCATCGTGACTCGCGACGGCAAGGAGCATCTGATCCCGAACGAGAACCTGATGACCCAGGAGGTGGAGAACTGGTC
>DASVQT010000054.1:0-70138 GCA_036388975.1 Allosphingosinicella sp. | reverse complement strand
TGCGCCTCGAAGACTGGGCGAATAACGGCCCGCCCCTCGCCGTCGCCGCCGCGCGCGAATTGTTCGAAGACTTCTTCGCACAGGACCTGCCCGGCCGGGGCGCATGGCGGGTCGCCGGCGAGACCGTCGATCCCGCGCCGCTCGACTTCCTCAACATCGTCTCCACCGTCGATCGTATCGTCCCCCACGAAAGTGCCGCGCCCGCGGGCGAGCGCCTCGACCTCGCGCTCGGCCATGTCGGCATGGTGGTCGGCGGCCGCGCCCGACACGCGCTGTGGGAACCCCTCTCCGGCTGGCTTTCCCGCATCGCAGCGAAATGCTAGGCGCGCCCTCAACACACCAGGCTCAACACCGCTAGGGCTGAGCCTGTCGAAGCCCGGGTCGGCGCGCTGCAAACCGCCCTTCGACAGGCTCAGGGCTAGCGGTATTCGAAAGGATCGAGTTCAATGACCGACGTCGTCATCACCGCCGCCAAGCGCACCGCCGTCGGCTCCTTCCTCGGCGCCTTCGCTTCCACTCCCGCCCACGAGCTCGGCCGCGTCGCCATCTCCGCCGCGCTCGCGCAATCGGGCGTCGCGCCGGAGGACGTATCGGACGTGATCCTCGGCCAGGTGCTCGTCGCCGGCATGGGCCAGAACCCGCCGCGCCAGGCCGCCATGGCGGCCGGCATCCCCAAGGAAGTGCCGGCCTTCGGCGTCAGCCAGGTCTGCGGCTCGGGCCTGCGCGCCGTCGCCCTCGCCACCCAGGCGATCCAGACCGGGGACGCCCGCATCGTCGTCGCCGGCGGGCAGGAATCGATGAGCCTCTCGCCCCACGCCCAGCATGTCCGCGCCGGCACCAAGATGGGCAATCTCGATTTCGTCGACACCATGCTGAAGGACGGCCTGATCGACGCCTTCGCCGGATACCATATGGGCGAAACGGCCGAGAAGCTGGCCGAGCGCTACCAGGTCACGCGCGAGGACCAGGACGCCTTCGCCGCCGCCTCGCAGAACAAGGCCTCCGCCGCACGCGCCGACGGCCGCTTCGCGCAAGAAATCGCGCCGGTCACGCTCAAGACCCGCAAGGGCGAAACCGTCGCCGACCGGGACGAATTCATCCGCGACGGCGTCGAAGCCTCCGCCCTCGCCGGCCTCCGCCCGGCCTTCCGCAAGGACGGCACGGTCACGGCCGGCAACGCGTCGGGCCTGAACGACGGCGCCGCCGCCCTCGTCCTGATGAGCCGCGAGGAGGCCGAAGCGCGCGGCTCGGCGATCCTCGGCCGTGTCGCGAGCTGGGCGACGATGGGCGTCGATCCCGAGATCATGGGCATCGGCCCCGTTCCCGCCACCCAGCGCGCGCTGCAAAAGGCCGGCTGGTCGGTCGCCGACCTCGACCTCATCGAAGCCAACGAAGCCTTCGCCGCCCAGGCGCTGGCGGTCGGCAAGGAGCTCGGCTGGGACTCCGAGAAGGTCAACGTCAACGGCGGCGCCATCGCCATCGGCCACCCGATCGGCGCGTCCGGCGCCCGCATTCTCGTCACCCTGCTCCACGAAATGGCGCGCCGCGACGCGAAGAAGGGCCTGGCGACCCTCTGCATCGGCGGCGGCATGGGCATTGCCCTCTGCATCGAACGCTAAGCGCCAGCGAACGCCCGCTTAGTTAAGGCACCGGAACGGTCTCGGTCGCGAGCGGTTGTCCTTCCGAACCAATTGGAGGGCAGGCGTGGCGGGTAAGTTCGAGCTTCTGACGCGCACCGGCTTCGCGGCCCGCGGTGTCCTTTACGGCCTGATCGGCTGGCTGGCGCTGAAGAGCGGCCGCACCGAGGACGGGGCGGGCGTGCTTGCCTGGCTGGACAGCGGCAACGGCCGGTTTCTGCTCGCCGCCATGGGCGTCGGCTTTCTCTTCTACGCCGCCTGGCGCCTCGCCGAAGCGTGGCTCGACACGAGCGGCAAGGGCAGTGACGCGAAGGGCATCGCCGTCCGCGCCGGCGGGGTCGTCTCCGGGCTCATCCATCTCGCCCTGGGCGTCGCCGCCCTCCTCCACGCCATCGGCGACGACAATGGTGGGAGCGGCGGCGACAGCGCGCAGCAGGGCGCCGAAACCGCGCTCGGCCTGCCGGGCGGCTGGCTGATGGTTCTCGCCGGCGCGGCCATCCTCGCCGCCACCGGCCTGTTCCAGATCGGCCGCGCCTGGAGCGCAAGTTTCATGAAGAGCCTCGCGCCGTCGGGCTCGGCCAAGACGGCGATCTGCTGGCTCGGCCGCGCCGGCTATCTCGCCCGCGGCATCGTCTTCCTGGTCATGGGCCTGTTCCTGTTCCGCGCCGGTCTCGAGGAGCAATCGAGCGAAGCGGGCGGCGTCGGCCAGGCCCTGAGCTCGCTCCCGTCCAACCTGCAGCTGGCGGTCGCCGCGGGCTTCGTCCTGTTCGGCCTCTTCAGCTTTGCCGAAGCGCGCTACCGCCGGATCGACAGCCGCATCGGAGATTCGATCACGCCGGGCTAGGCCGCCGCGTCGTCCGCGTCCCGCGCCTCGCGCGCGTCGGGCCCGGGGCTGTTCCTCAGCGCATCCACGAACCCCTTGCGCCAGGCGACCACGTCCTCGTTCTTGACGCTCTCGTAGCATGCGCGCCAGCGGCGGATGCGCTCCTCTTTGGGCATGTTGAGGGCGCGGTGGATCGCGTCGCTGATCTCCTCCTTGGAATAAGGATTGACGAGAAGCGCGTCCTTCAGCTGCAGCGCCGCGCCGGCGAAGCGAGACAGAATGAGCACGCCCGGATCCTCGGGATCCTGCGCCGCCACATATTCCTTGGCGACGAGGTTCATCCCGTCGCGGAGCGGAGTGACCAGAGCGATCGGGCAGGCGCGGTAGAAGCCGGCCAGCTCCTCGCGCGGATGGCCCTGGTTGACGTAGCGGATCGGCACCCAGTCGACGTCGGCGAACTCGCCGTTGATCCGCCCGGACAGCTCGTCGAGCCGCTCGCGGATGATCTCGTACGTGTCCACTTCGCCGCGCGAGGGCGGCGCGATCTGGAGCAGGAAGACCTTGCCGCGATAATCCTCATGCTCTTCGAGGAAGCGGCGATAGCCGAGGAAGCGCTCCTCCAGACCCTTGGAATAATCGAGCCGGTCGACTCCGATCATCGCCTTCTTGTCCGCGGCGCTTTCGGTGAGCCGGCGGCAGGCGTCCACCGCGCCGGGGCTGAAGGCCGCCTTGTGGAACTCCTCGAAATCGATGCCGATCGGATAGGCTGCGGCGTGGACCGAGCGGTCGCCCACCGTCACCGTCCCGTCCGGGTCGCAATGCCCCCCGATCTCGCGCTCGACATAATGGAGGAAGCTTTCCAGCCATTCCTCGGTCTGGAAGCCGATCACGTCATAGGCGAGCATCGAAAGGACCAGCCCCTCGTGAAAGGGCAGCGACACCATCAGCCGCGCCGGCGGCCAGGGAATATGGAGGAAGAAGCCGATCCGATTCTTGAGCCCGCGCTCGCGAAGCTGCTGGCCGAGCGGGATCAGGTGATAATCGTGAATCCAGATGAGGTCGTCCGGCTCGATCAGCGGCGCCACCGTCTCGGCGAACCGCTCGTTGACCCGCTCGTAGCCCGACCCGAAGCTGCGGTCGTACTCCGCCAGATCGATCCGGTAGTGGAAAAGCGGCCACAAGGTCCGGTTCGCATAACCGTTATAATATTCCTCGACGTCCTGCTCCTCGAGGTCGATCGTCGCGGTGGTGACGCCCTCGTGGCGCTGGAGGTTGATCTGGCCGGTAAATTCGTCGGTCCGCTCGCCCGACCAGCCGAACCACAGGCCGCGATGGTCGCGAAGCGCCGCGGAAAGCGCGACGGCGAGCCCGCCCTGGGCCCCCTGCCCCTCGCCCTTGGGCGCCGAGACACGGTTCGAAATGATGATCAGGCGGCTCATCGGACGGAGCTCCAGGGTTTGGACAACAGGCCGGCGCAGTTGATCAGGCCGACCAGCGAATAGGTTTGCGGATAATTGCCCCACAGCTCGCCGGTGTGGAAATCCGTGTCCTCGGACAGGAGGCCGGCGGGCGTCAGCCGCTCCAGCATGCGCTCGTAAAGCTCGCGCGCTTCATCCTTCCGCCCGACGATGTGCAGCGCTTCGATCAGCCAGAAGGTGCAGAAGTTGAACGCCGTTTCCGGCAGGCCGAAATCGTCCTCGGCGGCGTAGCGCAGCATATGCTCGCCGCGCCTGAGGCCCTTTTCCACCGCCTCGAAGGTGGCGCGGAAGCGCGGGTCGTCGGGCGCGACGAAGCGCATGTCGATGAGCTGCAGCAGGCTGGCATCCAGCTCCTCCCCGCCGAAGCTCGCGCCGAAGCGGCCTTCGCCTTCGATCAGCGCCTCGCGCTCGATCGTGTCGCGCACCTTGCACTCGCGCTCCCGCCAGAAGAACGCGCGCGCTTCGAGTCCGAGCCGCTCGGCGATGTTGCCGAGCCTGTCGCACGCCGCCCAGCACATCACGGCGGAATACGTGTGCACCGCCGCCCGCGTCCGGAACTCCCAAAGCCCCGCATCGGGCTGGTCGTGATTCTTCCACGCATTCTCGCCGACCTTCTCCAGCGCGGCGAAATCCTCGTGCGTGGCGGTGCGGAACAGCCGCTCGTCGAAGAAGGCCTGGGCGTTGGACAGGACGATCTGTCCGTAAGCGTCGTGCTGGACCTGGTGGTAGGCGGCATTGCCGACACGCACTGGCCCCATGCCGCGATAGCCCGCCAGCCCGTCCGCATGCCATTCCTCGAGCTTCGGCTCGCCCGACACGCCGTAAAGCGGCTGGATGAACCCGTCCGGAGCCGCATCGACGATGTTCCTGAGGTAGCTCAGGTAATTTTCCAGCACGTCCAGCGCGCCGAGCCGGTTCAGCGCCTGCACCGTGTAATAAGCGTCGCGGATCCAGCAGTAGCGATAATCCCAGTTGCGCCCGCTCCCCGCCGCTTCCGGAATGGAGGTGGTGAGCGCCGCGACGATCGCGCCCGTCTCCTCATGCTGGCAGAGCTTCAGGGTGATCGCGGCGCGGATCACCACCTTCTGCCACTCCAGCGGCACGGCGAGCCCGCGCACCCAGCCCCGCCATTCGTCGCTCGTCTGGTGGAGCATGGTCGCGACCGTGTGGCCGATATTTCCCGAAAAGGGCTCGTCCGGCCCGAGGAAGAAGTGCAGCGCCTTTTCGAGCCGGAACGGGCGGCTCTGCAGGACGTGGCCCACCGGCGCGTCGGTGGTGAGGCGCAGCGGCTGCGGCTTCAGGAGAAAGCGTATGTGGTTGGTGCCGCTGGTCCGCTCCGCATCCTTCGCGCCCCAGTCGGTCGCCGGGTTGAGCGTCACGCGCACCCGCGGCGCGCCAGACACTGGGCGCACGATCCGCGCAAAGGCCACCGGCCGGTACATCCGCCCCGTGCGCTCGAAGCGCGGGCAGAAATCGAACACGTCGGCGCTGTTGCCGTCCGCATCGAACAGCCGCGTGATCAGGATCGGCGTGTTCCTCAAGTAACGCTGCTCGACCCGCACCTGGTTCTCGACCGAGACCCGCCATTCGCCGCGCGGCTGCTCCGTTTCGCCCTTGGGCTCAAGCAGCGCGCAGAAGAGCGGGTCACCGTCGACCGCCGGCGCGCAGCCCCAGACCATGCCGGCCGCGCGGTCGACCAGCGCGCTCACCTGGCAATTGCCGATCGGCCAGAGATCGAGGTCCTTCACGCCGCCGCCTTCAGCCACGCGGCCACCTCCGCGACTCCGTCCAGCCGGTAGAGCGCCGCCGTGGCGCGCGGCGGCCCGACAAGCACGCCCGCGCCGCCAAGCGCCGCGGCGGCCTCGAAGGCATGTTCGTCCGTCAGATCGTCTCCCATGAACAAAGGACGCGCGCCGGCGAATGCGGGTTCCATCATCAATGCACGAAGCGCGTCGCCCTTGTCCGCGCCGACGGGCCGGAGCTCGGCCACCATCTTGCCGTGCTGCACGGTAAGGCCCGCCTGCGCCGCCAGTTCTTCCATCAGCGACGCGACCTCCTTTTCCCGCTCCGGCGCCCGGCGGAAGTGCAAAGCGACGCTTGCCGGCTTCTCCTCGACGAGGAGCCCCTCGCCCCGCGCGGCGAAGCGGGCGATCTCGTCCCGCGCCGCATCCAGTGCCAGCGGGCGGTAGAGCGGCAGCGACGTCCCGTCGGCGAGCCGCAGCTCCAGCCCGTGCGATCCCGACATCGCCACCCCGCGGCAGCGCACGTGCCGGTCGAGGTCGGCGAGCGAGCGCCCGCTCACGATCGCCAGCCGCCCCTCAAGCCGCTCGCCCAGGCGCTGCAGCATCCCCGGCAGCTCGCCCGGCACCCGGATCGCGTCCGGCGCTTCGGCAAGCTCGACGAGCGTCCCGTCGAAATCGAGAAACAGCGCCGCGCCGGTGAGAAGCGACAGAGGCGGCGGGGGGAGGTGATCGGACATGCCGCGGCCCTAGGGGGCGAGGTGGCTTCCCGCAACGGCGAGGTCCTTCGAGACGGGCCTTCGCCAGGCTCAGTCCCTCCTCAGGATGAGCGAAGTTGTGCGTTCCCGACCCGCTCATCCCGAGGAGGGACTGAGCAGCGCGAAGCGCGTAGCGAAGGCCCGTCTCGAAGGACCCGCCGGCAATTTCCAAGCCCGGAACTCTCCGCTACACCTGCGCTCATGCCCCCGCCCCTCCGCTCCGCCGCCCGCCTCGAAATCAGCTACCGCCCCGCGCGCGAGGACGAGCTGGACTTTCTCGGCGCCGTTTACGCCTCCACCCGCACCGAGGAGGTCGCGCAGGCCGGCTGGCCGCCCGAAATGGAGCAAGCCTTTTTCAAGCAGCAGCACGAGGCGCAGCACGCCCATTATGCAAGCGTCTATCCCGATGCCGAGCGGCTGGTGATCGAGCGCGGCGGAGAGCGGGTCGGCCGCCTTTATCTCCAGGAATGGACCGGCAACGTCCGCATCGTGGACATCGCGCTGCTGCCGCCCTTTCGCGGCGCGGGCATCGGCGAGGCGATCGTGCGCGACATCGGCGAGGACGCCTTCGCGCGCGGCATGAAGGTCTCGATCCACGTCGAGATCTTCAATCCCGCGAAGCGCCTTTACGAGCGGCTCGGCTTCGTGCCGGTCGAGGACAAGGGCGTCTACCAGCTCATGGAATGGAGCGCGCCCGGCGCGGGCGCCGGCTCCGACGCGGCGGCTTAATAGAAGATCGCTTCGTAGCGCGTCCCGGCTTCCTCGCGGCCGATCGGGCAGACGAAGATGTCGTGCGCCGCGCCGTTCCGCCGGAACACATAGGTCCCCTGCGGCAGCAGCGGGTCGAACGGCCCGCGAAATTCGAGGCGAAAGGCGCCGCCGGGGCGCCCGGAGTCCGGCAAAAGCGACACGTCGATCAGTTCGGTCGGCAAGAAGCGCTCGCCCAGGCCCATCTCCCACTGCTCGCCGACGGCGAAGTCGCCAAAGCTCAAGTCCGCCATGTTCCCCCCAACTTCCGTTCGTCAGTCGACCGTTTCGTTCGGATCCGTGCCCCAGATGAAGGACGCGCGGATGAAGCCGCGCCGCCCCTGCACGTCGAGCTCGCACCAGCCCGCTTCGCAGCTTTCGATATTGCCGACCACGCCCGGCTCCGCGCGGAAGCGGACCGGCGACGCGTCGTCGGCCTCGGCGTGCAGCGGCCGCGGCTCCGCGCCGGTGACGAGCGCGGTGCGCTGGTCGCTCAAGAGCCGGACCATGATCCAGCCCTGCGCGCCGAGCGGGTCCTGCACCTTGCGCCAATTGGGCTGCACCGCGATCACCCGCATCGGCAGGCCGCGCCGCACATAGCGCCACTGCGCGGGATAGGTCTGCGCCGGCCCGGTGCGCATCAACGCGTCGTTCGCGCTGAGCGACACCCAATAAGGCGGCTGCCGCTCGCTTTGCGCCTGCGCGCCGGTCTGCGCCAGCGCCGCGGCCGCCACGAATGCGGAAAGAATGAAACGCCTGAACATGCCTGCTTCTCTAGGGCGTCGGGGATGGTGGTTTCAACGTCTGATGTGCAGCGCTTTGTCCCGCTCGGGCACTGCAAACCGCCCTTCGACAGGCTCAGGGCCGGCGGCGGAGAGAGCCTCCCTCCCCAGAGCCCCGCACACCGCCAGGGCTGAGCCTGTCGAAGCCCGGATCCGCCACGCACGCCGCCAGGGCTGAGCCTGTTAAAGCGCTGATCGGCCCCGCACACCGCTAGGGCTGAGCCTGTCGAAACCCGGGTCGCAGCGGGTCAGTCGCCGGTTTGAATCCGCTCCACCAGCTGCTTCACGGTCGGGACGAAGCCGTTCGAATAAAAGGGATCCTTCTTGAAGCGGAAGGCGGCGTGGCCCGCGAACATCAGATTGTTGTCCACCGGCCCGCCATGGGCGATGTCCTGAAGCGTCTTCTGGATGCAGAAGCTCCTCGGATCGGCGAGGCGGCCGGTCGTGTTCTTCTCATTGTCCGCCCAGGAGGAGAAAGCGCACTGGCTGAGGCAGCCCATGCAGTCCGCCTGGTCCTTGCGGATCATGTGCTTTTCCTCGGGCGTCACGAAAACCAAAGTCTCGTCCGGCGTCTTGAGCGCGTCGGTGAAGCCCTGCGCATACCATTCGCGCGCATGAAGCAGATCGCCCTTGGTGACCCAGTAATTCTTCTTGCCGTTCACCCCGACGTCGAGCTGGAAGCAATGATCGCCCATTTCCTCCTTGGTGAAGGCGATCTGCCGCTGCGAGCGCGCTTCGAGGCTGCGCAAAAAGGGCGTGCGCACGGCCGAGCTGTAGAAGCCTGTCGGCGAGAAGCGGTGAAGCAGCACGTCGCCCTCCTCCAGCTCCATCAGCCGCCGCTTCCACTCCTCCGGAATGGGACTCTCCTTGGTGAGCAAGGGCCGGGTGCCGAACTGAAAGGCGATCTGGCCGAGCTCGGGATTGTCGATCCAATGCTCCCATTCCTTCAAATTCCAAACGCCCCCCGCCATCACGATCGGGATTTCGTCGGAAATGCCGCCCGCGCGCATCACGTCGCGCAGCGCCTTGACGCGGGGATAAGGGTCCTGCGGCACCAGCGGGTCCTCGGCGTTGGACAGGCCGTTATGCCCGCCCGCCAGCCATGGATCCTCATAGACCACGGCGCCGAGATACTCCGCCGCCTTGGAATAAGCCCGTTTCCACAGCGCCGAGAAAGCGCGGGCCGAGCTGATGATCGGGAGATATTTGACGCCGTAGGAGGCCGCGATCTCCGACAATTTGTAGGGCATGCCGGCGCCGCAGGTGACGCCCGCGATCATGCCCTTGGTCTGCTCCAGCACGCCGTGGAGGATGGGCTGCGCGCCGCCCATTTCCCAAAGCACGTTGATGTTGATCGCGCCCTGGCCGTTGGTCATCTCGTGGGCGCGTTTCACCTGATCGACGGCGCCGGCGATGCCGTAGCGGATCAGCTCCTCGTGCCGCTCGCGCCGGGTCAGGGCATGGTAGACCTGCGGGACGATCTTGCCTTCGGCGTCGTAGCTGTCCGCATTCACAGCGGAAACCGTGCCGATGCCGCCGGCGGCGGCCCAGGCGCCCGAGCTCATGTGATTGGTCGCCGAAACGCCCTTGCCGCCCTCGATCAGCGGGAGGACTTCACGACCCGCATAGCGGATCGGGCTGATACCCTTGAACATTCTACCTCCGAAAAGCCGGTGCGCCTCATAGGCGGCGCGGGGCCGCCGCGCAAAACCTATGTTACGGCCCCGCCCCTGAACGCACCGGGCCGCCCGATGGCTGCACCGTAGAGCGCGGCGTAGCGCGAGATCATGCTCGCTTCGTCATAGTCGGCCTCGGCCTTGGCGCGATTGGCACGGCCGAGCGCGCTGCGGAGGTCCGGCCGCGCGGCGAGGCTGTCGAGCGCGGCGGCGAAGCCGGCTTCGTCGTCCCGGGCGACGAGAAGCGGGCGATTGTCGGGCGGCAGCATCGCCTCGATGTCGCCGACGCTGGTCGAGACCACCGGAAGCCCCGCCCCCATCGCCTCGATCATCGAAATCGGAAATTGCTCGCTGTCCGACGACAAAGCGAATACGTCGAATGCGCCGATCCAGGAGGCGGGATCGGCGAGGAAGCCCGGCATGTGGAGCCGTTCGGCGACTCCGAGCGCCCGCGCCTCGGCGGCGATGCGCTCGCTTTCCGGCCCTTCACCGACGATCACCAGCCGCGCATTCTTCTCGGCCATGGCGGCGAAGGCGCGCACGAGGCGCGGCAAATTCTTGACCGCGCGCAGCCCCGCCACCGTGCCGATCGCGATCTCGCCTTCGCTCAGGACGAGCCCCGGTATCTCCGGCCGCTGCGCACTCCGGTAGCGGGCCACGGGGATGCCGTTCGAAATCCGCTCGACCCGGCCCGGCGGCTGCTTCCAGTCGCCGAGCGCGATCCGCTCCAGCCGCTGCGACGGTACGACCAGCCGAAAGGCGGCGGGAAGGCCCAGGCGCCGGAACAGACTGCGCTTCGGGTTCAGCCGCTCCGCTTCGTCCTCGTTGAACCCGTCTTCATGGTGGACGAGCGGCGGCCCGCCGAAAAGCCGCCGCGCCATCACCGCGTCGAACGCACCCCAATTGTAGGTGAGGACGAGATCGAAGCTGCGCATGTAGCGGGCGAGCCGGCGGAGGCGCAGCGGCTCCGGCCGGCCGGTCAGCGACGGCGCGTCCCCCGGGAACGCTGCTTTCACCCCGCTGTCGATCGCGTCGCGCGCGGAAAGCTTGCCCGGCATACCGCTCAGGATCACGTGCTCGGCCGCATCGCCCCAGGCGTTCATCAGCCGCACGGCGCGCGCTTCCTTTCCGCCCAGCGAAAAGGTGGAATGGCAGTGGAGGATGCGGACGGGCGCCATGGCGGCGCGACCATCCACGATCCACAGCTTTCGCGCCAGCCCCGCCTTTTTCGAGCCGCTCGGCGCTTGCAAGCCGCTAAAAAGACGGCCATTTGCCTACTGACAAGGATGTCGGTTCGCCGGGGGGCGAGCCCAAGGGGAGGGTTTCACTATGCGCGGCTTCACCAAGAGCCTGTTGATGTCGGCTGCCTCTATGGCGGCTTTCACCGCCGTTCCGGCCCAGGCTCAGACGGTCGACCGGATCGTCGCGTTCGGCGACAGCTATGCCGACGACGGCAATCTCTTCCAGCTCCTCGGCGTCGCGCCGCCCGCAGTCTACCCGCAGGGCCGCTTCTCCGATGCGACCAACTTCGTCGACACCATGTCGCGAATCCTCCAGGTCCCGGTCGACAATTTCGCGATCGGCGGCGCCTTTACCGGCAACGGCAACATCAACGGCCCGGGTATTCCCGGCTTCGTGACCGAATATCAGGCCTTTCTCGCCGGCGGCGGCCCGGCCGCCTTCCCGCGCGTCTCGGGCACCTTCGATCCGACCGACCTCGTCGTGGTCTCGATCGGCGGCAACGACGCCCGCGCTTATGAGCGCAGTCTCGGCCTCAACCCCACGCCGGCGCAGATTGCCGGGCTCCTTGCCGGCGCGCCCGGCCAGGCGCAGCTCCGCGTCGCCGAAACCACGACCGGCCTCAATGCGCTGGTCGGCGCCGGCGCGCAGAACATCACCTTCCTTGCCGGCGACGTCGGCCGCCTTCCCGAAGTGAACGGCCTCGCCATCGCCCAGGTCGGCAGCGCCTACGCGTCGGCCTACAATAACGGCATTCGCGCCTCACTCGCCAATTTCGCCGGCCAGGGCGTGATCGTGAACTATCTTGATCTCAATCGCATCGGCGACGTCGTCGGCGCCAACCTCCAGTCGTTCGGCCTGATCAGCGCCGGCGCCTGCCCGGTCGCCTGCGCCGCCAATCCGGACGTCGCGCGCCAATATCTCTTCTACGTCGATCAGGTGCACCTCACCTCGCGCGGCTTCGAGATCGTCGGCCAATATGCCGTCCGCCAGCTCGAAGCCCCGCTCCAGCTCCAGGCGCAGGGCGAAGCCGGCCTGCAGGCGGCGCGCAGCTTCGGCGGCGTGATGCTCGGCCGCCTCGATCTGTCCTCGGCGCGCTTCGCCGAAGGACATAGCGGCGTGAACGTCTGGACCTCGGCCAATATCGCCAGCCTTGACCGCCGCCGCAGCCTGTCCAGCCTCGCCTACGATCTCGAGACGGTCTCGGGCAGCGCCGGCGTCGAGTACGACATGGCGTCGGGCTTCATCGTCGGCGTGGGCGGCGCCTACAGCCGCTCCGATTCCGACTTCGAGAACGGCACCGGCGGCTCCGCGGCGAACAGCTGGCAGCTGGGCGGCTATGCCGGGTGGAACGGCGGCGGCGCCTTCGTTCAGGGCTATGCCGGCATCGGCACGCTGGATTACGAAATCTCGCGCGATGCGGTGATCGACTCGATCTCCGGCGACACGGACGGCAAGACGATCACGGCGGGCGCGGAAGCGGGCTTTCTCATGCCCTTCGGCGGCCTCAGCATCGGCCCCGTCGTCGGCGTCCGCTATGCCCGCGCCGAGCTCGACGCCTATACCGAGACCGGCGACCCGGTCCTGACGCTGAACGTCAGCGACCAGAGCCTCAACTCGCTCACCGGCTCCGCGGGCATCGAAGCGCGCGGCACCTACGACGTGAGCGGCCTTTCGCTCCAGCCCTATGCGTCCGCGTCGGTGGAAAAGGAGTTCGAAGGCGACGGCCGCAGCGTCCGTTACGCGCTCACCGCCGCGCCGGAGATCGTCAACACCTTCAATCTCCCGGGCCGCAGCCGTGACACGTACGGCCGAGTCACCGGCGGCGTGAACCTGAACCTGGGCTCCGCCCTCGCTGTCCAGGTCCAGGCGAGTTCCACGCTGGAGCATGAGGAAGGCAACGAGTTCGCCGGCTCCATCGCCCTGCGCCTCGGCTTCTAAGCCGCGGAACACGGCTCGCTTGATCGGCAGCCGGCAAACCGGGCTTCGACAAGCTCAGCCCTAGCGGGCGGTATCGCATCGTCTGGATGTGAAACCCGCTAGCCTTGGGCCTTCGAGGGGCGGATTGCAGCACGAGGTCGCTTGGCCCGGCGAGAACGATCCGGACTTCGACAAGCTCAGCCCTAGCGGGTGTGCGGTGCTTCGAGCGCTTCTCACCACCGCTAGCCCTGAGCCTGTCGAAGGGCGGCTTGCAGCACTCAGCCGTCCATAGTTCCGCATCGATTCCCTGCCGATCCGTTCTTGACCGAATCGGCGGGCGGGACCAATGCGCCCGCCAAACTTGATCTGGATCAAGCTCGTTTGGGTGCCGATACGAATGCCGAAGCCGAAGCTCATCCTCGTGGTGGAAGACGAGCCGATTGTCGCCCTGTCCCTCCAGGACATGCTGGACGATCTCGGCTATGACGTGGTCGGCCCGGCTTTTCGCATCGCCGCCGCGCTCGATCTCGCCCGCACCGCGGCGATCGACGCCGCGATCCTCGACGTGAACATGGGCGGCGAGACGAGCTACGGAGTCGCCGAAGCGCTGCGCGGGCGCGGCATTCCCTATCTCTTCGCGACCGGCTACGGCCGCCACGGGCTGGAGCCCGGCCATGAGGAGACTTTGGTCCTCCCCAAGCCCTATCGCGAGGCGCAGGTCGCCCGCGCGCTCGAAACGCTGCTTGGATAGGCACAAGTGCCGGCTTCCCCCCGCCGCGCGGGCATGGCAGGGCGTCGCACCTGTTGGATCGAAGCTGCCGCCAGGGCCGTTACAGGTGAAACGGTACGGGCCGCCGCCGGGGATCGGGTAGCTTATGAGTAGAAAAGTCTTGCTGTGCGACGACGATCCCTTGCTGGTCGACCTCGTCCAATATCGCCTCGCGGCCCGCGGCTGGGAGGTGATCGTCGCCCGCGACGGCGGCGAAGCGATGGCGCGGCTCGCCGAAGAGGCGCCCGACGCGATCGTGCTCGACGCCATGATGCCGGTGGTCGACGGCTATGAGGTGCTCCGGCGCCTCCGCGAAGACCCGGCCACCGCCGCCACGCCCGTGATCATGCTCACCGCCCGCAAGCAGGAAACGGACGTGCTCCGCGCCCTCGATCTCGGCGCCAGCGATTACATGGTGAAGCCCTTCATCCCCGAGGAATTGGTGGCCCGCCTCGCCCGCCTCGCCGGGGAGCAGGCCCGGTGAAGCGCCGCCTCCTCGGCTTCGCCGCCCTCGCCCTCGTATCGGCGACCCAGCCCGCCGCAGCGCCCGATGCCGAGCAGCTTTACCGCGACGGCGTCGCCGCCCGCCACGCCGGAGACGCGCGCCGCGCCGTCTCGCTCCTCCGCCAGGCGGTGGCCGCGCAGCCCGACAATGCGGACGCGCAGCTCCAGCTCGGCCTCGCCCTACTTGCCGACAACCGGCTCGCCGAGGCCGAAAGCGCGCTCCGCCGCACGCTCGCCCTCGCCCCCGATTACGAAGACGCACACATCGCCCTCGCCCGCGTCGAGCAGCGCCGCGGCAACCGCGCCGGCGCCCTCGCCGCCCTCGAGCCGGTCAGCCCGACGAACCGCGACGCCGCGGGCCTGCGCACCCAGCTCTCCGCGCCCGAAGAAACGGCAACGGACACGCCCTATCGCTGGCAGCTCAACGTCGATGCGAGCCACAGCGAGCTGGACGGCGCCCAGCCCGACTGGCGCGAAGGCACTGTCCAATTGCGCTACCAGGCGCGCGACGACACGGCGGTCGGCGGCAGCGTCGAAGTCTCGCGCCGCTTCGGCAACACCGACACCTACGGCGAGCTCCGCCTCGACCACCGTTTCTCGGAGGGCGCCAGCGCCTACGTCACCGTCGGCGGCACGCCCAACGCCGACTTCCGCCCCGAATGGCAGATCGGCGCCGGCGGCGCGGTCCGCGTCGTCGGCGGCGAGACTCCGACCTCCCTCACCATCGACGCCCGCCAGGCCCATTACCGCGCCGGCGACATCCAGACCGTTTCGCCCGGCATCGAACAATATGTCGCCGGCGGCCGCGCCTGGCTCACCGCGCGCTGGATCAACATCTTCGACGAAACCGGCGATCACAATAGCGGCTGGCTCGCCCGCGGCGACGTCATGGCGACCGACCGCTTCCGCCTGTTCGCCGGCATCGCCGACGCGCCGGACGTGAGCGAGGGCGTCGTCACCGACACGTTCAGCATCTTCGGCGGCGCCGCCTACGATCTGTCCGACCGGGCGACCCTCCGCGTCTCGCTCGCGCACGAGGATCGCGAAACCGGCTCGGACCGCCTCCAGGCGGGGATCGGCCTCGGGTTTCGCTTTTGAGCGGCCTCGTCCTGCTCTGGTGGATCGCGCTGGCGATCGCCGGCGCCGCGCTTCTGATCATGATCGGCCTCATCCTCGCCCGCCTCGTCCTCGGCGCGACGGGCCGCGCGCGCGAAACCGAGCGGCGGCGGCTGATCCCGATCCTGCTCGGCTCCCGCCCGCCGACCCGGCTCGGCCGCAGCGCCCGCGGCGATCTCCTCGCCGAACTCTCGATCGAGCTCATCCAGCTGGTGCGCGGCAGCGACCGGGAGCGCTTCGTGGACGCCGCGACCCGCATGGGCGTCCCGGAGCGCCTGCGCCATCAGCTCGGTTCCGGCTCGACCCGCGTCCGCCTGTCCGCCGCCGAAGCGCTCGCCGAATTCCCCGACGATGCGACGATCGACCGCCTCACCGCCGCCCTCAGTGACTCGAACCCCGACGTGCGCCTCAGCGCCGCCCTTTCGCTCGCCTCGATCGGCAAGGCGCCGCCAGCGCGCGCGCTCGTCGACCTGCTCGGCATCGGCACCACCGAGAACTCCCTCCTCGTCGTCTCCCTTTTCCGCGACATCGCCCCGACCAAGCCCGAAGAGATCCGCGCCCTGATCCTCGACGCGACGGTGCCCTCCGGCGCCAAGGCTGCGGCGATCGAAGCCCTCTCCGCTTCGGGCGACTATGCCCTCGTCCCGCTCGTCACCACCCTCGCCGTCACCTGCGACGCCGCCGACGAAGCGCTGCCCCGCTACCTCGCCGCGCTCGGCGCCTTCGGCCACCCGGCCGCCGAGCCCGCCGTGCGGCGCGGCCTCGGCAGCCCCGATTGGGAAGTGCGCGCCGCCGCCGCCGAAGCCGCCGGGCGGATCGGCCTCATCCGCCTCGGCGCCCAGCTTCGCGAGCGTCTCGGCGACCGCACCTGGTGGGTCCGCTTCCGCTCCGGCGAGGCCTTGGCGCGCATGGGCGAGGAGGGCGCCTCGTACCTTCGCGGCGCCGCGGCCGATCCGGCCGAGCCCGCCCGCACCGCCGCCGCCCTGACCCTCGCCGAGCGCGGGCTTTCATGACCTGGTACGAGGCATGGGGCCTGTGGGCCGCGCAGGCGGTCGTGCTCCTCGTCATCGCGACGGGCCTGCTGCAGACCTTCTTCTACATCGTCCAGCTCGCCTTTGCCGGCGCCGCGCTCGGCCGCCGCCCGCCCATCGCCAGGGCCTCGATCCTGTGGCGCCGCTATGCGGACGAAGCGCCGGGCATCGCCCTCCTCGCCCCCGCCTTCAACGAAGAGCTGACCATCGTCGAAAGCGTCAATTCGCTCCTCGCCCTCCATTATCCCGATTTCGAAGTGATCGTGATCAACGACGGCTCGAAGGACGCGACCCTCGCCACCGTCGTCGATCATTTCGGGCTGGAGCGGGTCGAGCGCTACCATGACATCGCGGTCAAGCATCAGCCGATCCGCGGCCTTTACGCCACGCCCCGCCTCCCCCGCCTGCTCGTCGTCGACAAGGAGAATGGCGGCAAATCGGATGCGCTCAACGCCGGCATCAACGTCGCCCGCTCCCCCCTCTTCTGCTCCATGGACGCCGACTCGCTCCTCGAATCGGACGCCCTCCTGCGCGCCGTCCGCCCCTTCATCGAGGAGCCGAGGAAGACGCTCGCGGTCGGCGGCACCATCCGCATCGCCAACGGCAGCCGGATCGAGGCCGGCCAGGTCGTCGACATGAAGCTGCCCGGGAACTTCCTCGCCTTGGTCCAGATCGTCGAATATCTGCGCGCCTTCCTGATGGCGCGGCTCGCATTGTCCTCCATGCAGGCGCTCACCGTCATTTCCGGCGCCTTCGGCATCTTCCAGCGCCATGCGGCGCTTCGCGTCGGCGGCTACAGCCACGGCACGGTGGGCGAGGACATGGAGCTCGTCATCAAGCTCCACCGCCTTTACCGCGAGAAGAAGGAGCCCTACCGGATCGACTTCATCCCGGAGCCGGTCTGCTGGACCGAAGTGCCCGAAAGCCTCGCCGTCCTCGGCCGCCAGCGCGCTCGCTGGCAGCGCGGCGCGCTCGAAACTTTCTTCCGCCACAAGAAAATGCTCTTCAACCCGCGCTACGGCCGCGTCGGCTTTCTCGGCTTCGGCCACATCCTCGTCGTCGACGTGCTGGGTCCCCTGGTAGAAGTGTTCGGCTACATCCTCGTGCCCCTGCTCTGGGGCCTCGGGCTCCTCTCGGTCGACTATCTCCTCGCCTTTCTCGCCGTCACCTTCACGCTCGGCATCTTCGTCAGCGCCGCCACTTTGATCCTCGAGGAGGTGGAACTGCGGCGCTTCCCCCGGGCGCGCGACCTCGCAATCTTAACCGCAATCGCGGTAGCGGAGAATTTCGGCTACCGGCAGCTCGCCAATTTCTGGCGCATCCGGGGCTGGTGGCAGTTCCTCAACAAGCAGCAGGGCTGGGGCACGATGACCAGGAAAGGCTTCAACGCGAAATGAACAGGGGCGCCCCCGCTTTCCCGATCCGCGCAGTGGTCGTCGGCATCGTCGTGATGGTCCTGATCGCGCTCGCTTCGGCGGCGACGACCTGGATCGTGTCGCAGCGCATCCGCACCGTCACCACCAGCCAGGTGACCGTGATCGCCGCTTCCGAACGGCTCCAGCATGAAAGCGAAGTGCTGGAGCTGCTCGTCCAGATGGCGATCGCCACCGGTGACGAAAGCCATGCCGTGCGCTACGGCGAGGTTCGCCCCGAACTGAGGGAAGCGGTGCAGCAGCTGCGCACCGCCATCCAGCTTCCCGAGAACCGCGCCACCTTCAACCTCGTCGAGCGCGCCGAGCAGGAAATCGCCGGCATCGAATATCTCGCGCTCGACCTCGCCGTCGCCGACCGGCGGGAGGAGGCCCGCGCCCTCCTCTCCAACCCGCGCTACCGCAACCTCGTCACCGGCTACCGCCGCGGCCTCGCCTCGATTGAGGAACGGTCGCGCGCCTTCATCGACGACACGCGCCGCGAAACGAGCCGCTATCTTTGGATCAATCTCGGCACCAGCCTCATCGCGCTTCTGCTCATCGGCCTCGCCTGGATCGTCCTCGTCCGCCCCGCCCGGCTCTGGGCCCAGCAGCTCGCCGACGCCCGCCGCCGCGCCGAGAACGCCACGCGTGCGAAGAGCGACTTCCTCGCCGTCATGAGCCACGAAATCCGCACGCCGCTCAATTCCATCATCGGCTTTGCCGACCTTCTTCTCACCGATCCTGAAGTAAAGGGCGCGCAGCGGCGCGAAGTGGAGCTCATCCAGGGCGCGGGCACCATGCTCCTCACCGTGGTCAACGACCTGCTCGATTTCTCCAAGATCGAAGCCGGCAAGATCGAGCTTTCGCCCGAACCCTTCGCGCTCGAAACCCTGGTCGACAACAGCGTCTCGATCGTGCGCGGCAGCGCCGAACATAAGGGCCTGGAAATGCGGGTCGCGATCGATCCCTGCCTTCCCCCCTTCTACCTCGGCGACGAGACCCGCCTCCGCCAGGTGCTGCTCAATCTCCTCAACAATGCGGTGAAGTTCACCGCCGAAGGCCTCGTCTCCCTCGCCGTCGCGCGCCAGGCCACCGAGGGCGAGCGCGAGCGCATCCGCTTCACCGTCACCGACACCGGGCTCGGCATCGATCCCGACAGCCAGGCCCAGCTCTTCCGCCCATTCGCCCAGGCCGACGCCTCGATCACCCGGCGCTACGGCGGCACCGGCCTCGGCCTCAGCATCTCCAAGCAGCTCGTGGAGCTGATGGGCGGCGAGATCGGCTTCTTGAGCCAGCCCGGCCAGGGCAGCAGCTTCTGGTTCACCGTCACCCTTCCCAAGGCCGAGCGCCCGTCTTTGTTCGGCGAGGAGGCCGCGGCTCTCCCAGGCCACGCCGCCTGCATCCTCGTCGCCGAGGACCTGCCGATGAACCAGGAGCTCGCCAAGGCGATGATCTCCCGCGCCGGCCACGACGTCGTCATCGTCGACGACGGCCTCGAAGCCGTGCACGCGGTCCAGGCGCGGCATTTCGACCTCGTTCTGATGGACATCCAGATGCCGCGCATGGACGGCATCACCGCCACTCGCGAAATCCGCAAGCTCCCGCCGCCCTTCGGCAACATCCCCATCGTCGCCATGACCGCCAACGTCCTTCCCCAGCAGGTCACCGAATTCCTCCAGGCCGGCATGAACGGCCATGTCGCGAAACCGGTGCGCCAGCGCGAACTCAACGCCGCCATCGCCGCCGCGCTCGCCGCCTCCCCGTCGCGCCCCCGCCCGGCGGCCCTGCCCGCCGCCGCCGCGCCCGCCGCGGCTGCGCCCGATCCGGCGGAGGACGACGGCGCCTTCGACGAAGCGGCGTTCAACGGCGTCGCCGAAGCCATCCCCGCCGGACGACTCGGCACCTATGTCGAGGACCTCCAGAAGCTCGCGGATTCGGTCTGCGCCGCCGAACCCGGCTCCGATCCGAACGCGGTGATCGTCGATGCCCACAAGATCATCTCGCAGGCCGGCATGCTCGGCCTCAACCGCGTGTCCGAGCGCGCCCGCGCCGTGGAAGACGCAGCCCGCACCGGCACCGGCCTCGGCGACGCGCTCGACTCCTTCCGCGAGGCCGCGCCCGATATCGAGCGCCATCTCGGCCGGCGCCTGCGCGGCAAGGGATAGAAACAAGCGCTTCTTGCATTGGTGCAGCCATGAGCATGATCTGCCGCCTCAAGGGCCACGACCCATCCCCCGACGAAATCTGCAATGGCGGCCGCTGCTTCACCCGCTGCCGCCGCTGCAATGCCGACCTCGTCAAGGAAGCGGACGCATGGCAGCCCGTCCCCAAGGGCTTCCGCGTCGTCTGGCCGGGCGCCGCTCCCGGCGCGAGCGCGGCGCCCGCTCCACCGCCTGAGCCCCCGCCGACGCCCGCACCTCCCGCACCGCGGCCCGAACCGGCGCCGCCGCGCATCGTTTCGAAAGCAGCCGAAGGGCCCCTCATCCTCGTCTGCGACGACGACGCGCTCGTGGCGGATCTCCTCCGCCACCGTCTGGAAGGGCGCGGCTACCGGGTCAGCGTCGCGGCCGACGGGCGCGAAGGGCTGGAGCGAGTCGCCGAGGCCCGGCCGGACGCGATCCTGCTCGATGCGATGATGCCGGTCATGGACGGCTACGAAGTCCTGCGCCGCCTCCGCGCCGACGACGCCACCGCCTCCATCCCGATCGTCATGCTCACCGCCCGCAAGCAGGAGGGCGACATCGTCAGCGCCCTAGAGCTCGGCGCCGACGACTTCGTCGTCAAACCCTTCATCCCCGAAGAGCTGATGTCGCGCCTGGCGAGGCTGATCGCGGCCTGAAGCCTCAGGTCCGCTCCATCTCGCCGAGCGCCTGCGCGACCACGCCCTCGTGCAGCCCCGACGGCGTATCCGTCGAGAAATGCGCGAGGTCCTCGCCGTCCGGCACGCCGACCGCATAGCGCGCCACGGTCGTGCTCTCCGTTCCGTCCGGGTGCCGGTAGCGCGCCTCGGCGGCCACCACGGGCAGGATCGAATCGCCGCGAAGCTGCGCCGCCGGCAGGGTCAAAGAAGCGGCGAGCCGCTGCGCCGTTTTCGGCTCGATCGCCGGCACGTCCGCCGCGTCGCCCTGCTGGACCAATGTGCGCTCCATGCCGCTCGCCTCCGCGCCCGCCGGGACGAGCCAGGCGGTGACGTGCACGTCCCGCGCCGCGCCGTCGCCGCGATTGCCGAGCTTGAGCTCGAACTCCACCACCGCACCCTCCGCAGTCACGCCCGCGCGCACCGGCTCGACGATGAGGTCGAGCACCGCACGTCCGTCGTCGGCAGCAACGGCGGCGGGCGCCGCCTGCTCGCGCCATGCAAAGGCCGAAGCGCCGACCGAAGCCGCAGCGGCCGGCACGGCAACCGCGACCGGACGCACCGGCGCCGGTGCCGGCACGGCGACGGCGCGCGGCGCAACCGGCACGGGCGCGGGTTCGGGCGCCGCCGCGGCCGGCTCCACGTGCCGGTGATCGACGAACTGTTCTTCATCCCGCCGGCGCCGCATCAGGAACAAAACCAGCGCGCCGACCGCCAGCGCACCGCCGGCAAGAAGCAGCCAGCCGAGGATGCTGCCGCCTTCCTCCTCGCCGCCTTGCTGCACCGCCTCCGCGCCGGGCCGGACAGCCGTCGCAGCAGGCGCGTCCGCGGGATCGATCCCGGCTTCCGGCGGCGGCGCGAGCGCCTCGGCGGGCGGAAGCGCGATCGGCGGCGGCGGCGCGCCTGCGCCAGTCTGCGGCGCGGCCTGGAACGCGGGCGCAGCAGCGCGCGGCGGCGCGGCGCGCACGGGCGCCGGCCGTGCAGGCGCCGCTCGCGCGGGGGCCGGAGCCGCCGCGGCGGGCGCAGGCGCCGCAGCCGGTGCCGGAGCGGCGGCGGCTGGTGCGGGCGCCGCCGCTGCGGGCGCAGGAGCCGGAGCTGGTGCCGGAGCCGGTGCCGCCGCTGCAGGCGCGGGCGCCGGTGCGGGCGCCGGCGTCGGCGCCTGCGCTTCGGCGGGCTTTTCCGCCGCCGGCTGCTGGGCGTCCTGGGCCGCGAGCGGCGCGAAGGGAAGAATTGCGGCGGCGACTAGAAGGGCGGCGCGGGCGCTGAGCGGCGTGGGCGTGTTCATGGCGGACGAAAACTCTCGCTTGCGAGTGGAAGATACGGGGCCGGAACGCACGGCGCGCCTTTAGGCTGCGCCGCGCGAGGGAACGCGATCCGGAGCCAAGCGCTTGCCCATGATGCCGACCCTTCCCCGCCCCGCTCCCTACCGTCCCGACCCGAAGATCCTTGGCCTGAGCGACGCCTTCTACGATCCCGTCGACGCGGCCGACTTCCCGCAGACGATCCTGCGCTTCCGCAACGACCGCTGGGCGGCCAGTGTCGGCCTCGACACGCTCACCGACGAGCAATGGACCGCTCATTTCGGCCGCTTCCGCCCGCTTTCCGACAATCTCGAGCGCCCGCTGGCGCTTCGCTATCACGGCCATCAGTTCCGCGTGTACAATCCCGACATCGGCGACGGCCGCGGCTTCCTCTTCGCCCAGCTACGCGACGGCCACGACCGTCTGCTCGATCTCGGCACCAAGGGCTCAGGCCGCACGCCCTGGAGCCGCTTCGGCGACGGACGCCTCACGCTCAAGGGCGGCATCCGCGAAATCCTCGCCACCGAGATGCTCGAAGCGCTCGGCGTCGAAACCTCCAAGACCTTTTCGCTCGTCGAAACCGGCGAAGCGCTGGAGCGCAACGACGAGCCTTCCCCCACCCGCTCCGCCGTCCTCGTCCGCCTTCAGCACAGCCACATCCGCATCGGCACCTTCCAGCGCCTCGCCTATGGCGAAGAAACGGACAACATCGCCAAACTCGTCGCCTACTGCCTCGACCACTATTACGCCGCCGACGCCGCCGACCCCGCCCCCGCCGTCGCCCTTCTCCGCAACGTGGTCGAGCAAGGCGCCCGCCTCGCCTCCGAATATATCGCCGCCGGCTTCGTCCACGGTGTGCTCAATTCCGACAATATCGCCATCACCTGCCAAAGCTTCGATTACGGCCCCTGGCGCTTCACGCCTTTCTGGGACGGGCATTTCACCGCCGCTTATTTCGACCATGCGGGCCTGTATTCCTTCGGTCGCCAGCCCGAGGCGATCCACTGGGACATTCTCCAGCTCGCCCGTTCCCTCACCCTCGTCGCCGACCCGGACGCGCTCCGCGCCGAGCTCGAACGCTTCCCGGAAACCTTCCAGGCCGCCCTGGTGAAGACCGTCTTCGCCCGCCTCGGCATCCTGCCGGCCGGCGGCCAGGAAGACGCCGCCCTTCTCACCGCCCTCGAAACGGCGATGGTGAAGCAGAGCGTCGGCATCGACCGCTTCTTCTTCGATTGGCGCGGCGGCCGCCGCCGCGGCCCGTCCCCAGCCGACGCGGCCTATGCCGAGGAGCCGTTCGCCGATTTCTCGAGCCGCATCGCCGCCTTCGAACCCGCCCGCCACGCGCTAGACCATGATTACTGGTCCGATCCCGAGCCCCAATCCATGCACATCGACGAAGTGGAGGCGATCTGGTCGCGCATCGACGAAGCGGACGACTGGTCGGCGCTTCACGCCAAAGTCGCCGCCGTTCGCCGCATGGGCGAGGCGCACCGCGGCGCCGTTCCGGGCCCGGCTTGATTCCCGCGCCCGAACATGGTGGAGCGCAGGCCATGGTGCAGTTGATTTCCACCGAGCCCGCCACGGGCGCGACGCTCTGGACCGGCGAAAGCGGCGACGTCGACGCCGAAGTCGCGCGCGCCCGCGCCGGCTGGGCCGCCTGGGCCGCCCGTTCCCTCGCCTTTCGCATCGAAACGCTTCGCCGCTTCGCCAACGCCACGCGCGCCAAGAAGGAGGCATTCGCCGATCTCATCGCCCGCGAGACCGGCAAGCCGCTCTGGGAAGCCGCGACCGAAGTCGACGCGGTCGTCAACAAGGTCGACATCTCGGTTTCGGCTTATTCGGAGCGCACCTCCCAGCGCCGCCTCGAAGGCGCGCTCGGCGCCCGCGTCGCCGTCCGCCACAAGCCGCACGGCGTCCTCGCCGTCCTCGGCCCGTACAATTTCCCGGCCCACCTTCCCAACGGCCACATCGTCCCGGCGCTCATCGCCGGCAATGCCTGCGTCTTCAAGCCGAGCGAGAAGACGCCCGCCGTCGGCGAATTCCTCGTCTCGCTCTACCATGAAGCGGGCGTTCCGGAGGACGTGGTGCGCTGCGTCCAGGGCGGCCCCGACGTCGGCCGCGCCCTTTCCGCCCACCGCGGCATCGAGGGCCTCCTCTTCACCGGCTCGGCCCGCGCGGGCCTGTCGCTCCATCGCCAGTTCGCCGAAACCCCGCACAAGATCCTCGCGCTGGAAATGGGCGGCAACAATCCGCTCGTCGTCTGGGACGCGAAGGACGTGCACGCCGCCGCCCTGATCGCCGTCCAGTCCGCCTTCCTGTCCGCCGGCCAGCGCTGCACCGGCGCGCGCCGTTTGATCGTCGAGGACGGCAAGCATGAGGAACTGGTCGAAACCATCGCCAAAATCGCCGACCGCCTGATCGTCGATCATCCCCATGCGACCCCGCCGCCCTTCATGGGCCCGGTGATCGACAACGAAGCGGCCGACCGGCTCCAGGAAGCCTTTCTCGAGCTGATGGGCCGCGGCGGCCGCCCGATCCGCCGGCTGGACCGCAAGGCGGACGACCGCCCCTTCCTCACCCCCGCCATCGTCGACGTGACAAACGTCGCCCAGCGCTCGGATGCGGAGCTGTTCGGCCCCGTCCTCCAGGTCGTCCGCGTGCCCGATTTCGATGCCGCCATCGCCGAAGCCAATGCGACGCGCTACGGCCTCGCCGCCTCGCTCGTCGGCGGCTCGCCGGACATGTACGACAAGTTCTGGGCCAACGTCCGCGCCGGCGTCATCAACTGGAACAAGCCCACCAACGGCGCCCCGTCCAACGCCCCGTTTGGCGGCGTCGGCCTGTCCGGCAACCACCGCCCCAGCGCTTATTACGCCGCCGATTACTGCGCCTATCCGGTCACCAGCTCCGAATCCGACCAGCCCCGCGCCTCGATCGGCGTGGGCCTGAGAGAGCCACAGATCGCGAACGAACTCGAAGGCTGAATTTCCTCCCCATCGAAGATGGGGAGGGGGACCATGCGAAGCATGGTGGAGGGGTAGAAGGCGCAGGCCGAGCCAGCTACCCCTCCACCACCCTGCGGGTGGTCCCCCTCCCCATGCTGCGCATGGGGAGGAATTCAATCCACCAGCCGCTTGCTCGCGTAGGTGAATTCCAGCGCCAGCCGGCGCGCACTTTCCTGCAGGTTCGCAGCAGCGCTATGGCCGCCCTGCATGTTCTCGTAATAATAATAAGGCTGGCCGATCGCCGCGAGGCGGGCCGCCGCCTTGCGTCCGTGGGCCGGATGCACCCGGTCGTCCGCCGTCGAGGTGTGGATGAAGGGCGTCGGATAGGTCCGCCCCGCCGTCAGCCGCTGGTAGGGCGAATAGCCTTCGATCCAGGCGCGCTGCTCGGGAATGCGCGGATCGCCATATTCGCCGATCCACGACGCGCCGGCGCCTAGCAAATGGTAGCGCATCATGTCAAACAGCGGCACCTGGATGATCGCCGCGTTGAACAGGTCCGGACGCTGCGTGATCGCCGTGCCCACAAGGAGCCCGCCCTGGCTCCCGCCGACGACACCAAGGCGCCGCGGGCTGGTGATCCGCCGACGCACCAGATCCTCGGCGACCGCGATATAATCGTCCCAGGTGCGCTGCTTGTTCGCGCCCTGCGCCGTCTGGTGCCATTCCGGCCCGAACTCGCCGCCGCCGCGCAGGTTCGCGACCACCCAGGCATTGCCGCCCTCCAGCCACAGCCGCCCGGTCGTGCCGAGATAATTGGGCAGCATCGAACTCTGGAAGCCGCCATAGCCGTAGAGCAAGGTCGGCGTGGAGCCGTCCATCGGCGCCCCGCGCGGGCGGATCACGAAGTACGGGATCTTCGTCCCGTCCCGCGACGTCGCTTCATGCTGCTCGACAACATGGTTCGCCGCGTTGAAGCGGGCCGGGCTCGCCTTGATCCGCTCCGGCGCACGGTTCGACGCCGCGTCGTAAAGATAAAGCGAGGTGGGCTCGAGGAAGTCCGTCACCGTGAACATCGCAAGGTCGTTCTCGTCCGACGCCGCCGCCACGCCGATGGTGGCATTCTGCGGCAGCGGCACCGGCCGGCTGCGCCAGGCCCCGCGCTCGAAGTTCCAGACCGAGGCGCGCCCGCGGACATTGTCGAGCGTGGTGATGATGAGGCCGTTGCGCGTCGTGGCGACGCCCGACAGCGTCTGCCGCGGTCCCGGCGCCCAGACCAAAGCCGGCCGGGCGCGAAGCGGATCGCGCTTCCATTCGTCGAGATCGTAGGAAATGACCGAGTCGGTTGCGAAGCGGAGCCCCGGCGCCGCTTCCCACGGCTCGTCCAGCGAGACGAGCAGGCGCCCGTCGACGATGCCCGCCGGCGACGCCTTGCGGGGCAGCGGCAGGACGACGTTGCCGCGCGGCGTGAACAAGGTCCATTCGTTCTCGAAGAAGCTCACCGCCCGGCCGACGCCGGTTGCATGGACCCGCCCCGCCGCATCGCGAAGCACCAGCGGGAAGACCCGCACGTCGCTCGTCTGGCCGCGGAAAATCTCCTGCGCCTGCGCCAGCGGCTGGCCCCGCGTCAGGCGCCTTATGGTGATCGGATAGCCGGAGGTGGACATCGTCCCTTCGCCGAAGTCGCGGGCGACCAGGATGGTATTCTCGTCCACCCAGGCGACGTTCTGCTTGCCTTCGGGCAGGCTGAAGCCGCCTTCCACGAAGCGCTTGTCGACGAGGTCGTATTCGCGGACGAAATTGGCGTCGCGCCCGCCGTTCGACAGCGTCACGAGGCAGCGGCGCTGCTCGGGCTGGAGGCAGGACATGCCCTGATAGACCCAATTCGCATTCTCCGCCCGGGCGAGCGCGTCGACGTCCAGCACCGTCTCCCATTGCGGGTTGTCGGTGCGGTAGCTCGCCAGCGTGGTGCGGCGCAAAATGCCGCGGACATGGTCCTGGTCCTGCCAGAAATTGTACATGCCGGACGGGCGGAAGGTGACGAAGGGAATACGGTCGCGCGCCTGCAGGATCTGCAGCGCCCTGTCGTAGAACTGCTGGTAGCGCGGGTCCGACTGAAGGGCGCCGAGCGTCTTTTCATTCTCGCCGCGCGCCCATGCCAAAGCGCGCTCGCCTTCGATCTCCTCCAGGAACTCGTTCGGGTCCGCCTCCGCGGCGGCGGCCGCCGCCGGAGCGGTGCCCTGGGCCGCGCCGGTGGTCTGAGCGGTGGTAGCGCCGGTCGCGGTCATCGCGGCGGCGCCGGCGAGAAGAAGCTTGGCGAATCGCATGACATCCCCTTCGACATAGATTGTGCGCCTCCAACGTTAGTGGCCGCGCCGCACCGAGGCAAACGGCTGGATTCCTTATTCGGCGCGGCGGCGACCGGCCCAGCCCTCGACCCGGTCGATCAAAGCCCCGAGCCGCCCGCGCGAATAGGTCAGCGCGTGGTAGACGGCGAGCATCGCCTTGCCCCAACGCACGAACAGGCCGGGCTGGCCGATCCGCCGCGAAAGGCGGAAGACGCGGTGGCTCCAGCGGCTGATCCGCTTCCGCATCCAGTAAACGCCCCGCCGGCGCAGCGGCATGCCCTCGGCGCCCGGACGCACGCGCTTCCTTGGCCGGATGGGCCCGCGCTGCCGCCGCGCCAGGCGCCAGGCGAGCCCCTCGCGCCGGTGGCGAAAGCCCGCCGCCTGCGTTTCGACGACGAACTCGGCGTCCACCGCCTTCAATCCCAGCCGTCCGGCCGCCTGCGCCTCCCCGACGATGGCGTGGAGGACGGGGCTGCGCACCACCACGACGTTGGTGCCGCGCCCGTCGGACGAATAAGGCTCCACCCACGCGTCGCCGAACGAGATGTCGGCCGTCTCCGCGACCACGTCGTCGCAATAATCGCAGGCCGAGGCCTGAAAGAAGCCCGATCCCCAGTCGCCGTCAACGAGGTGCCACCAATCCTGCTGCCTGTTGCCGCCGTCCGCGAGGTCGAGGCTGGCGCGGTACCAGTTTGCCGGCCGCGACGCGTCCTTCAGCCGATAGTCGATCGCCTTCACCTGCCCGGGCTCGGCGCCCATCTGCAGCGCGAAGCTGTCCACCATGCGCGCGCTCTTCATGTGCCCGCAGAACAGGCCGAGCGTGAAGGCGACCCGCTCGCCGACCAGCGGATCTTCCAGCCGAAGGAGGTTCACCGCCTTGATGAAGCAAGGGACGCCGATCACCGCATAGCGGCCGGGCACGCTGCGGATGGTCTCGATCACGCCCGAAAGCTCGATCGGATAATAACGCGACTTCGCCCCCGCCTGCACCTCAGCGACGCTGCGCGAGACCCGGTAGCCGAACAGCCGCCCGTCGCGGTCCCGATCGGCCGGCGCGACATGCGCCACGGCATCGACCAGGCCGCGGCGCAGCAGCTCCGCCGCCACCCAGCTCACCATCCCGCCGGAGCTTCCAGACGCGCGAAACTCCTCCTCCTCGACATGGCCGACCCAGGCCCCTTCCCAGCGCCCGACCCGCGCATCGGCATGCGCTGCGTCGGGATAAAGAAGGGCGGCGATCTCGTCCTCGTCCCGCGCCCGCGGCGAGAATGGGCAGGTCTGCTCGAACCGCTCCGGCCCACGGGCAAGGAAGGCTTCCGGACCGTCGGGCTTCAGCAGCCCGTGCTTGTCCCACTCCATCCGCGCACCGGCCTTCTTCGCGCGGCCCGCGCAGCCGCCGCAGCCGATGCAAAGGCCCGAAGCGACGATGTCGCGCGGCCCGAACCGGGCCGGCGGCTCAGGCGAGGACATGGTCGAGATACCGGGTCGAGCGGCCGCGAAGCGCTTCGATCCGCTCGTGGATCGCCCGGTCGAGCGGTGCGCCGAGCAGCGCGTCGAACCGGTCGGCGCCGTCCGCTTCCGACGTGAGGTGCGGCTCGGCGCCAACGGTGCGCAGCAGGTCGCGCACCTTGTTCGATCGGTAGTCGGACGTCGCGCAAACGAACGGCCGGTCCGCGACCAGCGAAAAGACGCAGCCGTGGAAGAAGTTGGTCGCCACTCCGGACGAGCGCCCGATCATCCGCGCGAAATCCTCCGGCCCGGCGTCGATATGCTGCTCGTCCGCCCAATCGTTGCGATAGCCGATGCTGACCAGCCGCCGCCCCGTCCGGTCCGCCCATTCCCGCACCCGCTGCGCGAACCAGTCCGGAAAGTTGTGCCCGTAGACGGCGATGTAGGCGTCCTGCGCCGGCGTTTCGCCCGTGGCGGCCTCCGGCGGGAATTGCAGGCAGGGATCGAGCACGATCTCCGGCTCGGCGCCGAGCGCATTTCGCACCAGCGCCTTTGAATTGTCGTCGCGCACCGCAATGGCGTCGAAGGCGCGCAACTTGTCGGCCCACCAGCCGTCCAGCCCCCAGGCGGCGTCGTGATTGCCGAAGCTCGCTGCATAGGAGACCAGCCGCTCCGCCTCCAGCCCGTCCCCGTAGAAGATGGAGCGCCCGCCATACCAGGGGTGGCGCAAATTCCAGACCTCGTCCGATCCCACCATCACGATGTCGTGCCCGCCCGCCCCTTGCGGCGCGTCGAGATCGAAGCGCCGCGACAAGGGCAATCGGTCCGCCGCGTCCAGCACCTTTCGCGCCTTGCGCGCATAAGCGTGGAAATCCGAACGCGCGGTGCGCTGCGGCAGCAACGGCTGAAAGGCGCAGCGATATTCCGACCATTTGACCCGCGGACAGTCATGATCGAGCAGCACCGCTTCATGCCCACGGTCGCGCAGCCCCGTCACCAGCGAACGCGCCTGCCAGTAGGATCCGTAATTGATGCAGCGGTGGAAGGTTAGAACGCCGATCGTTGGCGGCATCGAAAACAGGTCCGATCTCGGCGTCGCGCCGGGCAAGAAGAGGGACTTTCGCAATGAACGGCCCGGTCCTTGGTTCCCGGGCCGCTACCCGTCGGTGCAATGACGCGAAGCGCGGCGCCTGTCACCACCCCCGTTCGTCCCGAGCGAAGTCGAGGGGCGCGGCTAGGAGGCTGAGTTTGCGCCCCTCGACTACGCTCGGGACGAACGAGAACTGTGCACTCCCTGAGGGAGCCCTTTCACCGCCCCCCTACCCCCGCTCCTCCGGCATATACCGGTCGTCCACCAGATCCGAGAAGCGCGTGATCTTGGCTTCGAACTTCAGCGTCACGGTGCCGGTCGCGCCGTGGCGCTGCTTGGCGATGATCACTTCGGCTCGCCCGTGGACGTCCGCCATGGACCGCTGCCATTCCTCGAAGGCCGCCACCGATCCGCTGTCGTCGCCCGCCGCCGCCGAGGCTTCCTTGGGCTTCTGGAAATTGACGTAATATTCCTCGCGGTAGACGAAGAGCACGATATCCGCGTCCTGCTCGATCGACCCGGATTCGCGAAGGTCCGAAAGCTGGGGGCGCTTATTCTCGCGCTGCTCGACCTGGCGGCTGAGCTGCGACAGCGCGATCACCGGCACGTTCAGCTCCTTGGCCAGCGTCTTCAAACCCCGCGAAATCTCCGAAATCTCCTGCACGCGGTTGTCGCCGCTCGATTTGCCGGTGCCGGAGAGGAGCTGGAGGTAATCGACGATGATGAGCCCGATCCCGCGCTGGCGCTTCAAGCGCCGCGCGCGGGTCCTCAGCGCCGCGATGGTGAGGCCCGGCGTGTCGTCAATGTAGAGCGGCAGCCCTTCCAGCTCCGCCGCCGCCCGCGCCAGATTGCGGAAGTCGGCCTGGCTGATCTTGCCCATGCGCAGGCTTTCGGACGGAATGCCCGACGCTTCGGCGAGGACGCGGGTGGCGAGCTGGTCCGAACTCATTTCCAGGCTGAAGAAGGCGACCGGCGCCCCGGCCGAGCGCGCCGGCTCGATCCCATCCTCCATGTCGCGCAGATATCTTTGCGCCGCATTGTAGGCGATGTTGGTGGCGAGCGCCGTCTTGCCCATGCCCGGGCGGCCGGCGAGGATGATGAGATCCGAATGGTGGAGGCCGCCGGTGCGGCTGTTGAAGCTGTCGAAGCCGGTGGTGAGGCCCGAAAGGCCGCCGCCCGTGTTCAGCGCCTTTTCCGCCATCTGCACGGCCATGCGCGTCGCCTGGGCGAAGCTCTTCACAGACCCTTCGCCGCCCCCTTCCTCCGCCACCCGGTAGAGCGCCGCTTCCGCGCTCTCGATCTGGCCCTTGGGATCGACGTCCTCCGACGTGTCGAGCGCATGCTCCACCATGTCGCGCCCGACGCCGATCAGCGCCCGCAGCAGCGCCAGATCGTACACCTGGTCGGCAAAGTCGCGCGCGCCGATGATCGCCGCCCCGCTCCCGGTCAGCGTCGCGAGATAGGAGGGCCCGCCCAGCTCCTTCATCTGCTCGTCCGCTTCGAAGAGCGGACGCAGCGTCACCGGATTGGCGACCATGTTCCGGTCCACCAGCCGCAGGATCGCTTCGTAAATGCGCCCATGCAGCGGATCGTAGAAATGGTCCGGCCGAAGCTTCATCTGCACGTCTTCGGCGAGCCGGTTGTCGATCATCAGCGCGCCGAGCAGCGCCGCCTCCGCCTCCACGTTCTGGGGAAGGGCATGGGATTCGGGCGCCGGCGTCTCGGCAAGTCGGATGATGTTGTCGGCCATGCCCGGAGACTAGGCCGGGCGGGTGCGGAGCGGTAGCCCCGACGGCCATCTTGTTGTGGACGGCCTGTGGATGTTTCGGCTGCCCGCGGGTGTGGCGCCCCGCCCCCGCCCCCGCTAAACGCCTCCCCATGCCCGACCCCCGGATCATCGACATCGCGCTCGACGAGCGCACGATCATCTGGCGCAATCCGGACGTCGAGCAGGAGCGCCGCATCGCGATCTTCGACCTGCTCGAGCGCAACATGTTCGCCCCTGCCGGCCATGACGGCCCCTTCCGCATCACCCTTCGCGTCGAAGACAACCGCCTCGCCATCGACTTGAAGGACGAGGCCGGCGCCCCGCTCGAGACGATCCGCCTCGGCCTCGCCCGCTTCCGCCGCCCGATCCGCGACTATTTCGCGATCTGCGAAAGCTATTTCGCAACCGTCCGCTCCGATTCGCCGCGCGGCCTCGAAGCGATCGACATGGCCCGCCGCGCCGTCCACAACGAAGCCGCCGAGCTGCTCATCGAATGCCTCGCCGGCCGGATCGAACTCGACTTCGACACCGCCCGGCGCCTGTTCACGCTGATTTGCGTCCTCCACATCAAGTGAGCGTCTTGCCCTCGCGCCCCGGAGCCGCGAAAGCTCAGGGCATGAACGCCCGCTCCCTGCTCCTCCTCGCTCTCCTGCCGCTCGCCGCCTGCGCGGGCCCGCGCCCCTATGCGCCGGTCGCGGACGTGCGCTACAACGCGCTCGGCGCCGAGCCGTTCTGGCTGCTCGCCATCGGCGACGACCGGATCGTGCTCACCAAGGCGGGCGAAAACGGCCGCATGGTGGAAGCGGTCTATCCGCGTGTCATGGCGCGGCGCGAGGCGGGCGCTCAAATCTGGGAATCGGGAGAAGGGGTGCAGGTGATCGGAATCGAAGCGCGCAGGAGCCGCTGCGAAGGAGCGCGCGGCATCGTCTACGAAGACAAGGTCCGCATCCGCCTTTCCGGCGCGGAGCTTCACGGCTGCGGCGGCCGCATCCTCGAAGGAGGCCGCGCGCGATGAGCATCATGTCCGACAAATGGATCCGCGCCCGCGCGCTGGAAGACGGCATGATCGAGCCGTTCGAGGACGGCCAGCGCCGCCAGGGCACGATCAGCTACGGCCTGTCCTCCTACGGCTACGACGCCCGCGTCGCCGACGAGTTCAAGATCTTCACCAACGTCGACAGCGCCATCGTCGACCCGAAGGACTTCGCCGCCAACAGCTTCGTCGACCGCAAGACCGATTGCTGCATCATCCCGCCCAACAGCTTCGCCCTCGCCCGCACCGTGGAATATTTCCGGGTGCCGCGCGACGTGCTCGTCATTTGCCTTGGCAAATCGACCTATGCGCGCTGCGGAATCATCGTCAACGTGACGCCGCTCGAGCCCGGCTGGGAAGGCCACGTAACGCTGGAATTCTCCAACACGACGCCGCTCCCGGCCCGCGTCTACGCCAACGAAGGCGCCTGCCAATTCCTCTTCCTCCAGGGCAACGAGCCCTGCGAGACGAGCTATGCCGACCGCGCCGGCAAATATATGGGCCAGCGCGGCGTCACCCTGCCCAAGCTCTGACAGACGAAAAAGGCCCCGGCCCCCGCCGAACGGGAGCCGGAGCCCAAAACCGGGCCTGAGCCCGAAGCGGCGCGAACCGCTTAAGCGGCGTCACGCCCCGCTTCATTGTCGTTGCCGCTGCCTTGCTCGCCGATGCGCTGCGGCTGCGCGCCGCCGCCGATCGACACCTTGCGCGGCTTCATCTCTTCCGGGATCTCGCGGACGAGCTCGATCGAAAGGATGCCGTCCGCAAGGTCGGCGCTCTTCACCTGCACATAATCGGCGAGGCCGAAGCGCCGCTCGAACGCCCGCGTCGCGATGCCGCGGTGGATATATTGCCGCTCGCCGTCCTCGCGCCGCCGGCCCGAGACGATCAGCAGATTCTGCTGCGCCGTGATGTCGATCTCGTCGGAGCGGAAGCCGGCCACGGCGAGCGTGATCCGATATTCGTCGTCGCTGACGCGCTCGAGATCGAAGGGCGGATAATTGTCCGCCGCCCCGGCCCCGCCGCCGCTTTCCAGCATGTCGAACAAACGGTCGAAGCCGACGGTGGAACGGCGATAGGGCGAAAAGTCGAAATTGGTCCTCATCATGTCCTCCATTGAGCAACAAAGGAAGGCCGTGGGCACCCGCCGAGGGAGCGAACGCCCAGGGCCCGCCGGACCCGAAAAGGCATCCGGCACCGCCCTATATGGTTCGTGTCTTTCCTTGTTCAAGGCCATCTGGTTCGAAAAACAAACCCGGTGCCGCTGACAATGCGGTCTCGAGATGCCGCAAGAAAGCTCGTTCGTCCCGAGCGCAGTCGAGGGGCGCAAGCTCAGACTCCGCGCAGCGCCCCTCGACTTCGCTCGGGACGAACGAGACATGATCACTGGTCTCCACCCCGCCCGCCCGGTGGACGCCCCGCCCCGCGCCCGCTAACCCCCTTTCGAACAACGAAAAAAGGAGCCGCCTCGTGCTGCGCCCGCTCTCCCTCCTCCTCGCCCTTCTCGCCTCCGCCGCCTGCGCGGACGCCGCCCCGTCCGGCAACGCGCCCGCGCCCGCCGCCGAGGACCGGCGCCCCTTCACCTCGCTGGTCGTGTTCGGCGACAGCCTGGTCGATGCCGGCAACGTCCATCTCGCCACGTCCGGCACCCGCGCCGCCGCCGCCCAGGGCTATGTCGCCGGGCGCTTCACCAACGGTTATTCCTTCGCCGACCGGATCGCGCTCGGCATCGAAGGCCGGGTCACCACCCCGTCGCGCGCCGGCGGCGGCAATTATGCCTGGGGCGGAGCCCGCGCGCTCGCCAATGAGGACGGCCTCCCCGATGCGGCGGCGCAGGTCGCCGCCTGGCGCGCCGCCTCGCCGGGCCGGCCGGATCCGCGCACCCTCTTCCTCCTCACCTTCGGCGGCAACGACCTGCGCCGCGGCGGCGGCACGGACGCCTCGCACCGGCAGGTGGCGCGAAGCTATGGCGACGCCGTGCGCGCGCTCATCGCCGCCGGCGCCCGCAACATCCTCGTCACCGGCGCGCCGATCCCGAGCGAAGCCGGCCGCGCCCTCCAGCGCGCCCTCGACGCCGAACTGGACTCCATCCCCCGCGCCGGGGGCGTCCGCATCCTGCGCTACGACTTCCTGCCCCTTTGGCAGCGGCTCCTCGCCGACGCGCAGCGGCTCGGCTTCCGCCCCTGGACGCCCGAAACCGCCGCCTCCGCCGCCATGCCCGGCGCGCCCCGCAACGGCGGCGACGACTGCCTCGCCGACCGCGCCCAGGCGGCCGGCTGCCCCGGCTACGTCCTCTTCGACCGCGTCCACCCCACCGCCGCCGTCCACGCCCTCATCGCCCGCGACATCGCCGACCGCCTCGCCATCCCCGTCGCCGATCCCCCCACCCGCTAAGGCACCGCCGCCAACGGTCCGGCCTTCGCCGGAGCACCGACATGCGAAACAATCGTGCTCCGGCGAAGGCCGGAGCCTTGGATGAAGAGCAATGAAGTCCGGTTGCCTCTACGGGACGGCGAACCGACGACCCCGATCCCCACCCGCTGACGCACTGCCGGAGGCCAACGCTCCGGCCTTCGCCGGAGCACCGCGGCGCCCGACGCTCGTGCTCCGGCGAAGGCCGGAGCCGTGGATGAAGAGCACCGGATCCCAGCCTTTGCGGCAACGACCGGGGGGCCGAGAATGGCCGCCGCCACTCCAGCGGCGGCGCCGGCTTCGGCGGTCATGCTAATGCCTTGGGTGGAAAGCCGACGTTCGGCGAAGCGAGTGGTCGTAATCCTTTGGCGAAATGCGCGAGCCGTAACGGGCTGAGAA
The DNA here is from genome assembly GCA_036388975.1 of Allosphingosinicella sp. Classification (GTDB taxonomy): domain Bacteria; phylum Pseudomonadota; class Alphaproteobacteria; order Sphingomonadales; family Sphingomonadaceae; genus Allosphingosinicella. The sequence goes on along the minus strand of DASVQT010000054.1, from coordinate 34,911 downwards.
AACCTTGGTCAGCTCCACGCGCCAGGCCCAGGCTTTCTCCGGCTCCGGCCAGCCTTCCGCCCCCAGCACGACCGTCGCGAACGCATCCGGAGTCAGGACATCGTGATCCTCCGCAATGTCCCAGGCGCTCGCGCTGCAGAAGCCCCACTGCCTGCAAAGGTCGGCAAGCAGCAGATCCAGGTCCTCGGCGAGCGTCTTGCCGCGCAGGTGACTGGAGCGCCACGTGTCCGGTTTCCATTTGTCGCGGTCGCGCCTCATGGCGCCATGATGAGACACCGCATGGCATGTACGCAACGGGTGGGAAGCGGACATTCGTCAGCCATCGAGATTACCAGCCAGCACGGGTTGCTCCCCCGGCAGCCACTCGTGGCGCATTAGTTCTCCTTCAGTGCCCCAATGGAACTCGTCTCCATCGATCCAGACGCAGAAAGAGTCTCCGACCTCACGAGGTAGCGCCAACCCCACCAGCTGATCCGATGGGAGGCGGATTGCGACTGGGCTGCCGACGACTGCGCTTCTGAGCGTTGCGTCGAGCCGATCCGTGAGGTCGAAGATGGCAGTGCGGCCATATTCTCCCATGTCCACAGGCGGCTCTAGCTGCTGTCGATCCACGCACAATGTCTGGCCGTCACCAGCACCGCTAAGACGCAGATGCGAACCATCGGCAAAGGAGATGGCAAGCCGGATGGGCGTCGCCCATTTCACTTCGCCATCAAACACGTGAAGTTCGGCTGTGACCGCGCTGAGTTCCATAAAGAAGCTTTTGGCCGCTGCCGCGAATGTCCGCAACTGGTCGAACGCGGACGGTCCCCCGCAAGGTGCCGGCTGCCGAGCCGCGCATCGGAATTCCGGGATTTGCAATGTAGGTTATCCTCTGCTCCATCCTGAACGATGGAGACGAAGCGCACCAGCAAGCCCGGAGCGGCGACCGACGAGTCCGTTCCTTCCGTCCACCTGAAGAGCCCGTCCGAAGCCGAGGCGTACAAGGCCGGCATCGCCGAAGGCCTTCGCCGCGCCCGCGGCGGCGCCGAGCCGCCAGCGGTGCCGGACTTCGATCCCGTGCCGCTGCGCGCCCGCAGCGACGGCTGGACGCCCGGGCGGCAGATCGGCTTCATCCGGGCGCTGGCGGAAACCGCCTGCGTCAGCGAAGCCTGCCGCCGCATCGGCAAGTCGACCGAAAGCGCCTACGTGCTCGCCCGCCGCCCCGATGCGCAAAGCTTCCGCCTCGCCTGGGACATCGCGCTGGACAATGCCGTCCGCAGGGTCGGCGACGGCGCCTACAGCCGCGCCGTGAACGGCATCGAAATCCCGCATTTCTACAAGGGTGAGCTGGTCGGCACCCACCGCCGCTTCGACGAGCGGCTCACCATGTTCATCCTCCGGACCCGCGATCCGGACCGGTTCGGCCCCAAGGCCGAAACCGCCGAACGGGCGCACACCCGCGAAGGCCGCGCCCTCGATCTCGGCGAAGTGCTCCACTTCGTGAAGTGCGATGCCGAGCGCGAGGCCAGGGGCTTTCCGCTCATCATCTATCCCGAGCTCGGCACCCACGCCGATGACGACGAGGATTATGACGAGGACGGCGAGAACGGCGCCCGTACGCGCGACATGACCCACCTTTACGCCTTCGCCCCGCGTGTCCACGACGAGGAGGAGGATTTGGAGGACGAGGCTCCCGAAGGCGCGTCCGGCGAGGAGAACGGCCTCGCAGCCGACGACCCGTCCGAAGCGGAGGCGGAGGCCGTCTGGGCCGCCGCCCATCGTTATCAGCACGCCGTCCTCGCCCGGGAGGAGGATGACGACGAGCCCGTTCCGCCCCTCGCGAGCTTCATCGCGGAGGCTTTGGCGGCGCTGCGCGAGGCCCCCTCGCTCCCCCAACGTATCGTCAAGTTCGTCAACTTCCGCGCCCGCCGCCGGCGCGGACGTCCATCCCGCAGCCTCGGAAGACGGCCCATGACCGCCGCCCCCATCCACAGCTTCCTCGGCCGGGCGCTTGGCGGGGGAATCGGCGCGGCCTATAGCTGATCCATGTCAGACCTGTTCGCGTCCGCCGCTCCCACGTCCACCGATTACGATGCCAGCTCGATCGAGGTGCTCGAGGGGCTGGAGCCCGTGCGCCGCCGCCCCGGCATGTATATCGGCGGGACGGACGAGCGCGCCCTCCACCATCTCGCCGCCGAAGTGCTCGACAATTCGATGGACGAGGCGGTCGCCGGCCATGCCACCCGCATCGAAGTCACGCTTGAGGCCGGCAACAAGCTCACGATCAGCGACAATGGCCGCGGCATCCCGACCGACGAGCATCCGAAATATCCGGGCAAGTCGGCGCTCGAAGTGATCCTCACCATGCTTCATTCGGGCGGCAAATTCTCCGACAAGGCCTATGCGACGTCGGGCGGCCTCCACGGCGTCGGCGTCAGCGTCGTCAACGCCCTGTCCACCGACACGGTGGTGGAAGTCGCGCGCAACAAGAAGCTGTTCCGCCAGCGTTTCTCGCGCGGCGTGCCCGTGTCGGCGCTCGAAGAGGTCGGCGCCGCGCCCAACCGCCGCGGCACCACCCTGTCCTTCGTGCCGGACACCGACATCTTCGGCGCGGACGCCCTGTTCAAGCCGGCCCGGCTCTACCGGCTCGCCCGCTCCAAGGCCTACCTCTTCGCCGGCGTCGAGATCCGCTGGAAGTGCGACCCCGCTTTGCTGTCCGACGAAACGCCGGCCGAAGCCGTCTTCCAATTCCCCGGCGGCCTGTCCGATCATTTGAAGGAGCAAGTCAGCGCCCGCGAATGCGCCACATCCGAATTCTTCTCCGGCCGGCAGGACTTTCCGAACGGCCAGGGCTCGGTCGAATGGGCGGTGGCCTGGCCTTTGTGGAGCGAGGGCGGCTCGTCCTATTATTGCAACACCATCCCGACTCCCGACGGCGGCACGCACGAGCAGGGCTTCCGCACCGCGCTCACCCGCGCCCTTCGCGCCTTCGCCGAGCTCGCCGGCCAGAAAAAGGCCAAGGACATCCAGGCCGAGGACGTGGCCGGCGGGGCGGAGATCATGCTCTCCGTCTTCATCCGCGATCCCCAGTTCCAGAGCCAGACCAAGGACCGGCTGACCAGCCCCGACGCCGCGCGCCTCGTTGAAGCCGCGGTGCGCGACCATTTCGATCATTATCTCGCCGATCACATGGACCGCGGCCGTGCGCTCCTCGGCTTCATCCTCGACCGGATGGACGAGCGCCTTAAGCGCCGCGCCGAGCGGGAAGTGAAGCGCAAGACGGCGACCTCGGGCCGCAAGCTGCGCCTGCCCGGCAAGCTCACCGATTGCGCCAACGACGATCCCGCCGGCACCGAACTCTTCATCGTCGAAGGCGATTCGGCGGGCGGCTCGGCCAAGCAGGCCCGCGACCGCAAGACCCAGGCCATTCTCCCCATTCGCGGCAAGATCCTGAACGTCGCCTCCGCCACCGCCGACAAAATCCGCGCCAATTCCGAAATCGCCGATCTCATCCAGGCGATGGGCTGCGGCTCGCGCGACCGCTACCGGGGCGAGGACCTGCGCTACGAGCGGATCGTGATCATGACCGACGCCGACGTCGACGGCGCCCATATCGCGACCCTGCTCATGACCTTCTTCTTCCAGGAAATGCCCGAGCTCGTCCGCTCCGGCCATCTCTTCCTCGCCCAGCCGCCGCTCTACCGTCTCTCCGCCGGCGGCACGATCGCTTATGCCCGGGACGACGCCCACCGCGCCGAGCTCGAGAAGACATTGTTCAAGAACCGCAAGGTCGAAGTGTCGCGCTTCAAGGGTCTTGGCGAAATGAACCCGAACCAGCTTCGCGAAACCACCATGGATCCCAAGACCCGCTCGCTGATCCGGATCAACCTCCCCGAGGATCCGGAAGGCCGCTATTTGGTCAAGGGCCTGGTCGAGCGGCTGATGGGCCGCAATCCCGAGCACCGCTTCCAGTTCATCCAGAGCCACGCCGCCGAAGTGGACGAGGAAGCGATCGACGCGTGACCAAGCGCCGCCAGCCTCGGAACCCGGTGCGCCCCGGCTGGACGGTGAAGCGGGCCACCGGCATCGGCGTGACGGCTGGCGCCGCGGCCTTGGTGCTCAGCCTCTTCTACCCGTCCTGGCCCGGCGCCCTGCGCATCCCCTTCCTCTTGGCGGCCTTCGCGGCCGCGGCCTGCGGCCTGTCCATTCTCTGGATCACCGCCGTCGACCGCTTCCGCTACAACCGCCAGCGCCTGATGCCGCTGCGCGTCTTCGACGTCGCCCTCGCCCTCCTCCTCGCCCTACCCAGCCTCTGGGCCATCAGCGGATTGCTGGCGGAGGGATGACGAAGTGCGCGACACCCCCGCTCGTCCTGAGGAGCCGCTGAGTAGGCGAAGCCGTATCGAAGCGGCGTCTCGAAGGACCGCACGAACGTCCTTCGAGAACGGCCTTCGCCAAGCTCAGTTCCTCCTCAGGATGAGCGAGAAGGCCGAAGTCCGAGCCCTACCGCCCCGCCCCCTCGCCTTCTTCGGCGAGCGCGGCTTCGATCATCCGCTGCCAGACGGCCGTGTCGCCTGCCGCCGCCATGGCCGGATCGGGCTCGCGCAGGGTCTTGAGGATCGAGACCGCATCGTCGCGATAGTCGCGCCAGATGGTGTCGACGCGCTCGCCCGCCGAAGGGTCGCTACCGTCCGCATTGATGCTCACGACGCGCCCGGCGATGACGCGCGCGATGCGCTCGACCAGATTGGTGTTGGAAACCGGCATTTACCCTCTCCCGAAGCTGTGCCCTGCCCAACGATGCAGGGACGAAACGGTTTCGGCCCGATCTTAACCGCTTCTTTGCCCCTCGCCGCTAGACGAGGCTCACCGGTTGCTGGGGGAAAGGCGAATGGCAAGTCAGTTCGGGCGCAAGCCGATGGCGGCGACGACGCAAAGCGCGCACTCCGATCTCGAGGCGCGCCGCGCCGCCTTCATCGCGGCGGAGCGCCAGCGCCGGATCGACGAAGGCGAAGTCCGCCTGTCGGCGCCGTCCTCCTCCGTGTCCGCCCACCGCGAGATCCCGACCGGCCCCTTCTTCGTGCGCAACGAGAAGTCGATCGGTATCGCCTATCTGCTTTGGTTCTTCTTCGGCGGCTTCAGCGCCCACCGCTTCTATGTCGGCGCGACGGCCACCGCCTGCATCCAGCTCTTCCTCAACATCGGCGGCCTGTTCATGCTGCTGAGCGGCGCCATGTCCAAGGATACGGGCAGCGCCGGCTTCGGCCTGCTGATGATGGCGGCGGCCGGCATCTGGCTGATCGTCGACATCTTCCTGATCCCCGGCCTGTGCCGCCGCGCCGGCAGCGGCGGGCGCCCGGGCCCGGCTGCGGCCCACGCCTTCGGCTGAGGCTGCGACTCGCCTCAGCTGGAAACGGTCGGGGCGACCAGCGGGAAACGCGGAATTTCGATCGGAAAGCGCGCGCCGTCGGCCGCCACCATGTTGTAATGACCTTCCATCGATCCCGTCGGAGTCGTGAGCGGACAGCCCGAAACATAGTCGAACGACCCGCCCGGCTCGATCAGCGGCTGCTCGCCGACCACGCCGTCGCCCTGCACGACATGGCTTTCGCCCCGCGCATCCGAGATCGTCCATTGCCGGCTGACGAGCTGGACCGGCTTCATGCCGCCATTCTCGATGCGAATATGATAGGCCCAGAACCAGCGGCTCTTGCCGGGCTCCGATTGCTCCGGAAGGTAGGAAACGGCGACGCGGACGGTGATTCCGTGGGTCGTGGCGGCGTGCGGGAAGAATTCTTTCACGCGGCATTTCCTCTACTTCTCCGCCGGATAGGTCAACTCCCCGCCTCGGCTGCCGCGTCAGACGCCGATCCGCTTCAGCCTGTCGACCAGCCGTTCGCGCGCGGCGAGGATGTCGGCCTGCCTGTCGATCAACAGGTCGCGGGCGAGGAAATGGCCGGTGAGCTTCAGCCCATCCCCGATGTCGCTCCACTCGGGCGTGCCGCTGCGCGCTTCGATCAGAAATGGCGGAAGGGCGAGCAAACGGTCGCGATACTCGCCCGCGCCTTCGCGGCTGACCGCCCGTCCGCTCCTCGGGCTCACGAAAACGAGGTCGGTGCGCGCTCCGGTCGCCGCGCATTCGCCGAGATCGAGCCCGAAGCCGAGTTCGCTCAGCAGAAGAAGCTCGTAGCGCACGATCTCGGCGCTCCACCCGCGCGCGCTCGGCGCCGCCTCGACGGCGCTCAGCAGCCCGTCCAGCGTCTCGTACAGCCGCGGATAGGGCTGCCCCTCCGGAAGGGCCGCCGCGGTGAGCGCGCAGGCCCAGTCGATCGCCGCCGCCGGCAGCGCTTCCGAATGGAGATGCGCGCGGCTGTGCACCATCTCGACCGAAAGCTGTGCCAGCTGCTCGTCGGTCCGGGCCCGGTAATCGGCCTGGATGCTGTTGCCGGGCATCAAGACGGGCCGCAGCCGCCGCGACTTGCCGCCGCGCACGAAGCCCGGCTGCAGCCCGTCGGCTGGCGTCAGCGCGCGAACGATCGCGCCATGTTCGCCATGCGCCCGCACCGCGCAGACGATCGCCTGAGTTTCGATCCGCATGCTTCGCCTTGCTGTCCCGGCGCCTCAGTAACCGATCCTCCACGCTTTTGCGCTAGCGGGGTGCGCAACGCGGAGCATCCGATGTACCAAATGCCGATCGTATCCAACCACAGCCGCGCCCGTTCGCTGGACCGCCCGCCGCCTCCCACGGCGCGCGCGCATTTGGACGAAAGCTTCGGCCGCCGCTTCGTCCTCTTCGCCGATGCGGAGGAGGAGTTCGACTGGACGCAGCCGCTGCGCCGCGAAAACGTCGCCACCACCGCCGTCGCTGCTTTGCCCGAAGCCAATCGCCGCTTCGCCGGGCGCGGACTCGTCCCGACCTATCTCGTCGATTGGCCGGTCGCCGCGGATCCGGCGAGCGCCGATGCCATCGCCTCCATGGTCGCGGCCGGGACATGCGACGTCGGAACCCAGCTCCATCCCTGGGTCAATCCGCCCCATGCCGAAACGGTGACCCGCGCCAACAGCTTCGTCGGCGGCCTTCCCGCCGAGTTGGAGCACGCCAAGATCGTCGCCTTGACCGAAAAGCTCACCGAAGCCTTCGGCGCGCGCCCGATCAGCTACCGCGCCGGCCGCTACGGCATCGGCCCGAATACGGCGCGCAGCCTCGCCATGGAAGGCTATAAGCTCGACGTCTCCGTGCGCTCGCTGTTCGATTACAGCGCGGAAGGCGGCGCCGATTTCACCGATCATCCGATCTGGCCCTATTGGCTGGAAAACGGCCTTCTCGAAGTGCCGCTCACCGCCTGCCTGACGGGCGCGCTCAGCGGCAAGCCGTCGCTTCTGCGCCAGCAGCGGCTTCGCGGTCCCTTTGCCCGGACGGGTCTGCTCAGCCGCGTGCCCCTCACGCCCGAAGGCACGTCGCTGCGCGAAGCGCTTCGCGCGATCGAAGTGCTGCTCGATCGAGGCACGCGCCTGTTCAGCCTGTCCTTTCACACGCCCTCCGTCGTTCCCGGCCACACGCCTTATGTCCGCGACGAGGCCGATCTGCGGACCTTCTGGGCCTGGTGGGACGGCGTCTTCGATCTGTTCGAAAAGCACGGCGTCACACCGGCCCGCGCCGGCGACATCCTCGCCGCGGCCAAGGGCTGAGATGCTCCTCCAGCGCATCGCTCTTCCGGACGCTCCGAAGTTCGACGACGCGGCACCGCCGCGCGCGCGCAGCATGGCCGACCATTGGGACGACCTTGCCGCGGACGCCTCCGAGCCCAACGTTTTCGCCGAACGCTGGTTCGTCGAGGCCGGCCTCCGCCACATGGCCGCGCCCGGTTCGGTCCGGACGATCCCGGTCTGGAGCGACGGCGGCGAGACGCTGATCGGCCTCCTGCCGCTCCGGATCGCCGGCCGCTACGGCCGGACGCCAGTGCGCCACGTCCAGAACTGGGTGCACGACCACGCCTTCCTCGGCACTCCGCTCGTGCGCCGCGGCCGCGAGCGCGCGTTCTGGACGGGCCTCCTCGCCGCGGTCGATGCCGCTCCCTGGGCGCCCGGCTTTCTCCACCTCACCGGCATGGCCGAAGACGGCCCCGTCCACCGCGGCCTTGCCGAAGCGGCCGCCGCGCTCGGCCGGCCCTGCGCGGTCGTTCACCGCATGCGCCGGGCCATGCTCGAAGCCGGCCAGACGCCTCAAGCCTATTACGAGGCGGCGGTGCGCAAGAAGAAGCGCAAGGAGCTGGGACGGCTCCGTTCCCGCCTCGCCGAACTCGGCGACGTTCGCTTCGAAACGCTGGAGCGCGCCGAAGATGCGCCGCTCTGGTGCGAGGATTTCCTGTCGCTCGAAGCGGCGGGATGGAAGGGCAAGGACGGCTCCGCACTCGCCAACGCGCCGTCGACCGCCGCCTTCTTCCGCGAGATGTTCGAAGGCGCGTTCCGGGCGGGCAAGCTCGAGATCCTCCGGCTCGCCGTGGACGAGAAGCCGATCGCCATGCTGGTCAACCTCCACGCCGCGGGCGGCGGCTTTTCCTACAAGATCGCCTTTGACGAGGATTATGCCCGCTATTCGCCCGGCGTGATGATCGAGATCGAGAATCTGCGCCTGCTCGCCCGCCCCGGCTTCGCCTGGATGGACAGCTGCGCGGCCGAGGATCATCCGATGATCGACAGCCTCTGGATGGAGCGCCGCTCGATCGTGCGCCTCACCGTGCCGCTTTCCGGCGCCCGCCGCGCCGCCACCTTCCGCATCTGCCGCGCGCTCGAACAAGGCTCGGCCCTGGTGCGCCGCTTGAGGAAAAGCCGCAATGTCTGACCGAATCTTCCCCGCCGAGTCCCTCGCCGCCTTCGACGCCGCTTATCCAGAAGCACCGCTCAAGCTCCGGCACGACATGACCGGGCACAAGCTGTTCACGCTTGAAGCGCTGGCCGAACTCGCCGGGCGGCTCGAGCCGAAGAACGTGGAATACAATGCCGGCGACTTGCCCGTCGGGATCGATCCGGACGACGTGCCGGGCAACGGCCTTTCCATCGCAGAGACGATCCGCGCGATCGAGCATTGCGGATCGTGGATGGTCCTGAAGTTCGTCGAACGCGACCCGGCTTATGCCGCCGTGATGGAAGAAGCGCTTGCCGAGCTGATGCCGGCGGTGAAGCCGCGCACCGGCGAGATGCTGAAGCGCGAGGCCTTCGTCTTCGTGAGCTCGCCGGGCGCCGTGACGCCCTTCCACTTCGATCCCGAGCACAACATCCTGCTCCAGCTGCGCGGCTCCAAGGTCATGACCATCTTCCCCGCCGCCGACGAGGCCATCGTGGCGGGCACCGCGCACGAGGCCTTTCACCAGGGCGGCCACCGCAACCTGCCCTGGCGAGACGAATTCGCCGCCGCCGGCAAGCCCCACCAGCTTAGTCCCGGCGAGGCGGTCTACGTCCCCGTCAAGGCGCCGCATTGGGTCAAGAACGGCTCCGAAGTGTCGATCAGCCTGTCCATCACCTGGCGCTCCGAATGGAGCTATGCGGAGGCGGACGCGCGCGGCATGAACCATGTGCTGAGGCGCATCGGCCTCGATCCGGCGCCGCCACATCGCTTCCCGGCCCGCAACGCGGCCAAGGCGCTCGCCTATCGCGCGATGCGCAAGGCGAAGATCCTCAGGGCCTGAGCGCCTCGATGAGGGCATCGACCTCCTCCGCCGTGCTGTAGTGGCAGAGGCCGACGCGGACGAAGCCGCCTTCGTCCCACAGGCCGTAGCGGGTGACCGGCTCGACCGCGTAGAAATGGCCCGACCAGGCGTGGATTCCCCGGCTCGCCAGATGCGCGGCGATCTCCTTGGTCTCCCGGCCTTCGATCCGGAAGGCGAAGGTCGGGACCCTCCGCTCCATGGTCGGCGGCCCGTAAAGGGTTGCGCCAACCTCGGCGAGACCCGCGATCAGCCGCTCGCCGAGGACGCGTTCGTACGCGACGCAGCCCTCCATGGCGGCGACCAGCGCCTCGCGGCGGCTGCCCGCCGAGGGTGAAAGCTCGCGACCGAGCCAGTCCAGATATTCGATCGTGCCGAGCACGCCCGCCTGCCCTTCGAAGGACTGGGTGCCCGTTTCGAAGCGCACCGCCGGCGGGTGGATCGAGGCGGGGCGGACCTTGTAGGCGGTGAGCCTGTCCATGACCTCCGCCTTGCCCCAGAGCACGCCCTGATGCGGCCCGAAGAATTTGTAGGGCGAGCAGGCGAGGAAGTCGCAGCCCAGCGCGCGCACGTCCGTCGGCACGTGCGGGACCGACTGTACGGCGTCGACGAAGACGAGGGCGTCCGAGCCGGCGCGGACCAGGCGTACGATCTCGGCGACATCGTTCAGCGTGCCGAGCGCGTTGCTGGCGCCGCCCACCGCCACGAGCCGCGTGCGGGGGCCGAGCAGGCCGGGGAGCATGTCCAGCCGCAGCGTGCCCGTTGCGAGATCGATGTCGATCCACTTGACCAAGACGCCCCGGTCCGCCGCCGCCATCGTCCAGGGCGTCACGTTGGCGTCGTGATCGAGCCGGGACAGGACGATCTCGTCGCCTTCCCGCCAGTCCCGCGCCAGCGCACGCGACAGGGCAAAGGTGAGCGTCGTCATGTTCGGGCCGAAGGCGATCTCGCCGGCGTCGCCGCCGAGCAGGTCCGCAATCGCCTCGTGCGCCTCCCGGCTGAGCGCGTCGGTCTCGACTGAGCTTCCGAAGGCGCCGCCGCTGTTGGCGCTCCCCCGCTCGAGATGCTCGGCCATGCGCCGGATCGCGGCGCGGCAGGCCTGGGTTCCGCCGGGCGCGTCGAAATAGATGCGGGGCCGGCCCTCATCCGTGGTGGCGAGGGCCGGGAATTCGGCGCGGACCCGGTCGATGGGGAAGGTCATCGGAAACTCCTCTTTCACCCGCTGGGGTGGAAATAGTCGTAGATGCCGCGCGCCATGGTTTTCGAGATGCCCGGCGCTTTTTCGAGATCCTCGAGCGCGGCGTTCTTGACGGCGCGCGCGGTGCCGAAGTGCATCAGCAAGGCGCGCTTCCGGTTGGGGCCGATGCCGGGCACCTCGTCGAGCGGGCTGGCCGAGATCGACTTGGCGCGCTTCTGGCGGTGCGCGCCGATGGCGAAGCGGTGCGCTTCGTCGCGCAGGCGCTGGAGATAGAAGAGCACGGGCGAATTGGGCGGAAGCTGGAAGTCGCGGCCGCTCGGCAGGTGCATGGTCTCGCGCCCGGCATTGCGGTCCGGGCCCTTGGAGATGGCGACCACCGGCACGTCGTGAATGCCGGCATCCTCCAGCGTCTCGACCACGGCGGAGAGCTGCCCTTTGCCGCCGTCGATCAGCAGCAGGTCCGGCCAGTCGCCCTTGCTCCTGTCCGGATCCTCCTTTTCGAGCCGCGCGAAGCGGCGGGAGAGGACTTCGCGCATCATCGCGAAATCGTCGCCCGGCGCGGTCTCCGGCCGCTTGATGTTGAACTTGCGGTAGGCGTTCTTGCGCATGCCCTCGGGCCCGGCGACGATCATCGCGCCGACCGCATTGGTGCCCATGACGTGGCTGTTGTCGTAGACTTCGATCCGGTCGGGCGGCTCGGGAAGCTCCAGGATGTCGGTCAGCGCCCGCAGCGTCTTCGCCTGCGTGCTGGTCTCCGCGAGGTGGCGGTCGAGCTCCTCCTCCGCGTTGCGCTTGGCCTGGCTCACCATTCGCACATGGTCGCCGCGCTGGGGCACGCGAAGGGTCACCTTGCGCTCGGCCCGCTCGGACAGCGCTTCGGCGACCAGCTCCGCTTCCGGCACCATGCGGTCCATCAGGATGGACTTGGGCGGCGGCACTTCCTCGTAGAACTGCATCAGGAAGCTGGCCAGCACCTCGTCCTCGGGAACGTCGGCGGTGTGCGCCGGGAAGAAGCTCCGGTGCCCCCAATTGTTGCCGCCGCGGATGAAGAAGGCCTGGATGCACATCGTTCCGCCCTTGCAGGCGAGCGCGAAGATGTCGGCGTCGCCCAGCCCTTCGGCGGCGATGGTCTGCGTGCCCTGGATGAAGGTCAGCGAGCGCAGGCGGTCGCGGTAGAGCGCCGCCAGCTCGAAATCCATCGCCTCCGCCGCTTCCTGCATGGAGGCGGCGAGCTTCTGCTGCACCTTGGTCGACTTGCCGGCGAGGAAGTCCTTCGCGTCGCCGACCAGCTCCGCATAATCCTCCCTGGTCACCCGCTCCACGCACGGCGCCGAGCAGCGCTTGATCTGGTAAAGGAGGCAGGGCCGCTTGCGGGTGGCGAAGAAGCTGTCGGTGCAGCTTCTGAGCAGGAACAGCTTCTGGAGCGCATTGAGCGTCCGCGTCACCGAGCCGGCGCTGGCGAACGGGCCATAATAAGCGCCCTTGTGCCGCCGCGCGCCGCGATGCTTCCGCACCTGCGGAAAGTCGTGGTCCTCGCGCAGCAGGATGAAAGGGAAGCTCTTATCGTCGCGCAGCAGGACGTTGTAGGGCGGGCGGTAGCGCTTGATCAGCTGCGCTTCGAGGAGCAGCGCCTCCGCTTCGGTGTTCGTGGTGACGATCTGCATCGACCGGGTCTGCGACACCATGCGCTGCAGCCGCTTCGAAAGACGCGACACCTGCGTGTAGTTTGTCACGCGGTTCTTGAGCGCGCGCGCCTTGCCGACGTACAGCACCTCGCCTTTGGCATCGAGCATCCGGTAGACGCCCGGGCGCACCGGCAGGGTCTTCACCACCGAACGGATCGCCGCCACGCCCTGATCCAGATCGGGCAGGTCGGAGCCGCGCACCGTGTAGGCGGACTTCTCCTCGTTGAAACGGTCGCTTGAGGTCTCGGGCGAACTGTCGGTCACGGGGCTGATCTAGGGAGGGTGAGCACCCGCGGCTACCGGCTTCTCGCGGCGAACCAGAGATGGTTGCGCGTCCCCTTGCGGCCCGCCGAGCGGACGCGGACTTCGTCCACGGCGAAGCGCTCGGCCTTCAAGCGCCGGGTGAAGGCGGCGTCGGCGTTGGACGACCAGATGGCGAGGACGCCGCCCGGCTTCAGCGCTTCCCTGGCAGCGCGAAGCCCTTCCGATGCGTAGATCAGGTCGTTGCTTTCGACGACCAAAGCATGCGGCCCGTTGTCGATGTCGAGCAGGATCGCGTCCCACCTAGCGCGGCTGCGGCCGATCGTCGCGGCGACGTCCTCCTGCGCGATCGTCACCCGCGGATCGTCGAGACTGCCGGCGTGAATATGCCCCAGCGGCCCGCGCGCCCAGGAAACCACCGCCGGCACCAGCTCGGACACGGTCACTTCGGCGTCGGCCGGAAGCACCGCCAGCGCCTCGCGGAGCGTGAAGCCCATGCCGAGCCCGCCGATCAGCATGGCCGGCCGCGCCCGCCTCTGGATCCGCTCCCAGGCGATCCGCGCCAGCGCCTCCTCCGTCCCGGCGGCGCGGCTGGTCATCAGCTCGACGCTGCCTGTCATGATCTGAAATTCGTCGCCGCGCCGGTACAGGCGCAGCTCCGGGCCGCCGCCGGGCATGGGCGCGGTGTCGAGGAGGACCCGCGGAATCATCGCGGGCTGCCGGGCGCTGTGGAAGTTGACCAAGTTGAAGCCACGTCAGGGCGAAAGCGGTCAACTTTCGCTGACGGTGCGGGCGGTGCGACGGAGGGGATGGGCGGCGTGCGAGTCGTCATTCGGCAACCGGACCACAGCTTAGCCTACATTGAAAGCGGCGGTGCCTGCCCCCTGCGCGTCATCCCCGCGCAAGCGGGAATTCCGTGGGCGTTTCCGCCCGCTGCGCCTTCCGACCGCCTTTCGCTGGATTCCCGCTTTCGCGGGAATGAAGGTGGTCAGTACGCCTGGCCGAGGCCTGCGATGGTCTCGTCGATCATCGCGCGGTCGGCGCCGGCGTCGTGGCGGTCGCGGATGAGGCGTTCGGCGGCGGCGGCGGCGGCGTCCACCGCCTTGGCACGCACCGAGGCGAGGGCCGCGCGCTCGGCGGCGGCGATCTTGTCCTCGGCCATGCGGGTGCGGCGCTCGATCAGCGAGGCGGCATCCGTCTCGGCCTGGACGCGGATGGCGTCGGCCTCGCGGCGGGCGCCGTCGAGAAGGGCGGCGGCTTCGGCGGCGGCGCCGGCCTGCTTGGCTTCATATTCGGAGCGCAGCGCCTCGGCCTCGGCACGCAGGCGCTTCGCTTCGTCGAGCTGCTCGCGAATGCCTTCGATCTTGCGGTCGAGGGCGCGGCCGATCGCGGCCGGCACCTTTTTCCACAGCATGATCGCGATCACGACCGCCATGGCGAGCGCGACCCAGGCGGTGGCGTTCAGGCCCAGAGCGGCGGGCTCGGCATGCGGCGGCCCGCCGTCGGCACCGGTGCCGGCAGTGCCGTGCGATCCGCCGCTTTCCGGCATGGCACCGTGCTCGCCCTTGGTGGACGCTGCGGTGAGGTTCGCCTCCGGCGAGGATGCGGCGTGCGGATCAGCCATTGGAAAGGGCAGCCCTTACTGCGTTCTGTGCCTCGTCGCGCGACACGCTGGCGCCGGAAAGGCGCTGGACCATTTCCTGCGCAGCCTCGGCCGCGACCGATTCGATCTCGGCCATGGCGGCATCGGCGGCGCTGCGGATCCGGGTTTCGGCGGCGCCGACCCGAGTCGCCGTTTCGACGTCGGCCGCCTTGACGCGCGCTTCCCGCTCACGGGCGGCGGCGTCCTTGGCGGCCTGGGTCACCTTCAGAGCCTCGCCCCGGCTCCGCTCGGTTTCGAGGCGGTTCAATTCCTCGATCTCGTCGGCGCGGGCGCGGGCGCGCTCCGCTTCGGCGAGGTCTTCGGCGATCTTGCGGTCGCGCTGGTCGACCGTCGCTTCGATCTTGGGCAGCATGGAGCGGCCGATCACGAAGTAGATGAGGCCGAAGACGATCGCGAGCCAGAAGAACTGGCTGGCGAAAATCTCGGAAATCTGGGCGATCTGAGGCATTTGCCTGGTGTTCCTGGATGGTCCGGAAAACGGGAGTCCGGATAACCCCTCCCCGCTAGTCCTGAGCTTGTGTGAAGGACGGATTGCAGTGTCCTGCAACCCCGGGCTTCGACAGGCTCAGCCCTAGCGGGTGTGGGGCAATTTCGCTTCGTTACGCGACGAAGAGCAGGATCATCGCGACGACGAACGCGAGCAGGCCGAGAAGCTCGGCGGCCGCGAAGCCGATGAACAGGCGGCCCTGCTGCGAGTCGGCCGCGGCCGGGTTGCGAAGCGCGCTCTCGAGGAACGAGCCGAAGACGTTGCCGACGCCAAGGGCGGCCATGCCGACGCCGATGGCGGCGAGACCGGCACCGATCAGCTTTGCGGCTTCTGCGTCCATTTTATAAACTCCTTTTGTGAATGCTTGAAATCGTTGGGGAATCGTTGCGAAAACTTGTCGAGGCTTAGTGCAGGTTGACCGCGTCGTTCAGATAAAGCGAGGTCAGCAGCGCGAAGACATAGGCCTGGATCACGGCGACGAGCAGCTCCAGCGCGCTGATGCCGATCATCAGGATGAAGCTCGGCAGCGCGACCACCGGCGCCACCCAGAGCGCCTCGGCATTCATGCCGTTGATCACGAAGCCGCCGAGGACCTTCAGGAGGATGTGCCCCGCCGTCATGGCGACGAAGAGACGAAGGCCGAGGCTGAACGGCCGCACCATGAACGAGACGAACTCGACCGGCACGAGGATCGGCAGCATCCACCAGGGGGCGCCGTGCGGCACGAAGAGCGAGAAGAAGTGGAAGCCGTGACGGGCGAAGCCGACGGCGAGCACCAGGCCGAACGAGACGATGGCGAGCACGCCGGTGATCGTCAGGTGGCTGGTGACGGTGAAGGGATGAGCGAGCTGCTCGGCAACCGGCACGCCGTGCGTGACCGGCGCGAACAGGCCGAGCGGCAGCATGCCGAGCAGGTTCGCGATCAGGATGAACATGAAGATCGAGAAGACGAAGGGCGTGTACTTGCGCCCTTCCGGACCGATGTTCGTGGTCATCATCGAGGAGATGAAGCCGGTGACGCCCTCCACCGCGGCCTGCCAGCGGCCGGGCACGAGCTCCCGCTTCATTCCGCCGAGCATGAAGATCCAGAGCACGACCAGCGTGATCAGCATCCACAGGGCGCTGTTGGTGAAGCTCAGGTTCCAGCCCCCGAGGTGGAGGTCGGCGATCGACTGCACCTCGAACTGGTGCATCGGATCGATCTTGCCTTCTTCGGCCGCCACGTGCGCGTTTCCCGTTTCTTGTACCAGAAGC
Organism: Allosphingosinicella sp.; assembly: GCA_036388975.1. Classification (GTDB taxonomy): domain Bacteria; phylum Pseudomonadota; class Alphaproteobacteria; order Sphingomonadales; family Sphingomonadaceae; genus Allosphingosinicella. Next base: position 18,677 of record DASVQT010000054.1, on the reverse strand, counting down.
GCCCGCGGCTCAGCCGGGGCGCCGGTTGGAAATCTTGATGATGTTCCAGAACCCCGCCGCCACTCCAAGGAGCGTCAGCGCGATCAGGAAGCCGGGCGAAGTGCCGAGCAGGCGGTCCAAGACCCACCCGATCAATGCTCCGCCGGCAAGACCGCCGATCAGGTAGGACAGGACCTGGTTGCCCATCCGGTAGCTCTCGTCCACCGGCTTGCGATCCTTGCCCGTCCGTACCGCTTCGTCCCGCTCGGCCTGCCGCAACTTTCGTTCCAGCGCGTCCAGGCGGGTGTCATGGTCTTGCCCGGGCCCGTTTTCCGTCATGCCTAACTCCCGCGAAAAAGCGCCTCTTGATCAGCGACTCGACAGGGCGTGGGACATGCCGGCGAACGAACCCGCCAAGGCGCGGTTCCTTTAGAAAGGGGGTGGTGGCAAGTCAACAGCACTGCTGCGCTGCACAAGGGCCGCGTTAAGCGGGCGGAAAGCGAATCGGGCCCAGCCTCGGACGATGACGTCGCTGTTGCTCCCCCTGCTGCTGCTCGCCGCGCCCGAGCCGCAGGTGCCTGGCGCGGCGGCGCTCTGCCCGCTTGAGGTGCCCGAATATGCGGCGGGGCTCGCCTGTATCGCGGAGACGGGGCGGAATTGGAGCTTCGCCTTCGCCTATCCGCGCGTGGCGGCGGAGCTTCCCGGCCTTGCCCGGGAGCTCGACGCGCGCCGGGGCGCGGCGCGCGAGGAGTTCGCGACCCTTGAAGCCTATGCTGCCGAGCATCAGGAGGGCCGCTTCTACCACCAGGAGGTCTACCGCTTCGACGCCGACAGGCCCGAGTTCGTGGCGCTCCGCGCCCGCATCGATGAATATGCCGGCGGCGCGCATCCATGGTCCGGAACGCGGGCGCTGATCTGGGATCGGGGCGGCGACCGGCAGGTCGCATTCGCGGACCTCTTCGCTGATCCGGCCGCCGCCCGCGCCGAGATCGCGCGCCTCTACTGCCCGGCGATCGTGGCGGTGCGGCGCCGCAAGGCGGAGGAGAGCGGCGGGCGTTTTTCGGGCGGCTGCGGCGAACCGCCGGAGGACGGGTCGCCGGTCGGCGGCGCGGACGGCCGCATCGACACGCTGCGCCTCTCCCCAGGCGAGATGGACGGCTATGCGAGCGGGCCGTACGAGGTCCTCATACCGGTGACGCCGCGGCTCCTTCAGGCGCTGAAGCCGCGATACCGGGCCGCCTTCCGCGTTTCGAGGCGGACTGCTGCGGTCGGCTGCAACGAAGGCGTGCCGGATCCCGCCTGCGCCGCGAGCCGCCGCTAGCGGCAGTAAGCGGGGCGCGGCACGGGGGCGCTGCCTTCGCGGCGGCGCCAGACATTGTCGGGGAGCAGATAATATTGCCCCGGCGCGATGCGGGTTGCGAAGATTTCGCAGGCCGTGGCGGCGGCGGCCTCCTCGATCACGACCCCGCGGACACGGGCGAGCTCAGCATAATGAGCGCGGCGGCGGATGTTGACCGCGTCCACTTCGGCGCGGACTCGCGGCGGCGCGGAGCCGACCAGCCCTAGGAAGCCGTCAAAGCGCTCCCCGACGAGGCCGGTGGCGCGCAGCTCCGCGGCGCTTTCCTGGACGGCGGCCGTGGCGGCGAGCCCGGAGGCACCGGCGGCGGCGAGCGCGCAGGCGGTCGCGGCGAAAAGGGCGAAGCGCGCCATCAATAATCCCGCTGTTCGCGCTCGATCAGGTCGCGCGCGTCCTGCTGGAGGCGGACGACCACCTCCTGGCGGATGTTGATGTTGAGATTGACTTCGATCGGCCGGTCGGGCGCCGCCACCTGGACGCAGCCGCCGAGCGCGGCGGCGGCGCCGAGCAATGCGGCGGCCCTGAGGGCGCCTTTCCTTGTGGTCGCTGTCATGGCTGGACCTCGCTTTCGGGTTCGGGTTCGGGTTCGGGTGTCGGGGTGGCGGTTGTGTCGGCGGTCTGTTCGGTGATGGTGGTGACGGATGTGGGAAGGCCCTGAAGCGCTTCCGGAAGGACGGGCTGGATGAGGATGCTCGGATCCTTCATGTCCCGGGTAATGCCGATCACCGCGCGAAGCGGACCGCGCACCGTGATGTTGAAGCGGAACGGCAGGTTGGCGAAGCGCCGCACCAGCCAGTTCTGCCTCGTGGCGAGCGTCAGCCCGTCGAGCCGGATGCGGCTCAGGAACTCGCCCGCGAGATTGCCGTCGAGCTGGATTTCGAGGCGGTTGTAGCGGATCGAGCGCAGCGCATCGAAGGCGATCCGGCTGCCGAGCGCCATGTTGGCGCGGTCGATCGGCGCGACATAAGAGAGCGTGCCCCCGCCCGGCCGGGCCTCGAGCCGCCCTCCGACGATCCGGCCGCCGCGCACGTCGAACTCCATCGGCAGCACGCCGTCGAAGATGCCGGTCAGTTCGATGGAGGTCAGGCCGGCATTGTCGACGACCTGCGCCGCATCGATGCCGACCACCTGGAAAGCCAGGTACTTGGTCGTCGGCCGGCTGAAATCGAGCAGGGTTGGCTGGAGAAGCAGCTCGCCGCCCCAAAGCGGCCATTGCCCGCCTTCGACCTGGACGAGGCTGCCGGGGCGCAGCTGGTAGCGCAAGGTGCCGTTCTGAACGTCGATGCCGGCGCGCACCATGTCGATCCGCGCCACCTGACCTGGCGCGCTTTCGAGGCGGAGGAGATCGGTGAAGTTGACCGTGGTGGTCAGGCCTTCGACGGGGCCGAAGGCGGCGGCAAGGTTCATGCCTTCCGTCGAGAAGGTGCCGCTGCTCGACGTCACCCCGGGGCGCCAGTCGATCCGGCCGGTGCCCCGCAAAGTGCCTTCGACGAGGGCGACGGCGCCGACGGTGAGGCGGGTCAGATCCTCCGGCTGGAGCCCGTCCAGCGCGAAGGCGATGCCGGGGACCTGGATGTCGGCGCCGCCCGTGCCGCTGCGAAGGTCGTGGTCGACGACGGCGTTGAGGATCAGCGTGCCGCTTTCGGGATGCCGGAACGAGCCGGTGGTGCGGACGCGGTTTTCGGCGAGGGTGACGCGGAAGTCGTCGCTCACCATTGGATAGAAACGGTCGGGATCGCGCTCGTCGGCGACCCGCACGCTGCCGTTCAAGGCGAGGTCGCCGCCGCGGATCGACCAGCGCCCCGCCCCGTCGCTGAGCAGCAAGGGCACGGCGGCGAGCTTGCCGGACAGGCCGCGGAACGTGCCCTGGACGTCGCGGCCGACGAAGCGGCCGGCGAGCTCGGCGACCTGGAGGCGGTGGAGGCCGGTGTCGCGGCCCAAGCGGACGGTGACGTTCGAGCCTGCGAAGGCGCGCTCTCCGAGGCCGAAGCGGAAACGCGCCGCGTCCAGCGCGACCGGCGAGCGGCCCAGCGTCCCGGCGAGGCGGACGTTGCGCAGCTCCGCGCCGGCCTGGACGGTTCCGCCCGGTGTCCGCCAGACGAGCGCCCGCCCGGTCGGGCACAAGGACAGGCGCGAAGGGCCGATCGCCAGCGTCTCGACCTGGAGCCGCCGGAAGCTCGCCGGGGCGCAGGTCTCGCCGAACGTGAAGCCGCCGCCGGCGAGGCGTCCGCGGATCGGGATGGAAAGGCCCTGGACGCGCCCGCCGTCGAAGCTGCCGTCGATCGTAGCCGTTGTATCGATGCGGGTGGCGCCGCCCGGCTCGGCGACGAAGCGGATGGCGCCGAGTGCGAGCCGCGATCCGCCGGCGGCGAGCGGCGCGACGGAGCCGGTGCCTTCGATGGCGCCGCCGGCGCGCGCCTGGCGGAGGGTGAAGCGCGCGTCGGGGAGCCCGCCGCCGGAGAGGGCGAAGGCGCCGTCGGTGCGGACGAGGCCGCTCGGCCAGGCGTAGGTGATGCCGCTGCCGCTGGTCGCGCGGAGCCGGGCACCGCTGCGTGCGACGAAATCGAGCGATTCGAACTGGGCGCTCCCCGCCCCGTCGCGATTGACGAGACGGACTCGCGCCCGCGCCGACGCCCCGCCTTCGCCGGCGCGCAGCAAGGCGGCGGCGAGCTGCTGCCCGATCGGCCTGACCGGCGTTCCGTCCGCCGAGCGCAACGCTGCTGTTATCGGATCGAGCGCGCCGGGCGCGGTGAAGCCGGCCAGCGCCAGATCGCCGTCGAGCGCGACATGGCCGCGGCGCGGCGAGATCTGATATTCCCCCGCGAGCCGCATGCCCGAGGCGCGGAAGCGCGACACCGCCGCTTCGTTGGACTCGACGGCGAGGCGCCCGCGCGTGTCGAGGAAATTGCCCGCGAAGCTGACGGAGCCGCGCAGCGCAGCGAGCCGGTTCGGGCCGGCATCGAGGCGCGCGGCGGCGAGGCGGGTCTGCCCGCGCCAGGCATCGAACGATTCGCTGAGCTGCACCTCGGCATCGAAGCGCGCGGCGAGGATCGCGAAATCGTCCTCGCAGATCATGCTGTCGAGCCGCAGCGGGCCGGTGAAGGTCGGCCGGTGCCGGTCGACGGCGACGCGCACCCGGGCGCCCGGCTCGGCCACCACGCACTCGCCGACCGTGAGCCGCCGCGACAGCGCCGCCATGTGGCCGCGAAAGCCGTTGGAAAGATTGCCGCGGCCGCTCAGCCCGATGCCGACCATCCCCGCGGGCGTTTCCAGCCCGATGGCGGCATCGGCGACGTCGATCCGCTGGTTGGGCAGGCGGAACGGCGCTCCGCTCGGCGGCGGCAGCAATTTGTCGACCTCGCCCAACGAAACCCGGCCGTTCACGATCCGCCCGCGCAGGCGAACGCCGCGCGCGGTGATCAGCGCGACCTTGGGGTAAGCGAAGCCGGCCCAGCTCAGCTCCACCTCGACCCAGCGGGCGGTCAGGTCCGGCCGGGCCGGGTCGCCGATGACGAGGTTTTCGAGCCGCTGGCGCCGAAAGCCGATCCGCTTCACGTCGTAGGTCGCGCGCACGCCGCGCTTCGCCAGCTCGCGGTCGATATAATCGGCGGCGATGGTGAAGCGCAGCAGCCACAGGATGAGCAGTCCGGAAAGGATCAGGAGAAGAAGGGCCGCGAGCACCCACGGCCAGCGACGCCGCCGCCGGTTCGGCGCCTCAACTTCGACCGTCTCCGCTTCGTCCACGCGTTTACGCCAACCCTCGCCCGGGCATCCCGTCAAGCCGGCCCCGGCACAAGCCGGCGACGCGGCAAGCGATGCGCCTTTCCGTTACGGTTCCGATACCCGCCTTCATTGCCTAAGGGGCTCGCCAAGCTTAATCCAGCCTGATGGGCGACGAGGCTGACGGCGCTAACGACAATGCGGGGCACCGCCAGCGGCTGCGCAGGCGCCTGTTCGAAGGCGGCCCCGATGCTTTGCTCGACCATGAGCTCGTCGAATATCTCCTCGCCCTCGCCATTCCGCGGCGCGACACCAAGCCGCTCGCCAAGAAGCTGATCCGCGATTTCGGCGGCTTCGGCCGGCTCCTTTCTGCCGACGCCGAAGCGATCGTGCGGATCGGCGAGGTCAGCGAAGGCGCAGCCGCGGCGATCAAGATCGCCCAGGCCGCGGCCTTGCGCCTCCTCGAATCGGAGATTGCGGAGCAACCGGTGCTCGCAAGCTGGCAGGCCCTGCTCGATTATCTGCGCGCCGACATGGCCTTTCACGCCGTCGAGCGGGTGCGGGTCCTGTACCTCAATTCCAAGAACATGCTGATCCGCAACGAGCCGATGTCCGAAGGCTCGGTCGACGAAGCTGCGGTGTACGTCCGCGAAGTGATCCGCCGCGCCCTCGAATATCACGCCACCGCCATCATCCTCGTCCACAACCACCCTTCGGGCGATCCGCAGCCGAGCCAACAGGACATCCGCCTCACCCGCGACATCGTCGAGGCTTTGCGCCCCCTCAAGATCTCCGTCCACGACCACGTCATCGTCGGCGCCAAAGGCCACAGCTCGATGCGGGCGATGGGACTGATCTGAAGATGGCGCGGGCTTGCCTGAGTGTGGCGGTGCAGGGCCTGATGTGGACGCGGACGAGAGCAGAAAGGAAAGCGAAATGATCGCGAGTTTGACGCCGCTCCTTGCGGCCCTGGCCCTCTCGGGCGCTCCCGCGCCAGCGAGCCCCCGGAACGCGACCGTCGTCTCATCGGTCGCCAACTCGGAATGGACGCGCTCGGGCGAAGTCTCGCTCGATCTTCGCACCGGACGCTACCGGCTGAGGCATGCGCCCTCGCGCCTTACGCCCGACGCCCCCGCGCGGTTCACGCGCGGCCGGATCGGCGCCTCGGACCTCGAGCCGATCCGCGCGGCCTTTGCCGCGGCGCGGGCGCAGGGTCTGGTGGTGACTGGAGACTGCTCCAACGGACAATTCATCATCAGCAACGGCGGAGCCGACCATCTGGTGCTGACCGAGGGCGGCAGCACGATGCGGGCGGACCTTTCGTCCGGCTGTTTCACCGAGGCGGCCGTGGCTCTGAGCCGAATGCTCGAGGATATGTTCGGTCCGCGCGCGCGGCCGCCGCGCCGGTAGCGACGCCGCTGCGATTGAAGCGGTGGCGGCGCTTTGCTAGCGCCGCCGCGACACCGCCTCAGGATGTAAACATGATTTCCCGCTATTCCCGGCCCCGGATGACCGCCATCTGGGACGCCGAAGCCCGTTTCCGGATCTGGTTCGAGATCGAGGCGCATGCGCTCGACGCCATGGCGGCATCGGGCACCGTGCCGCAGCAGGCGGCGGAGGCGGTCTGGGCGTGGTGGCGCACGGAACCGGCGATCGACGTCGCTCGGATCGACGAGATCGAGGCGGTCACCAAGCACGACGTGATCGCGTTTCTGACCTGGGTTGCGGAGCAGGTCGGGCCCGAGGCGCGGTTTCTGCACCAGGGCATGACGAGCTCGGACGTGCTCGATACGGCGCTCGCCGTGCAGCTTGCGCGCGCGGCGGACATCTTGATCGCGGACCTGGACGCGCTTCTCGCCGTGCTGAAGCGCCGCGCGTTCGAGCACAAAATGACGCCGACCATTGGGCGAAGCCACGGCATCCACGCCGAGCCGGTCACCTTCGGCCTCAAGCTTGCTTTCGCGTATGCCGAGTTCGACCGCTGCCGCGCCCGGCTGGTGGCGGCGCGCGCGGAGATCGCGACCTGCGCCATATCGGGCGCCGTGGGCACCTTCGCGAATGTCGATCCGAGGGTCGAGGCGCATGTCGCGCAGAAGATGGGGCTGACGGTGGAGCCGGTCTCGACCCAGGTCATTCCGCGGGACCGGCATGCCATGTTCTTTGCGACCTTGGGCGTGATCGCCTCGTCGGTGGAGCGCCTGGCGACGGAAGTTCGGCACCTCCAGCGCACGGAGGTCCTAGAGGCGGAGGAATATTTCTCGCCGGGTCAAAAGGGCAGCTCGGCCATGCCGCACAAGCGCAACCCGGTGCTGACCGAGAATCTGACCGGCCTTGCCCGCATGGTGCGCGGCTACGTGACGCCGGCGCTCGAGAATGTCGCCCTTTGGCACGAGCGGGACATCAGCCACTCGTCGGTGGAGCGCTATATCGGTCCGGACGCGACGGTGACGCTCGACTTCGCCCTCGCCCGCCTGACCGGCGTGATGGACAAGCTCCTCGTCTATCCCGAGCGCATGCAGCGCAATCTCGATCTGATGGGCGGCCTCGTCCACTCCCAGCGCGTCCTCCTCGCGCTCACCCAGGCAGGCGCGAGCCGCGAGGACAGCTATCGCCTCGTCCAGCGCAACGCGATGAAGGTTTGGGAAAGCGGCGGCGCGCTCAGCCTGCTGGAGCTGCTCAAGGCAGACGAGGAGGTGACCGCCCTCCTCCCCGCCGCCGAGATCGAGGAGCGCTTCGACCTCGGCTATCACCTGAAGCACGTCGACACGATCTTCGAGCGCGTGTTCGGGACCGCCGCCTAGCCCCGTTCGCCGCGCTCGCGCGTCGCATCCCGGTACAGCGTCTCGATGAAAGCGTCGGGGGAGATGAAGTCGGTCGCGCGGCCGTGCGGGTCGGCGAGGCGCAGCGCCTTGATCTGGTCGAGGCTGCGGCCGCGACGGATCTCGGCGCGGACGCGGGTCGCGAGGCGGGCGATCGTGTCGCGATAGCCGACGAGGTCGGAACGGCGGGCGAGCGGGCCGTGACCGGGAACGATCACCGTGCTCTCGTTGGCGATGCCAAGCGCGCGATCCACCGCGGCAAGGAGCCCGTCGACCGAGCCGCCCGAATCGAGATCGATGAAGGGCAGAAAGCCGCGGAAGAAGGTGTCGCCCATGTGGAGGACGTTGGCGCGGGTCCAGTAGACGAGCGCGTCGCCGTCCGTATGGGCGTGAGCGACGTGGATGGCGCGTACTTCGTCGCCGTTCAGGTGAAAGGTCACGTCGTCGCTGAAGGTCACGCTCGGAAGGGCGCCGCGCGGCGAGGCGGGGACGGCGTTGCCGCGCACCACCTGCTCCATCGACATGCGCCGGCGGACGTTGTCGTGGGCGACGATCACCGCGCCCTCGCGCGCGACATTCTCGTTCCCGCCGGTATGATCGCCGTGCCAGTGCGTGTTGATGACGAAGCGGACCGGATCGGGATCGACCGACCGGACGGCGGCGAGGATGCGCTCGGTCAGCGGCGCGAACTGGTCGTCGATCAGGATGTTGCCGTCCTCGCCGTAGCTGAGGCCGATATTGCCGCCCGCGCCGAACAGGACGGCGACGCCCGGCGCGACTCGCTCGACGCGGATCTGGACTCGGGAGAAATCCTGCTGCGCGGCGGCGGGCGCTGCGGCGGAAAGGGCGAAAGCGAGTGCGAAAAGGCTGCGGCGCATTTGGGTACCCTGTTTTACCAGGAGACCATGCTAGGCGCCGCGGCGGTCAGGCGAAAGGCTGCGGCGTGCCCTGGTGAAAGACCATGCGCCATTCGCCCTTCTCGCGCCGCCAGAGCGAGCTTCGGCGCGAGCGCGAGGCGGGCGCGCCGTCCTCGCCGAGGCGGACGGCGCTGTAGGTGACGAGCACGACGGTTCGCGAGACGGGACGAGCGTGGAAATCCTCGATCCGGCGGCGGGCGGAAGCGCCGCGGGCGATCATCGAGATGGCGGCGGCGCGATCGTAGACGCGGCCCGAGGCGCCGACTTCGAGGAAGTCCGCGGACAGCAGCCCGGCGACGCGCTCGGGAGAGCCGCGCACCTCGGGATCGAGGAGCTGCTCTTCGAGCGCCTGGATGTCGCTGAAATCAGCCGTCGAACAATCCCTTCAATTTGCCGAGGAAGCTTTTGGACGCGGGGCATTCGTCGCCCGTCTCGAGGCGGCGGAATTCCTCGAGCAGTTCGCGCTGGCGGGACGAAAGGCGGGTCGGCGTCTCGACTTCGACCTGGATGACCATGTCGCCGTGGCCGCGGCCGTTCAGGACGGGCATTCCGGCGCCGCGGACGCGCAGCTGCTTGCCGGACTGGATGCCGGCCGGGATCTTCACCTCGTGCGCGGTCTTGTCGAGGCCTGGGACCGAGATGGCGCCGCCGAGCGCGGCGGTGGTGATCGAAACCGGGCAGCGGGCGAAGATCGTGGTGCCTTCGCGCTGGAAGAGCGAATGGCGGGCGAGGTGGATGAAGATGTAAAGGTCGCCCGGCGGGCCGCCGCGCACGCCCGCTTCGCCTTCGCCGGAGAGGCGGATGCGGGTGCCTTCGTCGACGCCCGCGGGGACGTTGACCGATAGGGAGCGGCGCTTTTCGGCGCGGCCTTCGCCCCGGCAGCTCGTGCAAGGGTCGGCGATCACCTGCCCCGCGCCGCGGCAGGACGGACAGACCTGTTCGATGACGAAAAAGCCCTGGCGCGCGCGGACCTGGCCGCGACCGTCGCACATGGTGCAGCTGCGCGCCGAGGTTCCGGGCTTGGCGCCCATGCCGCTGCACGGCTCGCAGCGCACGGTGGTGTCGATGGCGAGCTCGACCGTGCGGCCGGCATAAGCATCCTCGAGGCTGATCTCGAGGTCGTAGCGAAGGTCAGACCCGCGGTTCGCCGCGCGGCGCCCGCCGCCGGCGCCGCCGCCATTGTTCATGAACTCGCCGAAGATGTTCTCGAAGATGTCGGAAAAGGAGCCGAAGTCCTGCGCACCGCCGTTGGGGCCGCCGCCCATGCCGCCCTGGCGGAAGGCGGCGTGGCCGAACCGGTCGTAGGCGGCGCGCTTGTTCGGATCCTTCAGGCAATCATAGGCTTCGCTGATCGCCTTGAACTTGGCCTCCGCCTTCGGGCAGCCGCCGTTGCGGTCCGGATGGCATTCCATGGCGAGCCGGCGATAGGCGGACTTGATCGCCTTGTCGTCGGCGCCGCGCTCCACCTGGAGCAGCTCGTAATAATCGGTTTCAACCATAGCGTCCTCGCGCCGCAAAACGCTGCGGCTCCCGCCCCTCCCCAGCATCGCTCAGGAAGGACGGGAGCCGCCTCATTGCGATTACGCCTTGGGTTCGTCGTCGACTTCGGAGAATTCGGCGTCGACCACGTCCTCGCCGCCGGAAGCCTCCGCGCCCGGCGAAGCGCCCGCGCCTGCCGTTCCGGCATCGCCGCCCGGAGCCCCGGCCGATTGATCCTTCTCGTAGATCGCCTGGCCAAGCTTCATCGCCGACTGGGCGAGGGCCTGAGCCTTCTGGTTCATGGTCTCCGGATCGCCGCCTTCGACGGCCGTCTTCGCCTCGGCGATGGCGCCCTCGATCTCGGTCTTGAGGGACGCGTCCACCTTGTCGGCATGCTCGGCAAGCTGCCGCTCGGTCGTGTGGATGAGGCTTTCGGCGTTGTTCTTCGCCTCGGCCGCGGCGCGGCGCTTCTTGTCCTCTTCGGCGAACTGCTCGGCATCCTTCACCATCTTGTCGATGTCGGCGTCGCTGAGGCCGCCCGAGGCCTGGATGCGGATCTGCTGCTCCTTGCCGGTGCCCTTGTCCTTGGCCGAGACGTGGACGATGCCGTTGGCGTCGATGTCGAACGTGACTTCCACCTGCGGCACGCCGCGCGGCGCCGGCGGAATGCCGACGAGATCGAACTGGCCGAGCATCTTGTTGTCCGCCGCCATCTCGCGCTCGCCCTGGAAGACGCGGATCGTCACCGCATTCTGATTGTCCTCGGCGGTGGAGAAGGTCTGCGACTTCTTGGTCGGGATGGTCGTGTTGCGGTCGATCATCCGGGTGAAGACGCCGCCCAGAGTCTCGATACCGAGCGACAGCGGGGTGACGTCGAGCAGGAGGACGTCCTTGACGTCGCCCTGGAGCACGCCGGCCTGGATCGCGGCGCCCATGGCGACGACTTCATCCGGGTTGACGCCGGTGTGCGGCTCCTTGCCGAAGAAGTCCTTCACGACTTCGCGGACGCGCGGCATGCGGGTCATGCCGCCGACCAGCACGACTTCGTCGATCTGCTCGGACTTGACGCCCGCATCGGCGAGCGCCTTGCGGCAGGGCTCCAGCGTGCGCTGGATGAGATCGGAAACGATACGCTCGAGGTCGGCGCGGCTCAGCGGCTCGACGAGGTGGAGCGGCGTGGAGCTGCCGCCTTCCATCCGCGCGGTGATGAAGGGAAGGTTCACTTCCGTGGTCTGCGCCGAGGACAGCTCGATCTTCGCCTTTTCGGCCGCTTCCTTGAGGCGCTGGAGCGCCAGGCGGTCGCTGCGAAGGTCGATATTCTCCTTCGCCTTGAACTTGTCGGCCAGGTAATCGACGATCTTGGCGTCGAAATCCTCACCGCCCAGGAAGGTGTCGCCGTTGGTCGACTTCACTTCGAAGACGCCGTCGCCGATCTCGAGGATGGAGATGTCGAACGTGCCGCCGCCGAGATCGTAGACGGCGATCGTCTTGCCGTCCTGCTTGTCGAGGCCGTAGGCGAGCGCGGCCGCGGTCGGCTCGTTGATGATGCGAAGCACTTCAAGGCCGGCAATCTGGCCGGCGTCCTTGGTCGCCTGGCGCTGCGCGTCGTTGAAGTAAGCGGGAACCGTGATCACCGCCTGGGTGACCGGCTCGCCGAGATAGGCTTCGGCGGTTTCCTTCATCTTCTGAAGGGTGAAGGCCGAGATTTGCGACGGCGAATAATCCTTGCCGCCGGCATTGACCCACGCATCGCCGTTGGGCCCGCGCGAAATGGTGTAGGGGACGAGCTCCGTGTCCTTCTTGGTGACCGGATCGTCGAAGCGGCGGCCGATGAGGCGCTTCACCGCGAAAACTGTGTTCGAAGGGTTGGTGACCGCCTGGCGCTTGGCCGGCTGGCCGACGAGCCGCTCGCCGTCCTTGGTGAAAGCGACGATCGAGGGGGTGGTGCGGGCCCCTTCCGCATTTTCGACGACCTTCGGCTTGCCGCCTTCCATTACGGCAACGCAGCTGTTGGTGGTGCCGAGGTCGATCCCGATGACTCTTGCCATATTAATCCTCTTGTGCCCCAGATTTTGAACTGTCCGCCGGCGCCCTTCTCGTGAGGCACGCAAGCGTTTCGCGTTCGATATAGGAGCGCTTCCGATTGCGACAAGAAGTCGCCATGGCCTAAAGGCCACCCATGCGTTGCCATGTTACAACAGCCTTCTGCGCTGCTTTCGCCCTCGCCTCCTGCGGATCGCAGGAGAGCGGGCCTCCCGCCGTCACGGCGCAGCATGCGGTCGTGACGCTGCCCGCGGCGGCCGGGCGGCCGGGCGCGGCCTACTTCCGGCTGGAGACGAACCGCGCGGCGCGGCTCACCGGCGTTTCGAGCCCCGCGGCGAGACGGATCGAGCTGCACGAGGCGGGCATGCGGCCGGCAGCGTCGTTCGCGCTGAGCCCCGACGCGCCGCTGCACTTTCAGCCGGGCGGGCGGCACGCCATGCTGTTCGACCTCGATCCGGCGCTGAGACCGGGGGCGCGGGTGACGCTCACCTTCAGCTTCGAAGGCGGGCCGCCGCCGGTGACCGCCGAAGCGGAAGTGCGCGCGCCGGGGGATGTGCCGGCGCATCATTGACGCGGTTGCACTGAACGAGCAGCCCGCCAGTTGTCAGAGGCAAGCCGCAGACTCGTTCGTCCCGAGCGTAGTCGAGGGGCGCTGCTCGGACTCAGTGCAGGCGCCCCTCGACTTCGCTCGGGACGAACGGAGTTTTGTCGGGCCAGGGAGGGATCCGGATCAGTGACCGGGTCCCTCCCCTTGCGTCAGGACCCCGTGCCGCCCGCGGGCCGGTTGGCGAGCGCGGCCTGGAGGCCCGGGACGTGCTGGGCGCCTTCCAGCACCTGCAGCGACGAGCCGGTGAAGTCGGTGCCGATCGGCTCCACCCGGCCGCCGAGGCAGGGCTGCAGGAAGGCTTCGGTGATCGCGTAGAAGGCCATCGAATTGGGCGGGCGCACGAAGCCGTGGCCCTCGTCGGGGAAGTTCACATAGGTGACGGGCAGGTTGCGCTGCCGCATCGCCGCGACGATCTGGTCCGACTCGGCCTTGACCACGCGCGGATCGTTCTGGCCCTGGCCGATGAGCAGCGGGACGCGGATGCGATCGACCCGTGTGATGGGGGACTGGGCCAGGGCGCGGGCGCGGCCTTCCGGTGTCGCCGGATCGCCGATGTGGCGGAAGAAGGTGCCCTGGAGGATCGGGCGCCAATAAGCCGGGAAGCTTTCCATCAAGGTGACGAGGTTGGATGGGCCGACGATGTCGACGCCGCAGCGGAAGCGCTCGGGAGTCCAGGTCAGGCCGACGAGGGTCGCATAGCCGCCATAGGAGCCACCCATGATCGCGACCTGCTCGCGGCTGGTGACGCCCCGCTCGATCGCCCAATCGACCGAGTCGATGAGGTCGTCGTGCATCTTGCCGGCCCATTCGCCGACCGCGCTTTCGATGAACTGCTTTCCGAAACCGGTCGAGCCGCGATAGTTGACCGACAGAACGGCGTAACCGCGATTGGCGAGCCATTGGTGGGCGCCGTTATAGCCGTACTGGTCGCGCGCCCATGGGCCGCCGTGGACGAAGAGCACCATCGGAACGCGCCGCTCAGGCCGGCCGTCATTGTTGGCGTCGCTTCCCGGCGGCAGGGTGAGGTAGCTCACCAGGTCCAGATTGTCGCGCGAGCGGATGGCGACGGGGTGCATGGGCTGGAGAGGGTAGTTGGAGAGATCGGGGCGGGTCTCGAACAGGAGGCGCAGGTTCCGGTCGGCGCGGTCGTAAAGGTAGAAAGCGGCCGGCTTCTCGGCCGAGCTCGCAGAGACGACCATCCGCGACGCGTCCTCGGTGGAGGAGACGATGTTGATGTCGCCCTGCAGGCGGGAGCGCAGATATTCGAGATCGGCGCCGATCTCGCTGTTCAAGGGAGTCCATTCCTGGCGAAGGTAGTTGGAGGCGTAGGCGGCGGGCTCCAGAGTCCGCGGGTCGACGATGATGTTGCTGATGTCGGCGCGCGGATTGCTGGCGATCACCTGCACCTGGCCGTTGTTCGGATCCATCCGGACGAGGGCGGCGGTGTTCCGGCCGCGGCTGTCGACCCAGTAAAGGGCGTTGTCGGCGCGGTTGAAGCCGATCGCATTTGTGGTCTGGAGGTCTTCCGTCGGGATGGTGAAGGCTTCCGTCCACGTGCCGGTCTCGGTGCGGCGGAAGACCTTGGTGGCGCCGCCCGGCACCTGCTGGGTCGCGAAGCGGGGGCGAAGCTGGTTGTCGACGATCCAGCCGCCATAGCCGGGATTCTCCTGGACGAGGCGGCGCTCGCCGGTGCGGTAGTTAATCTCGTAAAGATCGAAGAACTGCGGGTTGCGCTCGTTGAGGCCGACCAGCACGACGTCGCGCTTCAGCGGGCTGACGCCCTGGATGGTGGCGCGGACGTTGGCGGCGACGGGCGTCAGGTTGCGGCTCGCCCCGCCGGTCGCGGGCACGGAATGGACCTGGAAATTCTCGTTGCCGCCTGAATCCTGCAGATAGATGAGGTGCCGGCTGTCCGGCGCCCAGAAATATTGCTGGAGGTTGCGCCGCGTTTCGCGGGTGACCGGGCGGCCGGCGCTCGGGTCCGAGGCAGGGGCGACGAAGACGTTCATCACTCCGTTCACCGGCGCCAGCCAGCTCACGTAGCGGCCGTCGGGGCTGATCCGGCCGGCGGCGCGGACGGGATTGCCGAACAGGGCGCTTCTCGGGATGAGCGGCGCGGCGACCGGCGGCGCGGCGGGCGCCGCCTGCGCCCGCGGCGCATCGGCGCTGCGGGTACAGGCGCTCAAAGTGGCGGCGCCGGCAAGAGCAAGGGCAGGCAAGGTCCAGGTGATGCGCATGTCAGCTTCCTCCTGTTTGTCTTGATGCCGGTTCAATAGCGCTTCGCCCGCGGACGAGTCGAGACGGCCGGCCGGGCGCCGCCGTGTCTCGGAATGTGACATTGTAACATATGGGTTGATTTGCCGCCTGCTTACGATACGCTGCCCCCTTGTTGCCGCCGTGGAGGTGATCAGATGTCCCGTTACTCGCGTCTTGCCGCCCTCCCCCTCCTCGCGCTGGCGGCGGCCGTCATGGCGCCGGCGGCGGCGTCCGCGCAGGCGAGCGGGCCCTCGCTCACCGCCCGGGTCCAGGGGATCGACACGGCCGAAACCACCGGGCGCAAGCTCAGGCTGGAAACGCTGGACGTCCAGGTCCGCGTCCACGGCACCATCGCCGAGACCACGATCACCGCGCGCTTCGCCAATCCCGGAAACCAGATCCTCGAAGGCGACTTCAGGCTCGCCATGCCGCCGGGCTCGGTCGTCACCGGCTATGCGCTGGACGTGAACGGGCAGATGATCGACGGCGTCCTCGCCGAACAGCGCCAGGCGCGCATGGCCTATGAAGCGCGGGTGCGGCAGCGGATCGACCCGGGCCTCGCCGAAGTCGATCGTTCCAACATGTTCCGCACCCGCGTCTTCCCCATTTTCCCGCAGAACGGGCGGACCATTCGCCTTACCTTCTCGACGCCGCTCGACCCGCGCACCGGCTACGTTCTTCCACTCGGCGACGATGCGGAGATCGGCACCTTCACTTTGAACGTGGAAGCGAGCGGCGGCGCGCGGCCGCCCGAATTCACGCTTCCGCGCGGCCTCGGCGGCGCGGACTGGAGCTTCGACGGCGGCGTCCACCGGCTCCGTGCAGAACGCCGCGCGGCCCGCCTCGACGGCGCGCTCACCCTGGCGCCGCCGGTGCAAAGCGGCCTGCTCACCAGCCGCGCCGCCAACGGCGAGACCTTTTTCCAGATTTCGGACGCGATCGAGCGCCCGCGGAGCCGCGAGGCGGCGCCGGTGCGCAGCGTCAAGGTTCTTTGGGACCGCTCCCTGTCCCGCGCCGACGACAATCTGGCCGAGGAGATTTCCGTTCTCCGGCAATATCTGAGCGAGGTGCGGCCCGACGCGATCGAGCTCGTCCTGTTCGACGCAAGCGGGGTCGAGCGGCGCCGGGCGGCCGGCAACGCCGAGCTGATGCGGATGCTGCAAGGCGTCCGCTACCAGGGCGCGACGAGCCTCGCCGTATTGGCGCGCGAGAATCTGGACGGCGCCGACGCCTGCCTTTTGTTCAGCGACGGCCTCGTCACCATCGACAGCAGCGAGGCCTTTCAGCCCGGTTGCCCGCTTTTCGCCATCTCCTCCGCGCCGGACGCGAACCGGGCGTGGCTGCGCTCGCTGGCCCGGGGTTCGGGCGGCGAAGCGTTCGACCTGACCGTGCGCGAAGCGGGCGAAGTGCTGATCCGCATGACCCGGCGCGTGCCGCGGGTGATCGACGTCCGCTCGACGAGCGGGCAGCGGATCGACTTCACCCTTCTCGAAGGCGGCGAATATGGCTGGCGGATCGTCGGCCCGATGCCGGCGACGGGCGGCATCGTCGTTCGCCTTTCGGGCGCGGGCGAGACGCAGCGAGTCTACACGGCCGCGGCGGCTCCGGCGGTTCGCACCAGCGGGCCGGCGGCATTGTGGGCGGCGGAGCGGGTCGCGGTGATGGCGGCGCGCGACGATCTCGAAAAGGGCGCGCTTGTCGCTTTCTCCCGCCGTTATTCGGTGGCGAGCCCCGAAGTGTCCTTCATCGTTCTCGAGACCGGGCGCGATTATGCGCAGGCCGGGATCGATCCGCCCGAAACGCTGCCCGCGGCGATGCGCGCCGAATATGCCGACGCCCGCCAGCAGATGAAGCAGTCGGAAACGGGTGAGCGCGCGCGGCGGCTCGAGACGGTTGTGAACCAGTGGGAGGAGATGCGCCGCTGGTGGGCGACGCGGCACCCGACCACCGCGTTGACCGAGCGTCCGGAAGACCGCGCCGGCAGCGGCCGCGGGCGGGTTCGGCCGCAGTCGGTGCCGATCCCGACGATCGCGCCGCCGCCCGTGATGTCGCCCGCGCCCCCGCCTCCGCCGTCACCGCCACCGCCGCCTTCTTCGATGCCGGATGTGGTAGAGCAGGGTGCGTCCGCCGGCGGCGACGAAAGCATCATGGTGACCGGATCGCGGGTGCAGCGGCGCAACCTCGAGTCCAGTTCGCCCGTGACGGTGGTCCAGGATGAGGAGTTTTCGCTCAACGAGTCGAGGGCGGTGGGCGCAAATGCGGGCGCGCGGGCGTCGGGAAGCGCCGCGCCGGCGGCGGCAGGACGCGGCGGGATCGCGATCGAGCCGTGGACGCCGACACGGCCCTATCTCGCTGCCCTGGACGGCGCGAGCCCGACCGAGCGCGACCGCATCTTCGCCGCGCAGCAGGCCGAACATGGCAGCCTGCCCGCTTTCTGGCTGGACGTCGCCGACTGGTCATGGCGCAAAGGGCGCCGCGACGAAGCGGTTCGCCTGCTCCTGTCGGCGCTGGAGCTTCCGACCCGCAACAGCCAGACGCTGTCGATCGTCGCCGAGCGGCTGATGCGCTACGGCGAGGTCGACCGCGCCATCGCCATCTACGAGCGGCTGGTCGCGGCCGAAGGCGACCGCCCGCAGCCGCGGCGCAGCCTCGCCCTCGCCCTCGCCAAGCGGGCCGAAACGGCCCCGCGGGAGCAGGCGCGCGCCGACCTCGCCCGCGCCATCGCCCTGCTCACCGAAGTGGTGATGACGCCTTGGCGCGGCGACTATGAAGGGATCGAGATGATCTCGCTCATGGAAGCCAACCGCCTCATTCCGCGCTTCCGCGCCGCGGGCGGCAGCGCCGACGAGGTCACGCTCGACCGGCGCCTGATCGCCCTCCTCGACGTCGACCTGCGCGTGGTGATCGAATGGTTCACGGAAGCGACGGACGTTGATCTCTGGGTCAACGAGCCGACCGGCGAGCGGGCCATCTACCACAATCCGCGCACCCGGATCGGCGGGCGCCTGTCCAACGACATGACGGCGGGCTTCGGCCCGGAGGAATATCTCCTGCGCGTGGCGCCGCAGGGGAGCTACGAAGTCCAGGCCAACGTCTTCGCCGCGGACCGCCTCAGCCCCAACGGCGCCCAGCGAGTCACCGCCCGAATCATCCGCGACTGGGGCCGGCCCACCGAACGCGAGGAAATCGTCGACTTGGAGATCCTTCCGGACGACGGCGAGAGGACGCGGCGGATCGGGAGCGTGACAGTGGGAGGAGCGCCGGCGCGGCAACGCTAGTGCCGACGTATTTTCAACTCTTTTGAAAACAATCTGAGCTTAGACACGACTCATGGTCCCCCAGGCAGTCAAGTCTTACGCTCCCGACACAGTGGAAGCATATCAGCATTTTCTGAACGAGCTGCCGTACCGAGCCATCGTTTACGTGCGTGAGAATGCGGGAACGCCGCTCTACCAAGTTGCGGGTTCCGATGCCGGAGCGGTCGGAGCTGAAAACGCTCT
>DASVQT010000053.1:0-34001 GCA_036388975.1 Allosphingosinicella sp. | reverse complement strand
ATGTTCGACGTCGATCCGCTTGCCCTCCAGAGCTGGACGGAGCTTCTCCTCCGGCTCGGCCTCGCCGCCCTTCTCGGCCTGTTGCTCGGCCTCGACCGGGAGCTGAGGGGCCACGACGCCGGCATCCGCACCCATGCGCTGGTGTCGCTGAGCTCGGCCATGATCATGGTCTCCTCCCTCATTCTCTACGACCAGCTCGGCCAGGAGGATTTCGCGCCCGATCCGCTGCGCTCGATCCAGGGCCTGAGCCAGGCGATCGGCTTCATCGCGGCGGGGATGATCTTCGTCCGGCGCGGCTCGGTGGTGAACATGACCACGGCGGCGAACATCTGGATCGCGGCGGCGATCGGCATTGCCTGCGGCTGCGGCCAATATGCGGTGGTCGCCGTCGGCGCGGGCTTCGCCTTGGTGTTGCTGGTGATGGTGAGGGCGCTGGAACGCTGGCTGCCGCACGCAAACAAAGAAGGCGACGGCTGATTCAGCTCCCGTTTACCTTTGGAGGCCCAACTGGCGGGACGGGCGGCGCTTGAGTCAACTGCGCCGCAATTGGGCTAGCCAGGACATTCGTTATGAAGTTGTTGAAGAAACTCGGAAATCCGATGGCGTTGGTGGTCGAGGGCTTCGTCCTCGGGGCCTTCCTGTTCTTCGCGACTCACCCGGAAACCGGGCGCGACCTCGCCGACCGCACCTTTGCCAGCGTCGAAATGCCGGGCGTGCAGCCCTCCATCCTTTGATCGCTTGAACGGCGCCGCCGCCGCTTTATAGCGGCCCGATGGTTCGCTTTACGTTCTCAGGCCACGAGCTGGTCGCGCTGCCGCAGGGCGCCCTGTTCTGGCCGGCGCGCAAGGCGTTGCTCGTCGCCGACCTGCATCTCGAGAAAGCGAGCTGGTTCGCCCGCTTCGGCCAGATGCTGCCGCCCTACGATTCGATCGCGACGCTGGCCGACCTGTCCGCCCTCGCCGCCAGCACGGCCGCGGAAGAAATCTGGTGCCTGGGCGACTCGTTTCATGACACCAAGGGCTGCGACCGGCTGCCGGCGCGGGCGCGCGACATGTTGGGGGCGCTGACCGGCGCGGTGCGCTGGACATGGATCACCGGCAATCACGATCCCGGCATCGCCGACCATTGCGGCGGCGACATCGTCGAGGAGGCGCTCGTCGACGGCCTGCTGCTGCGCCACGAAGCCGATCCCGCCGAGGCGAGGCCCGAGCTTTCCGGCCACTTCCACCCGAAGCTGCGGGTGCAGCATCGCGGCCGCAACATTTCGCGGCGCTGCTTCGTCGCGACCGAACGTAAGCTGATCCTCCCCGCCTTCGGCGCGCTCACCGGCGGGCTCGATGCCGGTCATCCGGAGATCGTCCGCGCCGTCGGCGGACGGGCCGAAGCCCTGATCCCGCTCGCGGATCGGCTGCTGCGGTTTCCGGTCGCCGCCTG
Organism: Allosphingosinicella sp.; assembly: GCA_036388975.1. Taxonomy (GTDB): domain Bacteria; phylum Pseudomonadota; class Alphaproteobacteria; order Sphingomonadales; family Sphingomonadaceae; genus Allosphingosinicella. The sequence goes on along the minus strand of DASVQT010000053.1, from coordinate 32,567 downwards.
AGCGCTGCAAACCGGGCTTCGACAGGCTCAGCCCTAGCGGGCGGGAGTCCTCGAGGTCCAACGGTTCAACATTGCCATCCCACCATCGCCAGCCCTGAGCCTGTCGAAGGGCGGGTTGCCGGTCTCGGCCCTGGCGATTTTCAGCAAAGTCGAGCGCACCACCGCCAGCTCTGAGCCTGTCGAAGGGCGGGTCGCCGGTCTCGGCTCCAGCAATTTTCAGCAAAGTCGAGCGCACCACCGCCAGCCCTGAGCCTGTCGAAGGGCGGGTCGCCGGTCTCGGCCCCAGCAATTTTCAGCAAAGTCGAGCGCACCACCGCCAGCTCTGAGCCTGTCGAAGGGCGGGTCGCCGGTCTCGGCCCCAGCGGTTTTCAGCAAAGTCGAGCGCACCACCGCCAGCCCTGAGCTCGTCGAAGGGCGGGTCCCAGGCCTGAGTCCACTCCCCTCAGGCCGGCACGAACCGCATGGCGACGCCGTTCATGCAGTAGCGCTTGCCGGTCGGGCGCGGGCCGTCGTCGAAGACGTGGCCGAGATGGCCGGCGCAGCGGCGGCAATGGACTTCGACCCGGGCGGTGAAGAGCGTATTGTCCTCGCGTGTGCCCACCGCATTGGGCAAGGGCCGGGTGAAGCTCGGCCAGCCGGTGCCGCTGTCGAACTTGTCGGCCGAAGCGAACAAGGGCTGGTTGCACCCGGCGCAATGAAAGGTGCCGCGGCGATGCTCGCGGTCGAGCGGGCTCGATCCGGACCGCTCGGTGCCCGCGCGGCGCAGGACGCGGTAAGCTTCGGGCGACAGGCGGCGGCGCCATTCGGCGTCGCTGAGCCGGACGGGCGCATTGCCGGTGGGAACGGCCGCCGCTTCCCCGCGCGTGAAGAGAAAGGCCCCGCCCGCCGCGAGGCCGAGCCCGCCCAAGCCGAGAAATGCGCGCCTGCCGATGTTCATGGACCGTCTCCTGAGCGCCGATGTGGCGCTCGGGACGGCGGGCCGCAAGGGCGCGGCGCCCGCGCCCGGGACGTCAGGCGGTCTCCTCGCCCTCCCCGCCGGTGCGCTGGCGCCGGCGGCCGCGCCGGGCGATCGCGTCCAGCGCGTCCGGCACGAGCCGCTCGGCGAAACCGGCGAGAAAGGCCCAGATGAGGAGCTTGAAGAAGTCCTCCCGGTCGGCGAGCCCGAGCGCGTCGGCGAGCAGCACGAACGGATCGCAGCTGTCCTTCGCCATGCACTGTTCCGGCACCGCGCCGCCCGGCGCGGCGCCGCCGGCCGGCTTGGGACCGGCGGTGGAGCCGCCCGCCGCCCCGGCGGCATTGCCCTCGGCGGCATTGCCGGCGGCGGCATTCGTCGCCTCGGCCGCCTGGTTGTCCTGGGAGGCCGGCGCCGTTTCCGCTCCGTTGACGTCCGGAGCGGCGGCCGGTTCGCTTCCCGGCGCCTGGGACCGGAGCAGCGGCGCGACCGCGTTGTCCGATCCGGCCTCGACTTCGGCCGAGCTGTTGGCGTCGGCGGTGCCGTTTTCGGTCGGCTCCAGCGCGCCGTCGGTGACCGGCTCCGTGTTTCCGCTCGGCGGCGACGCCGCGCCGGCTCCTGGATCTGCGGCGGCGAACTCCACGGCCGTGCGGCGAAGCTCGTCGAGCCGGGCGCGCTCCTGCTCCAGTTCGACGCGCAAAGCCGCGCTTTGCGCCGGATCGACGGCTGGCTGCCCGCCGCCGGTGCCCGTGCCCACCGCGGCGGAGGCGGCCCGCTGCTCCAGCGCGCGGACTCGATCCGCCTGCGCGGCGGCCTCGCGGGCGCGGGCGGCGATGTTCTCGCTTCTGAGCCTTTGCTCCAGCTGCATCTGCTCCTGCCGCTGGATCGTCGAAATGGCGGGCGCGGCGCCGTCGTCCAGGCCAAGGATCGCGGGAATGCCGCTGGCGAACAGGACGTACATGAGGAGCGCGAAGATGCCGCCGCTGAACAGGGCGACGTTGATTCCGTTCTTGCCCGTCCTGAGGCGCGTCAGCTCCTGTATGGGGTCGTTGGCGAGGACGTTGGTGGAAACGGCTTTCTGGAGGCGCTGGACGACGCTCATCGTTGCGCCGATCCGGCCGATCACGGCGATCACGAACAGGCCCGCGATCAGCGCGTGATAGCGGTAGCCGTCCTCGGTCATGAGCTTGACCAGCCCCCAGGCGGCGAACAGCGACAGGAGGAAGATGAGGTTCGCGGTCCAGAAGCGCATCATCAGCCAGCGCATCAGGTCGCGAACGGCGCGTTCGCGCGCAATGCCCATCAGATAGGCGCTATGGATGTAGCCGAGCAGGCTCTGCGCGTCGGAGTCGAAGGGCAGGGCGGGTCCGGCGCTCCCGGCTCCGGCCGCGGCGTCGGCCTCGGCGGCGGGCGCCGGCACCCCTTCGGGACGGCTCGCCTCATGGGCCTTGAGCGCGTCGGAGGCCGCGACGACCCGCGCTTCGGCGGCGGACAAACCGTCGTTCGTCTCCGCCGCGCCGCCGGATGCGCCTGCCGTTCCCCCGGGCAGATCGCCCACCGCGCGGTTCGATCCGCGGAGCCGCGCCTGGATCCGCTCCACTTCGAAGCGCGCCTCGACGACGGCGCGCTGCAGCCGCGCATGTTCAAGCGTCCAGGCCGCGCCGGTTTTGGCGGCCTCGGCGGCGGGGCCGGCCGCCTCGGCGGCCCGCAGGCGGGTGCGCGCATCGAGGAGCGGACCGCGCTTGGCCTGCAGCGCCTGCGTCGCTTCCCCGTTCGGGTCGCTGGCGGACAGCGCCTGGAGCTGGTCGAGTTCGGGCGTCGCGGCCTCTTCGCTCTCGCCGCCGAGCGCCGCCTGAAACGCGGCCTGGGCGGCCTGAAGCTCGGCCGCGGCCGCGTCGGCGGCGGTGCCGGCGGCGGTTGCCGCGGCTTCGGCGGCAGCGATCGCGTCCTCCGCACCGTCGAGTTGGGCGGCAAATTGTTCGGCGAGCCGGTTCTCGCTGCGGTCCGCCGCCCAGTAATCGGCGGCATGGCCGGAGGCGACGCGGCGGAAGCGCTCCTCGATGATCCAGGCGCGGCGGCGCTGGACGGCGGGCGGGTAAAGGGCGTTGATCTTGGCTTCGATGCCGAGCAGCACGGCGAGTTCGGGCACTTCGTCCTGAAGCTCGACGTTGAGCTCCTGGCGGACGGCGTGGAGCCTTTCCAGGCGCGCGCCGGTCAATATGCCTTCCGCCGCCTTGATCTGGGCGGTGAGCGAGTCCACCGCGGCGTCGATGACGCCGAGCAGGTCCTCGTCGGGATGGTAGGAGCCGTAGCGCCAAAGGTGGGCGAACCGGGCGAACAGGCCCGGCTGTTCCTCGCCGGCGCCGCGAACGTGCGTGATGGGAAGCGGGCGGCGGGAGAGGATCGATCCGTAGCGCCTGCGAATGCGGCCGTCGTCTTCTTGCGTCGCCATGGTCATCTCCCCCCGGATGAGCCGGCGCGAATGGGCGAGACCGGCGGGGGGAGCTTATGCGGCTTTTCGCCCGCTGCCAACAATGTTGCGCATCCGTTTCCTTTCGGGACCCGAAGCGGCGCTCGCCTGTTGTTTGAACCATGACGAAGAAAAGCAAAAAGGCCGCGAAGGCGGTCAAGGCCGCTGCCCGCGCCGAGAAGTCCGCCGTCGCGGCGATGGAGCCGCTGCGGGGCTCGGCCCTGCTCGATCGGCTGGCGGACCTTGGCGACCAGCCGCAGCTGCGTACAATATCGGCGGCGATGATCGCGGCGGGCCTCGCCGCCGGGCGGCGCTCGGATTACGGGCCGCGGCTGGTGCGCGCCGGATTGAGGATGCTCGTCGCGCACGAGGCGGCCACCTTTGCCAAGAATTTCGTCAAGAAGCGCATCGACCGGCGGCGGCCGCGCTCCAATGGCACGCGCGCGGACGACCATCTGCCGACTCCCGGGCGCAGCACCCAAAAGGAGGATACGAGCTTCCCGTCCGGCCATTCCGCCGGCGCGTCGGCGGCGATGCGCGCCCTTTCCCGCGAGTTTCCCGAACATGGCGGCAAGGCCGCGGCGGCGGGCGCTGCGCTCGCTTTGGTGCAGATCCCGCGCTGCGCCCATTATCCGACGGATGTCGCCGCCGGCCTCGCCATCGGCCTCGCCGCCGAAGCGGCGGTGGCGGCGCTCTGGCCAGCGGCGCCGCGCGGCGCTACCGCGCCCCAGCCTGTTAGGGAGCCCTTGCCTTGCGTCACCTGCTGATCGCCGCCGCCGCCACGGCCGCCGCCTCCTTCGCCCTCGCCGCCTGCACGACCGCAGCCGGCGAGCGCGGCGAGCGCACCGCCCAGACTCCGGTCGCGCCGGTGCTGACCAGCGCGGAAGCGCGCGACATCCACAGCTTCGCGCGTCCCGAAATCGCCCGCGTCACTCATGTCGCGCTGGACCTCGCGCTTGATTTCGCGGCCAAGCGCGTCGGCGGCACGGCGACGCTGGACCTCCAGGCCCGGCCCGGCGCCCCCGAAATCCTGCTCGACACCAAGGGCCTCGAAATCTCCGCCGTCACCGACGCGGCGAGCGGGCGGCCCCTGCCATGGAGCTACGGCACCGGCAACGAGATCATGGGCCGGCCGCTCAGCGTCCGCATGGGCGATGCACGGCGCATCCGCATCGCCTATCGTGCGGCGGCCGATGCCGCGGCGATCCAGTGGCTCGCCCCGGAGCAGACGGTCGGCGGCCGTCACCCCTATCTCTTCAGCCAGGGCCAGGCGACCCTCAACCGCACCTGGATCCCGACCCAGGACAGCCCCGGCATCCGCCAGACCTGGGAAGCGCGCATCGTCGCGCCGGAGCCGCTGAAGGTGGTGATGAGCGCCGAGAATCTCGATCCGGACGGCGAGCGGGTCGCGAACGGGCGCGCCTACCGCTTCCGGATGACCCGGCCGGTCGCGCCCTATCTCATCGCCATCGCGGCGGGCGATCTCGCCTTTCGTTCGCTCGGGCCCCGCACCGGCGTCTGGACCGAGCCCGGCATGCTCGACCGCGCCGCGAACGAGCTCGCCGACACCGAGCGCATGGTGGAGGCGGCGGAGGCGCTTTACGGCCCTTATCGCTGGGGCCGCTACGACATGCTCGTCCTGCCGCCCGCCTTTCCGTTCGGCGGCATGGAAAATCCGATGCTCACCTTCCTGACGCCGACGCTCATCGCCGGCGACCGGAGCCTCGTGAACACCGTCGCGCACGAGCTCGCCCACTCCTGGTCGGGCAATCTCGTCACCAATGCCGCCTGGTCCGATTTCTGGCTCAACGAAGGCTTCACCACCTATTTCGAAAGCCGGATCATGGAAGCCGTTTACGGGCCGGAGCGGGCTCGGCAGGAAGTGGCGAACGGCTGGGACGACCTGCAGCGCGAAATGGTCTCGGTCGGCGCGGCCTCGCCGGCGACGGCGCTGCACCTCGATCTCACCGGCCAGGATCCCGACGCCGGCATGAACTCGATCGCTTACGAAAAGGGCGCGGCGATGCTGCGCACGATCGAGGCCGCCGTCGGCCGGCAGCGCTGGGACGCCTATCTCAGAAGCTGGTTCGACCGGCACGCCTTTCAGCCGGCGACGGCCGAGATGTTCCTGTCGGACGTGCGCCGCAACCTTTTCCGCGGCGACACGGCGCTGGAGCGGCGGCTGATGCTCGATCAATGGGTCTACCGCCCCGGCCTCCCCGCCAATTCGGCGCGGCCGGACCCGGCGGCCTTTGCGGCGGTGGACGGGGCCGTGCGCGCCTTCGGCGGCGGCGGCGACGCGGCCGCGGTGCCCTTCGCCGGCTGGTCGACGGCCGAGCGCATCCGCTTCCTGAACAGCCTGCCGCGCACGCTCAGCCGTCCGCGCCTCGACGCCCTTGACCGCGCCTTCCGCCTGTCGGACAGCGGCAATTCGGAAGTGCTCTTCGCCTGGCTGAAGCTCGCCATCGCGAACCGCTACGATCCTGCCGTCCCCGCGGCCGAGCGCTTCCTGACGAGCATGGGCCGCCGCAAGTTCGTCTCGCCCTTGTTCGATGCGCTGCTTGCCGAAGGCACCTGGGGCAAGCCCATCGCCCAGCGCATCTACGCCCGCGCGCGGCCGACCTACCATGCGGTGACGCGGGGCACGGTGGACACCGCCATGCAAGCGGCGGGGCTCAGCGTCGGCGACTGACCTCCGGAACGTCCCACACGCGCTAGGGCTGAGCCTGTCGAAGCCCGCTTTGCAGCGCACCGGCAACAGCTGAAGCGTGTGAACCGCCCTTCGACAGGCTCAGGGCTAGCGGCGGTGGGAAAGGCCGACTGCCCGTCGGGTGCTCACCCGCCAAGGCTGAGCCTGTCGAAGCCCGGTTTGCAGCGCAGCGGTGGCGTCGGAGCATGTGAGCCGCCCTTCGACAGGCTCAGGGCTAGCGGTGGTGGAAACGCCCGACTGCCCGTCGCGTGCTCACCCGCCAGGGCTGAGCCTGTCGAAGCCCGGTTTGCAGCGCAGCGGTTGCGTCGGAGCATGTGAACCGCCCTTCGACAGGCTCAGGGCTAGCGGCGGTGGGAACCGTCGACTGCCCGTCGCGTCCTCACCCGCCAGGGCTGAGCCTGTCGAAGCCCGGTTTGCAGCGCACCGGCAACGGCTGAAGCGCGCGACCCGCCCTTCGACAGGCTCAGGGCTAGCGGTGGTGGGAACGAAGCCTGGCGAGCGCTAATCCGCGAAGGCGGCATCCTCCAGGTGCAGCTCCGCGGCCGGGCGGTCGCCCCAATCGTCGCGCTTGATGCGGCCGGCGATCCAGAGGCGGCGGTGCGGGGGGCAGGCGAGCATCGCCTGGCCGAGCGCGCCGTCCGCCATGCGGAAGCCGATCGCCTTGATCCGCCGCCCGTCGTCGCCCGCGACGATGAGGCGGAGATGGCCCGAGCCGACCACGTCCGCCTTGACGATCCGGACCGGCCCGGCGGCGACGCGGGGTGCGGGCCAGCCGGCGCCGTAGGGGCCGCCGCCTTCCAGCGCGTCGCAGAGATCCGGGCAGACGCCGCCGGGCGCCAGCACCGCGTCGAGGAGCAAGGCACGGCCGTCGCGGCTCGCCGCCACGCCCGAGGCGAGGCGCTCGTCGAGGAAGTCGGCGAGCGCGTCCACCTTGCCGGCCTCGACGGTGAGCCCCGCCGCCATGGCGTGGCCGCCGCCGGCGATGAGCAGGCCTGAATCCTTCGCGGCCATCACCGCCGCGCCGAGATCGACGCCGGCGACGGAGCGGCCCGAGCCCTTGCCGAGCCCGTCCGCGCCGAGGGCGATGACGATGGCGGGGCGGCCGGTCTTTTCCTTGAGGCGGCCGGCGACGATGCCGATCACGCCGGGGTGCCAGCCTTCGGACGCGACCACCGCGACGGCGCGGTTGCCCTGGCTGCCGCACATCGCCTCGGCGGCTTCGCATACGGCGGCTTCGATGGCGCGGCGCTCTTCGTTCAAGCGGTCGAGCTCGGCGGCGATCTCGCGCGCCACTTCGGGATCCTCGGTGGTGAGCAGGCGCACCCCGAGGTCCGACTTGCCGACGCGGCCGCCGGCGTTGATCCGAGGCCCGAGCGCGAAGCCGAGCTCGTGGCAGGCCGGCGCCTTGGTGAGCCGCGCCGCGTCCATCAAAGCCGCGAGGCCGACGTTGCGGCGCTGCGCCATGACCTTCAGCCCCTGCGTGACGAAGGCGCGGTTCAGGCCGTGCAGCGAGGCGACGTCGGCGACGGTGCCGAGGGCGACGAGATCGAGCAGGTCGACGAGCTTCGGCTCGGTCCGTCCGCCCGCAAAGAAGCCGCGTGCGCGCAGGGTGCGCACGGTCGCGGCGGCGAGCAGGAAGCAGACGCCGACCGCGGCGAGATTGCCGTGCGCCGCCGCATCGGCCGCTTCGTCGAGCCGGTTGGGATTGACCAGCGCGCGGGCGAAGGGAAGGGCGCTCGAACATTTGTGATGGTCGACCACGACCACGTCGACCTTCGCCGCGCGCGCCATTTCGAGCGCTTCGAACGCCTGGGCGCCGCAATCCACGGTGACGATCAAGGTCGCGCCTTCGGCGGCGATCCGCACCAGGGCTTCCCCCGAAGGCCCGTAGCCTTCCATCAGCCGGTCCGGAATATAGGCCCTGGGATCGCAGCCGAGCTCGCGAAGCAGGCGGATCAGAAGCGCCGCGGAGGTGGCGCCGTCCACGTCATAGTCGCCGAACACGGTGACCGGCTCGCGCGCTTCCACCGCGTCGGCGAGCCGCTCGGCCGCCGCGTCCATGTCGCGGAAGATGGACGGGTCCGGCATGAAGCCGCGGATCGTCGGCGCGCGGTGCCGCTCGAGCTGGTCCCGCGCGACGCCGCGGGCGAGGAGCAATTGGTCGGTGAGGTCGTCCGGAACGAAGCTTCCCCCCGTGTCCGCCGCAGCGCCCCGCCAGCGCCAGGGCTGGCCGAGGATCGAATGCGAAACGCCGCACACGAAGTTGGGAGTCATGAGCATGGCCCCTCCCTAGGGCATCGCGAGTCGCGGAGGAATCCGGTTTGTTTCCAAACCCGCGAGATGCCAGTGGATAATCATGGGAGAGACGATCTCGCTCAAGGAGGCGCGGCGGATCGCGCTCGCCGCACAGGGCTTCGCCAAGGCGCGGCCTGCGGCGGTGAGCGCGGGGCGGATGCTGGGCGTCACCGCCCGGCTGGGCCTCCACCAGATCGACAGCGTCAACGTGCTGGCGCGGGCGCATTATCTGCCGCTCTTTTCGCGGCTCGGCGCCTACGATCGCGGCTTGCTCGATGCGGCCGCATGGGGGCCGAAGAAGCGCCTCTTCGAATATTGGGCGCATGAGGCCTCGCTGCTGCCGATGGAGATGCAGCCCTTGCTGCGCTGGCGGATGGAGCGGGCCGACCGGGGCAAGGGCATGTGGCAGCGCATGCGCGCGTTCGCCGGCGAGCGGCGCGGCGAGGCGATGGCTTTGCTGGAGCGGATCCGGTCGGAGGGAGCGGTCGCGGCGTCGGACCTGCGCGAGGACAAGGCCGGCAAGGGCTGGTGGGCGTGGAGCGACCCGAAAACCGCGCTCGAATGGCTGTTCTGGGCCGGCCACGTCACCGCGTCGACTCGGCGGACGAGCTTCGAGCGGGTCTACGACCTGCCGGGGCGGGTGATCCCCGCGGACGTGCTCGCCGCGCCGACACCGCCGAAGGACGAGGCGCAGCGGCGGCTTCTCGACATCTCGGCGCGGGCGATGGGCGTCGCAACGGCGGCGGACCTTCGCGACTATTTCCGCCTCAAGCCCGAAGCGACGCCGCGCATCGCGGAGCTGGTCGAGCAAGGCGTGCTGAGCGAGGTGCGCGTCCAAGGATGGCGCCAGCCGGCCTACCTGCACAGGGACGCCGCCCTCCCGAAGCGCAGGCTCGATCCGGCGGCCCTGCTCGTGCCGTTCGATCCGCTGATCTGGGAGCGCTCCCGCACCGAACGCCTGTTCGGCTTACGCTACCGCATCGAAATCTACACGCCGGCCGACAAGCGCGTGCAAGGCTATTACGTTCTGCCCTTCCTCTGCGGAGAGACGATCGCCGCGCGCGTCGACCTGAAGGCGGATCGCGCCGCCGGGCGGCTCCGGGTCCAGGCCGCCTTCCTGGAGCCCGGCGCCCCCGCCGGCGCGCCTGAGCGGCTTGCGGCCGAGCTCAAGCTTATGGCGGAATGGCTCGGTCTCTCGGGCGTGACGGTCGCCGGCAAGGGCGACCTCGCCCCGGTTCTCAGCGGCCTCGTCTAACACTTCCCGTCATTGCGAGGAGCGAAGCGACGAAGCAATCCAGCGGGCCGTGGAGACCCGCACCGCCGCCCGCTGGATTGCTTCGCTTGCGCTCGCAATGACGGCGGAGTTTTACGCCGAGCGCCTCTCCCGAGGCGGGCGCTGGTCGATGCGGGCGAGGCGCGACGGGCGGGCCGGGTCGGGAACCGACGGCGCCGTCGTCCAGCCGAGATGGGGAAAGGCGATGGTCCGCTTGCCCCCCAAGTCTGTGCGGCAGACGATCAGGCCCTTTTCCTCGATGAAGCCGAGCATCCGCCGCGCACGGCCGGTCGAGCTGGTGCCGTACAGGCGGGCGAGTTCGGCATCGTCCGGGCTTTCGATGCCGAGCTTCGCCGAGCGCGCGACGGCGAGAAAGGGCGCCAGCATCTCCTCGGGCAGCGAAGCGGCGAGGGCGATCGCCTCCTGCCATTCCGGCGCGTCCTCGATCCCCGCCTGGGCGAAAGCGAGGCGCCGGGAGAAGGTTGGAAGGTCCACGCCCGGCGACGCGACGCCGCGCATCCGGCAGCGCAGCAGAAAGTCCTGGAACAGCGCCGATTGCGGCTGCCCCGCCGCTTCCCCGGTCATCTCGGACAGCACCCGCGCGATGGCGTCCTCGCGCTCTTCGGCTGGCAGCTCGGGCGCGTCCGGCACGGGCACCGGCGCAGGTCCCGAAATGGCGCGCATCAGCTCTTCGGCGGCCGGAGGCGGCGGCGGCGCGGGCGGCGGCGGTACGAACTCGTCCGCGCCGGCGGTGAAGAGCAGCTCCTGCATCCCCTCGGCCCGCGCCTCAGGCAGCGGCACGAGCTTCGGGCTGGAGCTTCGCGCTTCGGTGCGCACCGCGCCGATCCGGATCGAGACCGGCCGGCGCGAGATTGCCGGGCCGAGCGCCAGGAATTCGCCGCGCGCCAGGTCGCGGATCGCTTCGGCCTGCCGCCGCTCCATGCCGAGGAGGTCGGCGGCGCGGGCCATGTCGATGTCGAGAAAGGTGCGGCCCATCAGGAAGTTGGACGCTTCCGCAGCGACGTTCTTGGCGAGCTTGGCGAGGCGCTGCGTCGCGATCACGCCGGCAAGCCCGCGCTTCCTCCCCCGGCACATGAGGTTGGTCATGGCGCCTAGCGACGCGCGCCGCGCATCGTCCGCGACTTCGCCGGCCGCGGCGGGGGCGAAGACCTGCGCTTCGTCGACCACCACCAAAGCCGGATACCAATGCTCGCGCGGCGCATCGAACAAGGCCGAAAGGAAGGCGGCGACGCAGCGCATCTGCCCCTCCATCTCCAGCCCTTCGAGGTTCAGCACCACCGACGCCCGGTGGGCGCGGATGCGCGCGCCGATCTTGGCGATCTCGGCGAGGCTGTATTCCGAAGCTTCGATCGCGACGTGGCCGAAGGCGTCGGCGAGCGACACGAAATCGCCTTCCGGGTCGATCACGATCTGCTGCACGTAGCCGGCGCTGCCTTCGAGCAGGCGGCGCAGGAGATGCGACTTTCCGGAGCCGCTATTGCCCTGGACGAGCAGGCGGGTGGCGAGCAGCTCCTCGAGATCGACGGCGGCCGGATTGCCGCCGGCGTCGAGGCCCATGTCGATTCCCGCTGTCATAAGAGGGGCTTGTGGCCGATCCCGGCGCGGCCCCGCAAGGCCGCCCGCCATCTTATCCCCGGCTTATTCGCCCCCGCTCAGTCGACCCTGCTCAATCGGTGCCGCGCGCGCCCGGCTCCTGCCGGTGCTCGCCGCGCACCCAGCGCACCGTCCCCGTCGAGGCGCGCATCACGACGCTCTCGGTGGACAGCACGTTGCCCCGGCGCTTCACGCCCTGGAGCAGGGTCCCGTCGGTGACGCCCGTCGCCGCGAAGATCACGTCGCCTTGCGCCAGGTCTTCGAGGCCGTAGATGCGGTCGAGATCCTCGACGCCCCAGCGCGCCGCGCGGCCGCGCTCGTCGTCGTTGCGGAACAGGAGCTTGCCCTGGAACTGGCCGCCGACGCAGCGAAGCGCCGCCGCCGCCAGTACGCCTTCCGGCGCCCCGCCCGAACCCATGTAGATGTCGATGGTCGTGTCCGGATCGGTGACCGCGATCACGCCCGCGACGTCGCCGTCCGGAATGAGCTGGATGCCGCAGCCCAAAGCCCGAAGCTCCGCGATCAGCGCAGCGTGGCGCGGCCGGTCCAGCACGCAGACGATGATGTCGGACGGATCGACGCCCTTCGCCTCGGCGACGGCGCGGACGTTCTCCGTCGCGCTCCGGCGCAGGTCGATCACGCCCTCCGGAAGCCCCGGCCCGACCGCCAATTTCTCCATATACACGTCCGGCGCGTTGAGCAGCCCGCCTTCCTCGGCGATGGCGAGCACGGCGAGCGCGTTCGGCCCCGCCTTGGCGGTGATGGTCGTGCCCTCAAGCGGATCGAGCGCAATGTCGATCTTGGGCCCCGTGCCCTGCGCCGTGCCGACCTTTTCGCCGATGAACAGCATCGGCGCTTCGTCCCGCTCGCCTTCGCCGATCACCACCGTGCCGTCGAAGGGAAGCTGGTTCAGCGCATCGCGCATGCCGTGCACCGCGGCCTGGTCGGCGGCATGCTCGTCGCCGCGGCCGATCAGCTTGGACGCCGCAACCGCCGCCGCTTCGGTGACCCGCACCATTTCGAGCACCAGCACGCGATCGAGCACATGGCTTGCCTGGACCATTTTTTTCGCAATTCCCCTGTTGAATTCGCGGCGAGCGTTAGGAGAGGCGGGGCTGAAAGTCGAGCGGGGCATGCGGCGGAGCCTCCCGGCCCCGCCGCCGCCCCCCAAAGCGCGATTCGTGATGCAGGTTAAGCCGCGCCGGCGGTCCTGACTGTGGCAAATGCCACATCGGGCGGCACTTTCGGCCACCGCGCCGGTTCGGTAAGGAGCCTGCGACTTTGTGAGAGGATCGCCCGATGGCCGACCGCACCGACACGTCTTCCCCGCCCGGCGCCGCCCCCGCCATGCCGCCCCTCCCCACCCTGGAGGAAATGCAGCACTGGACCCACGTCATGGGCCGCGCGCAGCAGATGATGATGGAGCATCTCGCCGCCCAAGCCGGCGAAGGCGCGAGCGCCCTCGCTTCCGCCCAGCCGCCCAAATTCGACGCCCCGCTCCCCTGGGCAGGCCTCTTCCCGGACCCGGCGAAGATCGCCGAAGCCCAGGTCTCGATGTGGACCGAAGGCCTCGCCATCTGGCAGCGCGCCCTCGGCCAGCGCAGCGAGCCCACCGCGGAGGAGCTGAAAGCCGACAAGGACAAGCGCTTCAACGCCCCGCAATGGCGCGAAAACCCCGTCTTCGACATGATCCGCCAAAGCTACCTGCTCATCTCCGACCGCCTCCTCGGCTCCGTCGACGCGCTCGAAGGCGTGGACGACAAGCAGCGCGAGAAACTGCGCTTCACCACCCGCGCCTTCGTCGACGCCATGGCCCCGTCCAACTTCGCCGCGACCAACCCCCAGGTCCTGAACCGCGCCCTCGAGACCAGGGGCGAAAGCCTCTTGAAGGGCCTCGAGAACATGCTGCGCGATCTCGGCAAGGGCCAGCTCACCCACACCGATCCCGAAGCCTTCGAAGTCGGCCGCAACATCGCGATCACCCCCGGCAAGGTCGTGAAACGCACCCCCCTCTACGAACTCATCCAGTACACGCCGACGACCGACACGGTGCACGAAACCCCGCTGATCATCTTCCCGCCCTGGATCAACCGCTTCTACATCCTCGATCTGAACCCGAAGAAGAGCTTCATCCGCTGGGCCGTCGAGCAGGGCATGACCGTCTTCGTCGTCTCCTGGAAGAGCGCCGACGAGACGCTCAAGGACACCACCCTCGACGATTACGTCCTTCGCGGCCAGATCGACGCCATCGACACCGTCCGCGACCTCCTCGGCGTCAAGTCCGCCCACGTCATCGGCTATTGCGTCGCCGGCACCACCTTGGCCTGCACCCTCGCCCTCCTCGCGGCCCGCGGCGAGGCGGACAAGGTCGCCTCCGCCACCTTCTTCACCGCCCAGGTCGATTTCTCGGAAGCCGGGGACCTCAACATGTTCGTCTCGGACGAGATGCTGCAGATGATCGAGCAGATGTCGGCCGAGAAGGGCTATATGGACGGCCGCTACATGGCGACGACGTTCAACATGCTGCGCGGCCGCGATCTCATCTGGAACTACGTCACCAACAATTACCTGCTCGGCGAGGATTATCCCCCCTTCGATCTCCTCCACTGGAACGGCCACACGACCAACCTCCCAGCCAAGTGGCACGCCGCCTATCTCCGCGACTTCTACAAGGACAACAAGCTGATCCGCCCCGGCGGGATCACCATAGACGGCGTCCCCATAGACCTCCGAAAGGTCGAGACCCCCACCTACGTCCAGTCCGGCCGCGAGGACCACATCGCCCCGGCCCACAGCGTCTGGAAGATCACCGACCACTTCCGCGGCCCCATCCGCTTCGTCCTGGCCGGGAGCGGCCACATCGCCGGCGTCGTGAATCCGCCCGAAGCCGAGAAATACCAGTACTGGACCAACGACGAAAAGGTCTCGACCCTGGACGAGTTCGTCGCGGGCGCGACCGAGACGAAGGGCAGCTGGTGGCCGGACTGGATCCGCTGGATCGGCGCGCAGGGGGAGAAGCGCGTGCCCGCGAAGGGGGCGCGGGTGCCGGGGCGGGGGAAGCTCAAGGCGATCGAGGATGCGCCGGGGAGTTATGTGAGGGGGGCTTAGACAGGACGACGGGGCATTCTCGCGCCAGTGCGTGAGAATTCTTTCTTCAGCATCTTTTTTTGTTATGGGGCCGTCACTACGTATTTAGAGGTCGGGGGGCGCGAGGAGAGTCTCGATGCGCTCACCCTGCCTTCTTCTGACGTCGATGGCCGCGACGATCTTTTTCCTTAACCCTGCCGAAGCCGAAGTGCTGCCCGCTTGTTGCGTAAGTGCTGGGGGTGAAACGCACGGGCCGGACCCGCGCCACTCTCCCCACCTTCTCGTGCCGGGCGAGGTGAGGCGACCGGAGGAACGTGCGCTTGAGGCGAGCGCCGAAGCGCCGGTGACGCGAGAGACCCCGCTCGTGAACGCCATTGGCATTCCGCTAAACGCCGAGCGTGGAGTCAGTGAGCCGGAACGTGTTGCGGTCGAGCATGCGCGTCCTTTGCAATTTGATGCCGATGGCCGGCCTTTACCGGACGTGATGCTGCCCTGCTGTCACCTCGTCCAAGGTGAGACTCACTCTCCCGACCCGCGCGACGAAAGGGCTCCGGTACTTCTGACGGCGGAGGTCAGAAAGCGGGATGAACCGGCGCTTGAGGCGGCCGTCGAGTTGCCCGTTCTTACCGAAGCACCGCTGGTCAACGCTATCGGCGTCCCGCTGGAGGTGCGACCCGGTGTCAGCGATCCGGCATCGCGGCCCGCGCCGGTCCTGCAAGGGCCAGAAATCGACGGACCGCCCTGTTGTATGGCCCGCGAGCGCGAGCCGACACCGGTGCCTCCCTCACGTAGGTGGTTGCGCAACGCGGAAGAAAACGCGGAGATCGTGATCGCGCTACTCACCGTCCTGCTGGCGATCGGCTTCTGGATGGTCTGGCGGCGGCGCCCGGAACTTGTAATTGAGGCGATCCCCTTGACTTACCCTGTGCCCGACGAGCTGCCGCATCCCGGTACGACGCCTGTGCCGCAGCTCGAACCGGAAGTAGCGGCGGCGATGGCGAAGGCGCGCGAGGCTCAGCACAGGCTCAAGGCTCTGGAGGAAGAGCTGGAGAATTATGTCTCGGAGGAGTCTTAGGGGCGGTTCGCAGTCGAATCGCGCCAGCGAGCTAACCACCGCGGCAAGCTTCTTTCGGAGCCGGGCTGATAAGGATCGCATCGGCCACGTACCTGACGATCGGCCGCCATGCACATTGATTGCGAAGGCAGACGGTTGTTCAGCTAACCCCACCCTGCTCGCGCAGGACTATCTGAGGGGAAACGGCCGGCGTGCGAGGAATGCAGCGTCAAGAGGCAGTTCATTGCTAATGTTGGGTGCTGCCGGGCTAATCGTTGTCGCGGCGAGGCAACTGTTCGACCTCAGCAGCGATGGTCCGTAACAGGTCCTTGCCAGCAAGCATGCCATCGAGAAGCTCGCCCATGCGGCGATCGTAGCGCGTGTTGTTGATCGGCGACATTTGCGCGCAGAGAATGAAGTTACTTCGAGTTAGATATCGGCAGCGTAGTTCAGTCCGACCGGCCGTGTCGATGATCCTGCCGTCGCGCTCTGCCGCCCCGTCATCATATTCCTCGCGCGTCACCACCAAGCCGTCGTCAGTAAGGCCATATTCTTCATTGTAGATGCGGCCTTCGCTTGCCCACCGTTCCGCGGCTTCCGCGGCATGCGGGTTGATGCCGATCGGCGCAAGGGGTTCGCCTTCGACGTAAACGAAGCAGCGGTAATAGGAGTCAGATACCGAGAGGGCCAAGCGCGACACCTTTACCTCGTAGTGATCGAAGAGGAAGGTCTCGGGGCCGAGTTGCCGAAACTTGGCGATTGGCATGGATATGCCACCGCGAAAGATCCAAATGGGCGTCGAACGTCCGATGCGCAGCTGGCCGCTGAGCAGCCGACTCAGGCGCAGCTCAACGTCGGCCGGGCCGGTCGTCCAGTAAATGTCGCGCTTTCCCGGGAAGGCATCACCGACGCGTTCGTAGAAAAAGGGCGTGCTTTCGACACGCGGCGGATCAGCAGCCTGTTCGGCCTTACGAAGCGCGTCGAGCGCCAGCTCAGCAATCATCTCAGCCAGCAGCAGCTGCTGCGACGGCTCCAGTTTACCTTTGCGGGTGGTCATCTTGTTCATCAGCCACACTCGCAGCTCATCATACTGCGCGTGTTTCCTCGCGCGCTCAATCAGCACGCCAGCCAATTCGCTCAAGCCCTCCTGAACATCGAATTCTGCGCCGGGAGGTGACCCCGTCTTGCGAAGCGCGCCCGCCATGGCGGCGTGTCGAAGCAAGTCCTTCGGCAGCGGCAGGTCGCCCTCGTAGGGCTGGAGCGAGCCTTTTCCATTCGCCGCCACGCTAAGATATGCGTGCCGCTTTTTTTGCGCAAAACGCAGGCACTGGCGTATCAAGCGGTGCCGAACTATCTGGTCACCGGCGACCAGCATCCCATGCGACTTCTCGCCGCTGACCAGGTCAAGGAACTCGTTGTTCTGAAAAAAGCCTTCTGCCCCATCCTTATGGATGTCCGCCTTGATTTCGATTTCGCTGATGAGCAGCAGGCTGCAAACAGGAACGGTCGTGGTGCGCGACAAACCTGTAGCGAGGCGCACCTCCAAGTTGCGCTTCAGCTCTAATAGCTTGGTCGCAAGAGCCACGCGCTCCACGGCGTTGGCGGCAACCGCCGGGATTACCGCGGCGAGGTCAACGTCACTGACGTCCTCGGAAAAACGCTCGCCGTCGCGGTATACCAAGCTGCCAAAAAGGGTGACGCGTGGGAGCCCCAGCTCATCATGACACCGCCTAGCGAACTCCGTCGCTGCGGCTGTGGCAAGGTCGACAGGCTTTTCGTTCACACCCATTCTTCCAGTCCGTCGCTGCCGCTAGTGCAAGCGCCAGCGCCTGCGCAATCGCAAAGTAATCGTTCGCAACTGAGTGCGGGCTGTACCTGACGCGGTCAAGCGAGCGGAGCCGCTCTCCCGCCGGAGATTCCGTCGACGTAAGCGGTAGTTCCTACCGGCATTCCCCCTTCAGCCCCTTCTCCACCAGCCGCCGCAACGCCTCCGACCTCGAAGGCTTCGGCTCCGGCTGTCTCTCGATCCAGGCCATCAGCGCCGCTTCCAGCTCCGGGTAGAGGCGCATGGAGATGGCCGGGCCGATGCCGGTGCGGGGGCGTCCTCGGCCTCTTTTCGGCGGGTCGGCTATTGACGTTGTCCGAATAGTTGTGCACAGTTATTCAGGCCGAGGCAAGGCTGCCACCTTGCGCACGGCTCTGACCAGCAAACGCCCGTGTGGAGGCGAAGGATGGCTGCTGCCGACCTTAAACTGTCGCGCCGCGCGCTGCTAGGCGCTGCGTTGGCGGCGCCCGTCCTGAGCAAAGCCGAAGGGCCTGTCCTGCGCGAAGTCGAAGGGCCGGCCCCAAGCGCAGCCCCCGAAGGCGAGCTTCAGGGTCACTTCGTGGTCGCGAAATGGGACCGCGCCCTCGCGCGCTTCCGGGCGGCGGAGGCGGGGCTTGGGGCGGTGGCGCATACGGAGGACGACGCGCTCTACGATCGCCTGCTCGGCCGGTTCAACCGCGCCCTTCGCGCCCTCGTCCGCGCGCCCGCGCCGGACCTCCGCGCCTTTTCGGCCAAGCTGGATCTCGCCGTCGATCACGAAGTCGCGTCGCTGACCGGCGGCGAGGGGTGCATGGCGGCGCTGAAGCGGGACGCGCGGCGGCTTGCGGCCTTATGTCCTCCCCATCGCGAGATGGGGAGGGTGGTGGAGGGGTAGAGGGCTCGGCACCTGTGGTTCCAGCGCCGGAGCCGCCGCTTCCGACGGCATCCGACTCGAGGGCAGCACCTCTCTCGCCGTTTTCACCGCTCTACCCAGAGCCGATGTCGCCTTGAAATGTAGGGCCGTTCCTGCTGTGTTCCAACAGCCATGACCTCGCCTCTCGATCTCTCCCGCCGCCCCATCGGCCTCAGCCGCCGGGAAATTCCGGCCGCCCGCGAACGCTCCATGGGCAGTGCGAACATTGGGACCATTCGCGCCGGCCGGCGAACGCAGGCGAGTCGGCCCGACCAGTTTTATCACCGCATGAAGATGAAACTTCCGAACCTTCCGCAGCCGCGGGAGGGGCAAGCGGGACATGCACGAAACCGTGAACATCGTGAACTTCAAGCCGCAGGAAAGGGCTGCGCGCTTTGATGAAGGAGCCCGTCGCCCAGCCCGACCATGGGGGCAGCTGGTGCCGGCGGGCCCGCGGCAGTGTGACCCTGGTGTGACCTTCCGCCCGCCCCGCCCCGCCCCGCCCCAGCCCGGCCCGCCCCGCCCGGCTCCTTTTCCGCCGTCATCCGTTGTAACATGGATCAATCAGGAGACGCCCGCGTGTTCAATCCGTGGATCATGAAAATGGAGCAGTTCACGGCCTTCACGCCCGAGCAACGGGCGCGGCTCGATGCGCTGGTGGCCGAGCGGCAGCAGGATTATGCGCCCGACGAGGACATATTGGTCGAGGACCAGCCCATCGACGAATGCCACGTCATCCTGACGGGCCTCGCGATGCGCTACAAGCTCCTGCGCGACGGCGAGCGTCAGATCATGGCGTTCCTGATCCCCGGCGACCTGTGCGATGCCGAAGTGTTCGTTCTCGACCGGATGGACCACAGCGTCGCCGCGATCACGCCCACCACCTGCGCCGTCATTCCCGCCGACACGATGCGGACGCTGCTTCGCGAAGTCTCGCCGCTTTCGGAGGCGCTCTGGTGGGGGACGATGACGGACCTTGCCGTGCTTCGCGAGCGGCTCGTCGACATCGGCCGCAGGGATGCCCGCGAACGCGTCGCCCACCTCATCTACGAGATGCTGGTGCGGTACCGCACGATCGGGGCGACCGACGACGACGTGATGCCCTGGCCGATCACGCAGGACGAGCTTGCGGACGCGACGGGCATGACCAGCGTCCACATCAACCGCACCTTGCGGCAGCTGCGCGAGGACGGCCTCATCGAGGTCAACCGGCGGGAGATGACGGTGCTGGACCCGGATCGCCTCCGGCAGCTTTCCGGCTTCAATCCCAATTACCTTCACCTGATCCGGACGCAGCAAGGGCACGGCACGGTCGCGGAGCGCGCCGGCGACCTCGTCTAGATGCCCGGAGTGTAGATGCCCGGAGTGCCGACCCTTGCCGCGCTTCCACTTCCACCTCCGCGATCGCACCGGCTTCACCGAGGATGTGCAGGGCCGCGACCTGGCCGATCTCGAAGGCGCGCGGGAGCGGGCGGTGAGGGAAGCGCGCGCGATCATCTGCGACGATGTCCGCGCCGGCTGCATCGATTTGAGCGGGTCGATCGAAGTGACGGACGGCGGCGGGAAGGTCCTGCTGACGCTTCTATTCTCGGAGGCGGTGCAGAAGGTTTGATGCAGATCAGTTTTCCAGAATCCAACCTAGGTCGGGTTACGGGCGGCTCATCCGTGCCATAAGAACCCCATCGCCGGGCCTGAAGTGGCATCCCGGCGCTTGAGAGACATGCGTGCTCCCGCCGAACCCGGGGAGCAATCGTGACGTCATCGGAACACACCCTTGCACCGATGCTGCGCAAGCTCGGCAAGTGGGCCGTGCTCGACAAGCAGGACGAGCAGGCGCTGCTCGCGCTGCCGCACGAGACGAGAACGATCGGCAAGGGCAATTACATCGTGCGCGATGGCGACACGCCGACGCGATCCTGCGTGCTCCTTTCGGGCTTCGCGTACCGTCACAAGCTGGTGGGCAATGGCGGCAGGCAGATCCTTTCCGTGCACATGAGCGGCGACGTGGTGGACCTGCAAAACTCGCTCCTCCGTGTCGCCGACCACGACGTGCAGGCGCTCACCGAAGCCGTGGTCGCCTTCATTCCCGTGGACGCCGTCAAGGAGCTTGCCTTCGCCAGGCCGGCGCTCGGAATGGCCATGTGGTACGACACTCTGGTCGACGCGTCGGTTCATCGCGAATGGACCGCAAACGTCGGGCGAAGGGATGCGCGCACCCGAATGGCCCATCTCCTGTGCGAATTCGGCGTGAGGCTGCACGATGCGGGCCTGGGAAGCCTGTGCAGCTACGAAATGCCGATGACGCAGGAACAACTGGCGGATTGCACGGGCCTGACTCCGGTCCATGTCAACCGGACGCTCAAGGGCCTGGACAGGGACGGGCTCACGCAGCGCACGCTGCGGTCCGTCGCCATCCGGGATTGGGACAGCCTGGCCAAGGCGGGAGACTTCGACACGCGCTACCTCCATCTGGCGGACAAGCAGGCGCTCGCCTGACCCGCCGGTCGTTGACCCAGGTGAATGCGGCGCCCCGCCGCAGGGCCTATTCAAGGGTCGACCAGGAGGGCCGCATGGGCGTCGAAGACAGAAACTATCACATGGAGCGCGCTCGCTTCGAGCTCGACTGGGCCTATCGCGCCGAGCGCGACGCGGCCGCGCAGGCGCACCTTCGTCTGTCGGCGCTGCACATGCAGCGCTTGCGCGATCTCGACGACAGCTGCGGCGGAGCCGATATCGGCCGCTAGGAACGAGGCGCAGCGGCGGGCGCCTACAGCGCGGCGATCACCGGTTCCGGCTGGTCGCCCGCCGGCTGCGGCCGCGGATCCGAGGGCTGCCGGGCGCTCGGCACCGGCCGGGCCATCAGAACGGGCGCTTCGTTTCCGGTGAACTGGAGCGCGAACAAGGTCAGCCCGGTCTCATCCGTCGTCGTCAGCAGCCATTCCTGCGTGTCCCAGAACGTGCCCGCGGCGTCGCAGATATGCTGCCCGGCGAGCTTCACGGCTTCGCACTTCGCTTCGGCCAGCGTCGCGAATTCGATGCCCTCGTCGTCCTGCGCGGCATGGCCGTCTTCGATGTGGAAGAAATACCGGGTCATAGCGCAACTCCACTGGGCGGGAGCGCTATGTCTCTCAGCCGCCGGAGCCTCGGGCTTTTTCCGGCGATGAGTGTCTCATAACATGGAGCAAGGCCGCCGTCCTCGCTTGTTTCGCCTGTGCGGCGCCGCGCCGGCGACGCGGAGCGCCTTATTCGACGAACCGCGCCTCGTAGGTCAGCTCGGTGGTGAGAACGGGCCGGTGCTCTTCGTCGCTGACATCCACACCGAGGCATCTGCGCGTCGCGCCCGGCAGCGCATCCAGCGCAAGCTCCGCAAGGCTTTTCGCCGCGTAGACCTTGGCCTGCGCCACGTCGGCCAGCTCGATCCCGACGTCATCGGTGATGACCTCTTCATCGTCGCGCGTGTCGAAGAAAAAGCGTGGCATTGCGCCACCTTAAGGCACTGCGGAAAACCAATCCACTACGCATGTTAAGGCGCAGGCGTCGCGCGCCGGATCAGACCTTCTCGCCGGAGCGCTGCGGCTCCAGATGCAAATAGCGCTGGTTGAAGTCTCCGGCGGCCCGCAGCCGCTTCCAGTCGGGAAAGCTGACCGACCGCTTGGACCGCACGATCAGCCCCTCCGATTCCAGCAGCTTCAGCGTGCGGTTGACGTGCACCGGCGTGAGGCCGACCGCGTCCGCAAGCTGTTCCTGCGTCATCGGCAAATCGTAGCTGTAATCCCTGGCGAGACCCTCCGCATCGAGCCTGACGCCGAGCTCGCAGAGCAGGTGGACGACCCGCGTCCGGGCGTCGCGCCGGCCGATGTTGAGCACCCATTCCCGAAAGATCGAGGCTTCGACGAGGATCTTCACCAGGATCGCATGCCCGACGGCGGAACGCTGGCGCGCCAGAAGCTGCAGATCGCGCATCGCGACGAACGCCACTTCGGCGCGGGTGAGCATCTGGATGCTGTGGTCCGACACGTCCAGAAACAGGTTCTGGAAATCGAGCGCGTCGCCCGGGATGTGCAGGGCGACAATCTGCCGCGATCCGTCTCCGGCCAGCTTCTGCCGGAACGCGAAGCCCGACACCAGGACCGCGCACTGCACCGGCGCATCGGCTTCGCGAATGGTATAGCTCCCGGCCTCCAGGGTCCGGAGCGTATGCGGCAGCTTCAGCACGGCCTCCCGGTCTTCGGCCGGAAGCGGCGAGCGCAGCTCGAGGTTGCGGACCAGGAGGTCGAGGGGGTGCGGAGCGGCAGGCACTTGTGTTCTCCCGTATGGGGGCGGGAGCGCAAAGCATCTCTCAGTCGCCGGAGCCCTGTTAGCATTCCGGCGATGCGCTGCCATAACATACCGGCGCCGAAACGCACCATTAAATGTTTGAAACAAATGATAAAAACATAGATTTATATTCACGCGCCTGCTAAGCCGGGCACATCGTCGAGACAGCCGAGGGCCTCGACGGCTGAGAGACACCGCGCTCCCGCCCCGACGCGAGGAGCAAAGCGTGCCGAGATACTTCTTCCACGTGTATGACGATGTCATTTCCCATGACGCTGAGGGCCTCGAGCTGCCCAACGTCGCCGCCGCGCGCCTGAAGGCGATTCAGGGTGCCCGCGACATCATCGCCGAGCAGGTCAGGCACGGCCATTTCGTGCTTTCGCACTGGATCGAAGTTCTCGACGAAACGGGCGAGACGGTGCTGACGCTGCCGTTCCGCGACGCCGTCCACATCGAGGAGTGACGTTCGCCGGCTAAGCGCCCGCGCGGGCGAGGCGCCGTGAGCGCAGCACCAGCGCCGCCGAGCCCAAGCCGACGGCAAGGAAGGCGGCGGCGCCCCAGTTCGCCCGGCCCTCGAGGCGGACGCGCGTGGCCGGATCCTCGCCGCGCCGCATGCCGGGAAGCCGCTCCACAGCATGCGCCGCGCGCGCCAAAGCGGCGCTCAGGCTTCGAAGCGCCGGCTTGGCCGCCCCGGCCCCGCCGTGAAGCCGGGCATCGACGGCGTCGCGGCCGCGGTCGATCAGCGCCAGCGGCAAAGCGGAGAGCACATTGCCCGGCGGGCGGCGCGACACGATCGGGTGCGCACGAGTCGGCGCGATCGCACGCACGAATTCCCACGCCGCGCCCAGCAGGCGCAGCTGCGAGGCGGAAAGCCTGTCCTGAAGGCGCGGCAGCAGCGCGTCCTCCTCGTCGCGCACGTCCTCGCGCAGCAAGGCGACGATGCGCGCCAGCACCTCGCCATGGACCGGCGAACCCGGCTCCAGCGCCTCGAGCTCGGTCACCAGTTCGTTGATCCGCTGATGCTCGCGCTCGATGACGAGGGTGAGCGCATGCCCCTCCGGCAGGACCCGCCGGATCACCGGCCAAAGCACCGCTTCCTCGGCAAAGGCGTGCGGAAAGACGAGCCGGTAGATGTCGAGCAGCACCGCGTCCTGCCGCTCCGCCGGCGCCGACGCGAGCCGGTGCAGCAATCCGTCCAGTTCGATATGGTCCCGCTTCTGCCGGGCAAGGACGCTGCCCCGCCCGCCCATCTCGGCGACATTCTGTCCGGCAATCGATCTCATCGCGCGCCCATCCTTCCGGGCACCGAAACCGCCCGCCCGAAAGCCGGGTTCCGCCGCCCCGGCCCCCCGCTGATGTGCATTAAGCAGTTTTCCCCGCCCGCGGCCGAACCGCCGGGCCACCTCGCTCAGCGCGTGCCGAGCGCCTTCACCACGTGCGGCAAGATCCCCTCCACCATGCGCGCGATGCCCTTTTCGTTCGGATGCACCCGGTCGAACAGATTGAGGCGGGGATTGCCCGCCACGCCGGCGAGGAAGAAGGGGTAGAGCGGCGCGCCGAACTTGCGCGCGAGGGCGGGGTAGATGGCGTTGAACTCGTCCTGATATTGCCGGCTGAGGAAAGGCGCGGCGTACATGCCGGCGATCAGCACCTTTATGTCGCGGTCCCGGAAGGCGCCGAGGATCGCTTCCAGCCCTTCGCGGGTCATGCGCGGCGGCACCATGCGCAGCATGTCGTTGCCGCCGAGCCCGACGATGGCGAGGGCGGGCTTGCGCTTCAGTGCCGCGACGACTCGCGGCAGGCGCGCCCAGCCGGCCGACACGGTGTCGCCCGAAATGCCGGCGTTGATCACCGTGGCGTCCAGCCCGCGCGTCCTCAGCGCCGCTTCGAGCTGCGGGGCGAACCCCTGGTCGCGCGGCAGGCCGTACCCCGCGGTGAGGCTGTCGCCGAAGGCGAGGATGTCGAAATCTTGGGAAGCGTCGGTCATGCGAGGGTGACAAGCGACGAGGCGGCGATCGGTTGCACTGCAGCAAGGGATCGCGGCAGCGGTGGAGGCGCGGGCGCGGACCCGCTATAGGCGGCGCGCAAAGGAGCCCTCCCGATGAACGAGCACACCACCATCGCCGCCCAGCCCGCCTATAGCGACGCCGCGCAAAAGGCGCTTTCCCGCGCGGCCGCGCTCTTCATCGACAATGAATGGGTCGCTTCCACGCACGGCAAAACCGTCGCCGTGTTCGATCCCTCCACAGGCCGGCAGATCGCCCAGGTCGCCGACGCCTCCGATGCCGATATCGACCGCGCAGTCGCCGCCGCCCGCCGCGCCTTCGACGACGGGCGCTGGACCGGCCTGCCGCCGAGCCGCCGCGCCCGCCTGATGGAAAAGCTCGCCGACTTGATCGAAGCGAACCTCGCCGATCTCGCCGAGCTCGAATCGATCGACAACGGCAAGCCGCGCGCCGCCTCCCAGGGCTTCGACATCCCCAAATGCGCCGACACGCTGCGCTATGTCGCGGGCTGGGCGACCAAGATGTCCGGCGAGCATATCGAGCCCGCCGCTTATCCGTCCGGCTCGATGCACGCCTACGTCCGCCGCGAGCCGGTGGGCGTCTGCGCCCAGATCGTGCCGTGGAATTTCCCGCTGATGATGGCGGTGCAGAAGATCGCGCCCGCGCTCGCCGCCGGCTGCACCCTCGTCCTGAAGCCCGCCGAGCAGACGCCGCTCACCGCCCTTCGCCTCGCCGATCTCGTCGCCGAAGCCGGCTTCCCGGCCGGCGTGATCAACATCGTCACGGGCCTCGGCGAAACGGCGGGCGACCGGATGGTCCGCCACCCGGACGTCGACAAGATCGCCTTCACCGGCTCGACGGAGGTCGGCAAGATCATCACCCGAAACGCCGCCGACACGCTGAAGCGCGTGACTCTGGAGCTCGGCGGCAAGTCGCCGGTCATCGTCCTCCCCGACGTCGACGTGGCGAAGACCGCGCGCGGCGCCGCCACCTCCATCTTCGCCAATTCCGGCCAGGTCTGCATCGCGGGATCGCGCCTGTTCGCGCATCGCGACGTGTTCGACAGCCTCCTGGAAGCGGTGGCGGCCAATGCGTCGGGTTGGAAGGTCGGCCCGAGCCTCGCGCCCGACACCACCATGGGCCCGCTCGTCTCCGACGAGCAGCAGGCGCGCGTCCTGTCCTACATCGAGTCGGGCCGCAGGGAAGGCGCGTCGGTGCTGACCGGCGGCGAAGCGCCCGGCGGAAGCGGCGGCGGCTGGTACGTGTCGCCCACCGTTTTGGTCGACGTGAACCCCGAAATGTCCTGTGTGCGCGAAGAGATTTTCGGCCCGGTCCTCACCGCCACCCGCTTCGACGATCTCGACGAGGTCGCCAAAGCGGCGAACGCCACCACCTACGGCCTCGCCGCCACCATCTGGACCCGCGACGTGTCGGCGATGCACAAGCTCGCCGCGAAACTGAAGGCCGGCATGGTCTGGGGCAACACCGCCTCGGCGGCGGACGTCACGCTCCCCTTCGGCGGCTACAAGCAGTCCGGCTACGGCCGCGAAAGCGGCCGCTACGGCGTGGAGGGCTATACCGAGCTCAAGACCGTGGCGATCGCCCTTTGAAGGCGGCCCGGCGGCGGCTCTAATCGGGGCCGCACCCCGGGCGCCCGTTGTGGCGGTGCCACATCGCCTCCGCCGTGGCGCCGTGGCCCCGCGCGGTCATGAGCTGCACGAGGCGAAACAGGCGGAGCTTGAAGGTGACGCAGTCGGAGCTTTCGGGTCCGGCATCGCGCATGCGGCGGCCGGCCGTTGCAGCCGCGTCGTCCACCGCCGCCACCGCCTCGCCGATGCGGCCATGCTGCACGTGCATGAGCGCGACGCCGAGTTCGCCGGGGAGCAGTTCAAAGTTCGCGGCCTCCCGATCCGCCGCATCGAACACAAACATGGTCTCCCGGAAGAGTGCGGCGGCGGCGGCAATGGCGGCAGGGTCTCCCCGCGTGCGCGACGGCGCTCCCAGCACTTGGGCGCGGCGCAGCAGCGTCGCCGCCGCGGCGGCATCGTTCCGCCCGTAGGCCGCCGTGAAGATCCGGTGCGCGTCCGCCAGTTCGGCCTCGATGCCCGCCGGCGGGTCGTCCGGGTGGACGTCGAGAGCGGCATGCGCCCAGGTGCCGATGGCAAGCGCCACCTCCAGGCTGTTGCGTCCGAACGCAGCCCGGTAGGCCGGGACGGCGCGGCGAAAATAATCGAGGCTCAGCCGCTTCGTCTCGGCGGCACGCGGCGCGTCCTCGTCCCTCATGAACAAGGCCAGGCCGAACGCCGTCAGACGATCCGCCTCGGCGACGTCGCTCCGCCCGCCGCGCGGCACCGGCCGGGCGAGCACCTCTTCGAAAGCGGCCTCCGCTCCGGCGAGGTCGCCCCGGTCGAGCAGCCGCGCCGGGCGCGCGACCATAGCTTGGAGCTGATCGAGACCGATGCGTGTTCGCTCGCGCCGGAGCCTCGGCCTTTCGTGAGGAACGAAGAGGGGAAATGCTTCGGGCGGTTCCGCCTGCGCAGGCGTCGCGGCGAGAAGGATGGCGAAGGCCGGCCCGTTCAACATCCAGCCATGCTGCCATGGCCATGCTCCCGCGGCAAGCGACGCCGGTTGCTCCCACGGGGTGCGAGCGGCTATGGGCTGCAGGAATTTTCCGAAGGGGAACAATGTGATGCGTCTTCACCTCGCCAGCGGCATCGCCGCCGCCGCGATTCTCGCCGCTACGGCTGTCGGCGCCTCCGCGCAGCAGCCGAGCGCCCAGCGCCCCGCCGCCCAGACCCCCGCCGCAGCCGCGCCCGGCGCGACCCGCTCGACCACGCCGCCGACCGCCGCGGAGCGCCAGCGCCTCGTTGCCGCCGGCCAGCGCGGCATTCTCCTGTTCGAAATCGCCCGTGCCGGGCAGCTCACCACCCAGGACATGCTCGCCCGCGTGACCAACCCCCGCGAAGCCGGAATCGCCGGCTGGGTCGCGACGCCTGAAAGCGGCGGCACCACCACCGTCGTTTATTATGCGGACACGCCCGCCGGACCGGTCGCCGTGTATCGCGGCCAGGTCGCCGGCAACCGGATCGCGTCGCGCGAAGTGTTCGCCGGCGCGGACCGCCCGGCGCTCACCCCGACGCAGCGCCGCATGGCGGCTGCGCGCGCCGCCGTCGCCACGCTCGATCGCCAGCCCTGCGGCGGCGAGTTCAACGTGTTCGTCGTCCCGCCCGCGGCCGCCGACGGCCCGGTCGACGTCTACAAGCTGTCGCCGCAGACGCAGCGCGGCAAGTTCCCGCTCGGCGGCCACTTCCTCGCCACGGTCGCGGCCGACGGCAGCGTGTCCTCGACGCGCGCCTTTGCCAATCGCTGCGTCGATCTCGACGCGCCGACCGAGCTCGTCGGCAGCCAGCCGCGTCCGCTCGCCGTCACCCATCTCCTCGATCCGTTGCCGACCGAGATCCACGTCTTCCTGTCGCTCTGGATGAACCGTCCGCTTCTCGTCGCGACGGGCGAGCCGGAGCGCCTTTGGACCATTTCGCGCGGCCGGATCGGCCTGGTCGGCGCCGCGGCGGCCCGCACCCCGCCGCCGGGCCCCGGCCGCTAAGCCGCCGCCGGCGGCGGGTCCTCCGCGTCGGGCTCCGGCAGCGGCGCCTCGACCCGGCAGATCACGCCTTCCTCGCGGAACAGCAGCTCCGCCGTGCCGCCGAGTTCCGAGGCGAGCCCGCGCTCGATCATCCGGCTGCCGAAGCCGCGCCGCGACGGCGGCAGCACAGGCGGCCCTCCATCCTCGGTCCAGCTCAGGCTCAGCCTGCGCGCGCCGGCGGCTCCGGAAACCGTCCACGCAACGGTGACGCGCCCTTCTTCGCCGGACAGGGCGCCGTATTTGACGGCGTTGGTGCACAATTCGTGGAGCGCCATGGCGATCGACACGGCGGTGCGCGGGGCCAGCTCGATATCCTCGCCCCGTACCCTGATCCGGTCGCTCCCGGCGCCGCAGCCGATCCCCGCCCGGTCGATCACGGCGCGCAGCGAAGCCGCCTCCCAATTGCGGCCGGTCAGGAGGTCGTGCGCGGCGGCGAGCGCGGTGAGGCGGCTTTCGAACGCCTGGCGCGCTTCGGGCGCGGCCGCGTCGCCGCGGAAGGTCTGCTGGGCGATGCTCTGGATCACGGCCAGCGTGTTCTTCACCCGGTGGTTGAGTTCGTTGAGGAGCAGGCGCTGATGCTCTTCCGTGCGCTTGCGCTCCAGTACGCGGCCGACCTGCTCGCCGAGCGTCCGGACGGTGAGAAGCAGGTCGTCGTCCGGCGCTTCGACGCCGTGGGTGAAGAATTCCAGCGCCGCGATGATCCGGCCCTCGCCCTTCACCGGAAAGCCGAAGGCGGCGCCGAAGCCCAGGCCCTTGCGGGCGAAATGGGTTGATGCGTCGGTGTCGGACACCCAGACCGGCTCGCCCGTCGCGAGGATCCGCCCCGGGACGCCGACGTCCGCGGTGAAGCGGATGCGCGACGTCGCTTCGCCCAGTTCTCGCGCGGCGCCGGGCTCGTCCTCGTGCCAGATGCCGGTGGAGACGAGCTCCGGCGGGTCGCCCGCCTTCAGCACGAGCGCGTGGCCGACCGGCCAGCCGGTGAGCTGGCAGATGGCGGACAAACAGGCGCGCAGCGCTTCTTCGAACGATCCGCTTTCCGCCGCCATGGCGCTGATGTCGAACAGGAGCTGCGTTTCACGGGCCTGCCGGCGGAGGCGTGCCTCGGCGTCGCGCCGTTCGCTGATGTCGCGAAGGAAACCGACGAAGACGGTTTCGTGCAGCGACTGGGCGGTGGTGATCGAAAGCTCTATCGGGATTTCGGCGCCCTTTTTGGTCACCGCCGAAATCTCGATGCGCTGCCCGATGACGCGCTTCTCGCCGGTCTCGTTGTATCGGGCGAGGCCGCCCCCGTGGGACGCCTTGTAGCGCTCGGGGATGATGAGATCGGCCATGGACGCGCCGATCGCTTCCGCCGCCGACCAGCCGAAGGTCCGCTCGGCGACCTTGTTCCAGGCGGCGACGCTGCCGTCGCGCCGCATCACGACCACCGCGTCGAGCGCGGTTTCGAGAACGGGCGTCAGCGCTTCGAGGCCGGCGCTCTGAATCTGGTGGGCGGACATGAGGGCCCTTGGTGGACCGCCGCGCGTCTTGCGGCAAGGCGATTGACCGTTCTTGCGAATTCGCGCGGCGAGGCTGCGAATCCTGTTGCGCGCGCAAACCGTCCGCTTAAGGAGCAAGCGGGGTTCAAACCTTTGGGACGGCTGGCTTTATCCAGCCTGTTGGGGAGATATCGAATGATGAAGAGCCGTTTGGCGCTGGTTTCGGCGCTGCTTCTGGCCGGTGCCGCGCCGCTTGTCGCGCAGCCCGCCGCCAATCCGCATGCGGGCCATGCCGCCGCCAAGGCGCGCTACGGCAGCTGGGGCGTCGATCTCGCCGCGCGCGACATGTCGATCAAGCCCGGCGACGATTTCTGGCGCTTCGCCAACAATACGTGGTTCAAGGCCAATCCGATCCCGGCCGACCGCACCTCCTACGGCGTCAGCGTCCTTCTGTCCGAAGAGCTGGAGCGCCAGCAGCGCGCCATCGTCGAAACGGCGGGCCGCAGCACCAATCCGGCCGATCGCCAGGTCGCCGATTTCTACGCCAGCTACATGGACGAAGCCGGCATCGAGCGCCGCGGCATCGCCCCGGTCCGGCCCTACCTCGCCCGCATCGCCGCCGTGCGCACCCGCGACGATCTGCTGCGCCTGTTCGCGACGCCCGGCTACCAGTCGCCGGTCGGCGTCGGCATCATTCCGAACCCGGCCGATCCGACCCGCTACGTCGCCTTCGCCGGTCAGGCCGGCCTCGGCATGCCCGGCCGCGACTATTATCTGCGCGACGGCGCCCAGTTCGAAGCGGCCCGCACCGGCTACCGCAACTACATCGTCGAGCTGCACCGTCTCGCCGGCATCGCCAATCCGGAAGCCAAGGCGGATTCGATCATCGCCCTCGAGCGCCGCATCGCCGAAGCGCACTGGACTCCGGAGCGTTCGCGCGACGTGCGCCAGCTCATCAACCCGATGAACCGCGAACAGCTCCAGCAGCTCGCCCCGCAGTTCAACTGGACGGCCTGGCTCGCCCAGCAGGGCCTCGGCGACGTCCAGACGGTGATCGCCGGCCAGACCACCGCCATCGCCGGCATCGGCCAGCTGCTCGAATCCGTCCCGCTCGACACGTGGAAGGACTATATGACCTTCCACGCGCTGAACGGCGCCGCGCCCTTCCTTCCGCGCGCCTTCGATCAGGCGAACTTCAACTTCTTCTCGCGCACCCTTCGCGGCGTCGAGCAGCAGCAGCCCCGCTGGAAGCGCGGCCTCGACATGGTCAACGCCACGCTCGGCGAAAGCGTCGGCCGCATCTATCTCGAGCGTCACTTCCCGGCCGAAAGCCGCCGCCAGATGGGCGAGCTCATCACCAACCTTCGCGCCGCTTTCTCCGAGCGCCTTCGCAACCTCGAATGGATGGACGAGCCGACCCGCGCCCAGGCGCTGGCCAAGCTCGACGCCTTCGATCCGCGCATCGGCGGCCCGGAGCGCTTCATCGACTACAGCTCCATGCGCGTCGACCGCGGCGACATCCTCGGCAACATGATGCGCGCCGGCGAATTCCAGCACCAGCTGCAGCTGTCCCGCCTCCCGCACCCGGTCGACCGGTCGCTCTGGGCGATGACTCCGCAGACCATCAACGCTTACTATTCCCCGCTGTCGAACCAGATCACCTTCCCGGCCGCGATCCTTCAGCCGCCGTACTTCGATCCCAACGCCGATCCGGCGGTGAATTACGGCAGCATCGGCGCGATCATCGGCCACGAAATCGGTCACGGCTTCGACGACCAGGGCCGCCGCTTCGACGCCCAGGGCCGCTTCCGCGACTGGTGGACGGCTCAGGCGGGCGAGCGCTACACCCAGCGCGTCCAGCGTCTCGTCGAGCAGTACAACCAGTATGAAGGCATTCCCGGCCAGAAGGTGAACGGGCAGCTCACGCTGGGCGAGAATATCGGCGATCTCGGCGGCCTCGAAATGGCCTATGCCGCCTACCGCCGCCACGTCGCCCAGCATGGCGAGCCGCGCACCATGGACGGCCTCACGGGCGACCAGCGCTTCTTCCTCGCCTTCGCCCAGGCGTGGCGCTCCAACATCCGCGAAGCCGCCCTTCGCGAGCGCCTGCTCACCGATACCCACAGCCCGCCCGAGTGGCGCGTCAACGGCATCGTGCGCAACATGGACGCCTGGTACGCCGCCTTCAACGTCCAGCCCGGCGACCGCCTCTACCTCCCGCCCGACCAGCGCGTCCGCATCTGGTAGCGCCAGCGGGCGCCCGCTTTCCTGGGCGCTCAGGCAAGTGAAAAGGGGTCGGCCTTCGGGTCGGCCCCTTTTTCTTGGGCGACGAACCGCTTCAATCCTCCGCCGCGCCGTCACCACCGTCCTCCGCCGGCGGCGTCCAGCCGAGCCGCGCCAGTTCCTCCTCGGTCACCATCCGCCACCCCGGCGGCACAAGCCGGCCGTCCGGCCCGTAGCGATAGCCTTCATGCGCCACCTGGTGGCGCCTGATATTCTGGATCTTGGCGAGGATGCCGGCCCGCGTCTCCTCGATGCTCGGCGGCCGCCGCCATTTCGCTGCATTCCCCTCCCGCGTCCCCGCCCCCGGCTTGCGCCCCGCGAGCCCGGCGAAGCGCCCATATTTCTCCGGCGCCGCCCCCGCGAGCAGCAGCCGCAGCATCGCGTCGGACGGCTTGATCCGCACTTCGAACAAAGCGCCCTTGCGGATGATCTTCGCCGCCGCGCCCACCGTCGCCCGCCGATAGGCGATCTCCTCCAGCGCCGGCACCGCCATGCGCCGCGCCGCCTCGCACTCTGCGTTGAAGTCCGCGAAGATCCGCCGCAGCCGGTCGATCGTCGTCGTCGAAACCCCCGCCTTCCCCGCCGCGTCCCGCACGCACCCGGTCTTCCGCAGCGCCTTCAAAAACACCCGCCTCTTCTTCGGCGTAAATCCGTCCAGCCGGTACCGC
>DASVQT010000052.1:0-14128 GCA_036388975.1 Allosphingosinicella sp. | reverse complement strand
GGCCCTCTCCCCTGAAGGGGAGAGGGAGATTACATGCCCCTCGATCCCGACTCCTTCGAACTCCTCCTCACGACGCTCCGCCGCTACGTCGCCGAGCGCCTGCGCCCGCTCGAAGCGCGCGTCGCCGACGAGGACGAAGTCCCCATGGAGGTTGTCGCCGAAATGCGCGAAATGGGCCTGTTCGGCCTCTCCATCCCGGAAGATTATGGCGGCCTCGGTCTCGGCATGACGGAGGAGGTGCGGGTCGCGCTGGAGCTCGGCCGGACGACGCCGGCCTTCCGCTCCGTC
This sequence comes from Allosphingosinicella sp., assembly GCA_036388975.1. Classification (GTDB taxonomy): domain Bacteria; phylum Pseudomonadota; class Alphaproteobacteria; order Sphingomonadales; family Sphingomonadaceae; genus Allosphingosinicella. Next base: position 13,840 of record DASVQT010000052.1, on the reverse strand, counting down.
TTCGGCACCAATGTCGGCATCGGCTCGCAGGGCCTCGTCATGGCAGGCTCCGACGAGCAGAAGGCCGAGTGGCTGCCGCGCATCGCCTCCGGCGAGATCGTCACCAGCTTCGCGCTCACCGAGCCAGGCGCCGGTTCCGACAGCGCCTCCGTCCAGACCCGCGCCGTGCGCGAGGGCGACGTCTACCGCCTCAGCGGCACCAAGCGCTACATCACCAATGCCGACAAGGCCTCGCTGTTCACCGTCATGGCCCGCACCGGCGAACCCGGCGCCAAGGGCGTTTCCGCCTTTCTCGTCCCCGCCGATCTTCCCGGCGTTTCGGTCGGCAAGCCCGAAAAGAAGATGGGCCAGCAGGGCGCCCATGTCTGCGACGTCAATTTCGACGAGGTGCCGGTTCCCGCCGCCAACCGCCTCGGCGAGGAAGGCGAAGGCTTCCGCATCGCCATGCGCGTCCTTGACCGCGGCCGCCTCCACATCGCCGCCGTCTGCACCGGCATCGCCGAGCGGCTGATCGCCGACGCCGTCGCTTATGCGACGGAGCGGAAACAATTCGGCCAGCCCATCGCCGACTTCCAGCTCGTCCAGGCGATGATCGCCGATTCCAAGACGGAGGCGATGGCCGCCCGGGCGCTGGTGCTCGAAGCCGCGGCGAAGAAAGACGCCGGAGAGCCGATCACCCTCGAAGCGGCGGTTGCCAAATATTTCGCCAGCGAAGCGGTCGGCCGGGTCGCCGACCGCACGGTGCAGATTTTCGGCGGCGCCGGCTACATCGCCGATTACGGCATCGAGCGCCTCTACCGCGACGTCCGCCTGTTCCGCATCTACGAGGGCACGAGCCAGATCCAGCAACTCGTCATCGCCCGCGAGACCCTGAAGAACGGGGGCTGATCCCAGCCGAGGCCCAGGCGCTGCAACCCGCCCTTCGACAGGCCCAGGGCTGGCGGTTTGAGGATTTCCGGAGCGCTCCCCACCACCGCCAGGGCTGAGCCTGTCGAAGCCCGGTCGCGTCATTGCGAGCGAAGCGAAGCAATCCAGCGGCCGATGTGCGGCCTCCGCAGCCTGCCGGATTGCTTCGTCGCTTTGCGCCTCGCATCGACCTTGGAACAAGAAGCTCGGGCGCTCCTCACCACCGCCAGGGCTGAGCCTGTCGAAGCCCGGTTCACCCGCCGCAGCCCCAGCTCACCCCCGCCGCAGCAGCAAGTTCATCCGCGCCGCTGCGATCGGCTTGTCGCGGTCCCCCTGCCAGGCATGCGCCTCCACATTGGCGACGCGGCTGCCGAGCCGGGTCACCCGCGCCGCGGCATAGGTATCGTGATCGGTGCCGCCGCGCATGAAATCCACGGTGACGTTGATCGGCTTCGGGATCGCCCGTTCGTCCGCGCCGAGCTCGTCGTACAGCGTGCCCAGAGCCGCGAATTCGAGCAGGCCCGCAATGGCGCCGCCGTGCAGGAAGCCCGGACGACCGACCACCTGCTCGCCGAAGGGCATGACCCACACCCGCTCGCCGTCCGGCCCGCGCTCGGTGCGCAGGCCGAGCAGTTCGGCATAAGGAGGAAGCTTCGCGGTCATCGAGGGGCGGGATAGCTTCCTCGTCATTCCCGCGAAAGCGGGAATCCAGCGGGAGGTGTCATGCGCCCGTGCGGCTCCGAAGGCTGCACTGGATCCCCGCTTTCGCGGGGATGACGGAGGAGGTCCGCCGGTTCGTCCACGTCGGCCAGCGTCTCGCGCACGTCGAGGCTCCAGCCCAGAGCTTCGATCCGCGCGACGGTGTCGGCGGCGACGGTGGACGTGCTCCAGGCAATGCCCTCGAACAGGCTCGGGTCGAACCGGGCAAGGCCGAGAAGGACGTAGCCGCCATCCTCCGCCGGATGGATGACGGCGTCATTGGCCGTGAGTGCACCCGCGGCCGCTCGCAGGCGGTCGCGGTCGAGCGCGGGGCAATCGGCGCCGATCAGGAGCACCGGCTCTTCGGCCAGCACCCGCCGTGCGGCGCGGGCGAGGCGCGTGCCGAGATCGCCTTCGCCTTGCGCCGTCTTCACGATGTCGCCTTCGAACCAGGTCGCGGCGTCCGGTTCCCCGCACAGCTCGACGGCAAGCCCGCTCGCCAGCGCTTCCTCCACCGTCCGCTCCAGCATCTCGGCCGCAAGCCGCGCCGCGCCCTCCGCGCCCAGCGCCGGGATCAGCCGCGTCTTGACTCGCCCCGGCACCGGCGCCTTGGCGAAGACGACGATCCGCGTCACCCGCGTTTCCAGCGGTGATAGCGCCCCACCCACGCCAGCAGCCGCTCGGGCTTGCGCGCCTTTTTCCATTCGCCGGCGGCATATTTGTTCGCCTCCGCCATGGTCGGATAGGCGTGGATGGTGCCGAGCAGCTTGTTGAGGCCGATGCCGTGCTTCATCGCCAGCACGATCTCCGCCAGCATCTCGCCCGCATGAAGCCCGACGATGGTCGCGCCGAGGATTCGGTCCTTGCCGGGCGCGACGAGCAGCTTCACGAAGCCGCGCGCCGCGCCTTCGCAAATGGCGCGGTCGAGGTGCCTCAGCTCGTAGCGGACCACCTCGTGCGCGATCCCCGCCTCGCGCGCGGAAAGCTCGTTATAACCGACATGGGCCACTTCCGGATCGGTATAGGTTACCCAGGGGAGGACGCTGTAATCGGCGCGGAAGCGCTTCAGGCTTCCGAACAGGCCGTTCACCGCCGCGAACCAAGCTTGGTGGGCGGCGAAATGGGTGAACTGATAAGGCCCCGCGACGTCGCCCACCGCATAGATGTTGGGAAAGCGGGTCTCGAGGAAGTCGTTGGTGGCGACGGTCTTGTCCGTCTCGATGCCGAGCGCTTCGAGGCCGTAGCCGGTGAGCCGCGCTTCCCGGCCGACCGCGACGAGGAGCTCGTCGAAGGGGAGGGTGCGCCCGCCGGCAAGTATCAGGCTCTTGCCGTCGACGCGGAGCACGTCGCAGCCGGTGAGGATTTCGACGCCCTCCTCGCGCAGCACCGCCTCGACGATCGCCGACACGTCCTCGTCCTCTTTGGCGAGGAGCCGTTCGCCGCGGTCGACCTGCGTCACCTGGCTGCCCAGCCGCGCGAAGGCCTGCGCCAATTCGGTGCCGATCGGCCCGCCGCCGAGGATCGCGACCCGCTCCGGCACCCGCTCGCGGCCGCGCAGCTTTTCCCACATCGTGTCGGAGGTGAGGAAGCCGCTGTCGGCCAGGCCGGGCAGGTCCGGCACGGCCGGCTCGCCGCCGGCCGCGATCACGATCGCGCGGGCGGTCAGCCGTTCGCCGCCGTCGATCTCCACCGTCCAGGGGTCGACCAGCCTCGCATAGCCCTTGCGCACGTCGACGCCGAGCTTGCGGTAGCGCTCCGGGCTGTCATGCGGCGCGATGGCGGCGATGGCGCCGAAGACCCGCTCCATGACCGCCCCGAAAGGGGCCGCACGCTCGATGCCCGCCTGCCGGACGTCGTGCTCGATGCGGGCCGCGGCGATCAGCGCCTTGGAGGGCACGCAGCCGGTGTTGAGGCAGTCGCCGCCCATGTCGCGCGCCTCGATCAGCGTCACCTTGGCGCGCACCGTCGCGGCGATATAGGCGGTGACGAGGCCCCCCGCACCGCCGCCGATCACGATCGAATTGCGGTCGAAGCGCTTCGGCCTGGTCCAGCCGCGATACAGGCGCCGCGCCCGCCACCGGCCGACCAGCCACTTGGCGAGGAGCGGGAACAGGCCGAGCAGCGCCAGCGAGCCGATCAGGCCCGGCGAGAGGATGTCGCTCGTGCTTTCGATGCGCGCCAGCTGGGTGCCCGCATTCACGTAGACGACGGTCCCGGCCAACATCCCGGCCCAGCTCACCGCCGCGTAGGTCGCGAGCCGCATGCCTGTCAGCCCCATGGCGAGGTTCACGAGGAAGAAGGGAAAGACCGGGATCAGCCGCAGGGTAAGAAGGTAGAAGGCGCCGTCCCGCTCCACGCCGCGGTCCACGGCCTCCAAGGCGCGGCCGAAACGGCCCTTCACCCAGTCGCGCAGCAGATAGCGCGAGGAGAGAAAGGCGAGGCTCGCCCCCGCCGTCGACGCGGCCGAAGCGATGATCGTGCCCAAGACGAGGTCGAAGATCGCGCCGGCGGCCAGCGTCAGCACCGCCGCCCCGGGGAGCGAAAAGGCGGTCACCGCCACATAGAGGAGGAAGAAAAGGCCGGCGACGAGCAGGGGCTCCGCCTCGGCCCGCGCGGCAAGGGCGTCGCGCGAGCCCTTGAGCCGCTCCAGCGTCAGCCAGTCGCCGAGATCGAACAGGAAAAAGGCCGCGAGTCCCGCCGCGAGGAGGGCGAGGAGGGCGAGCCGCCCGGCATTGCCTTTGATCAATCGCCGCCCTTTCGTGCCGCCTTCCAACCGCCTAGATGGGAAGCCTTCGGGAGAGAAGCCATCGCGACCGCGTCCAAGCCCACAGTCTCGCCCTTCGCCGTGCAGGGCGCTCCGCCGCTCGATCCGGCCAAGTTCCGCGATCCGCTGGTGACGGCGAAGGGGGAAAAGCGGGCGCAGGTGGCGCTGGGGCGGCTGGAAACGCTCTGGATCAACACCGGAACGCTCTGCAACCTCGCCTGCCCGAGCTGCTTTATCGAAAGCTCGCCGGTGAACGATGCGCTCATTTACGTGACGCTCGCCGAGGCCGAGGCCTATTTCGACGAGGCGAAAGCGCTCGGCACGCGCGAGATCGGCTTCACCGGCGGCGAGCCCTTCATGACCCGCGACATGCCCGCCATGATCGTCGCGGCGCTGGACCGCGGCTTCGATTTGCTCATCCTCACCAACGCCATGCGCCCGATGCGGCGCTTCGAGGCGGCCCTGCTCGCGATCCCCGAAGCGGAGCGGCGGCGGATCGTCTTCCGCGTCAGCCTCGATCATCACGGCCGTGCGCTTCACGAGGCGGAGCGGGGCGCGGGAAGCTGGGAAAAGGCGCTGGACGGCCTGTCCTGGCTCGCCGCGAACGGCTTCCGCGTCGCGGTCGCCGGCCGCCGCTTCGGCGAGGATGCGGACGCTGGCTATGGCGCCTTGTTCGCCTCGCTCGGCGTGGTGCCGGATCATCTCGTCCTCTTTCCGGCCATGGACGAAGCCGCCGACGTTCCGGAGATCAGCGAGGCCTGCTGGGCGATCACCGGCGTCTCGCCCTCGTCGCTCATGTGCGCGTCGAGCCGGATGGTGGTGAAGGCGAAGGGGGCGCAGCGGCCGCACGTCGTCGCCTGCACCCTCCTCCCCTACGATTCGCAATTCGCGCTCGGCGAGCGGCTCGCCGGGGCGGCCGGGCCGGTGCCGCTCAACCACCCGCATTGCGCCCGCTTCTGCGTGCTCGGCGGCGCGAGCTGCAGCGGCTGAGATGCTGAGCGTCGTTCTGCCCACGCTGAACGCCGCGGCGACGCTCCCCTTCTGCCTCGCCGCCCTCGGCGATGCCGACGAGATCATCGTCGCCGACGGCGGCTCCGCCGACGCCACAAGGCCCATCGCGCAAGCGGCCGGCGCCCGCGTGGTGGAAGCGCCGCGGGGGAGGGGCGTCCAGCTCCGCGCCGGCGCGGCGGCGGCGCGGGGCGACTGGCTGCTCTTTCTCCACGCCGACACAATGCTGGGCGAGGGCTGGCGGGCCGCCGTCGACGCCCATGCCGCCGCCGCGCCGGACAAGGCCGCCTGCTTCCGCTTCCGCCTCGACGATGCGAGTTGGCAGGCGCGGCTGATCGAGCGCGGCGTCGCCCTTCGCCGCTTCCCCTACGGCGACCAGGGCCTGCTCCTCTCGCGCGCCTTTTACGACGCGCTCGGCGGCTACCGGGCGCTGCCGCTCATGGAAGACGTCGACCTCGTCCGCCGCATCGGACGCCGCCGCCTCCGCATGCTCGACATTTCCGCCGTCACGTCGGCCGAGCGCTGGCGCCGCGACGGCTGGCTCCGCCGCTCGGCCCGCAATCTCGGCCTCCTCGCCTTGTACCGCCTCGGCGCCAGCCCGGAGCGCCTCGCGAAACTCTATGGCTGAAGCCGACGCCCTGTTCGACCGCGCCGCCGCGGCGCTGAGCGGCAGCGCCGGCGCGCGCGACACCGTTGCCGCCCGCGCCCTCTTCGCCCGGGCCGCCGCCGCCGGCCGCCGCGACGCCGCCGTCATCTTCACCAACCTCGTCGCAAGCGGCGTCGGCGGCCCGCGCGACTGGCCCGCCGCCGTCCGCTTCCTCGAAAGCCTCGCCCCAAGCGGCCGCCGCTCCGCCCGCGAACTCGAAGTCCTGCGTGCGATGGCGCTCACCCCCGCCGGCGACCCCCTCGAAGCTCCGCGCGGCACGCGCCTCTGCGACGCCCCCGAAATCCTCCACTTCCCGGCGTTCTTCACCCCCGCCGAATGCGCCTATCTCGCCGAAGCCGCCGAGCCGATGCTCCAGCCCTCCGTCGTGGTTGATGCCGCAACCGGCCGCCAGGTCCGAGACCCGGTCCGCACCTCGGACGGCGCCGGCTTCACCTGGCCGCTCGAGACGCTCCCCGTCCACGCCCTGAACCGCCGCATCGCCGCCGCCAGCGGCACCGCCCCCGAGCAGGGCGAACCGCTCCAGATCCTGCGCTACCGCCCCGGCGACCAGTACCGCACCCACCATGACGCCATTCCCGGCTTCTCCAACCAGCGCACCCACACCATGCTCGTCTGGCTGAACGACTCCTTCCAAGGCGGCGAAACCCACTTCCCGGCCCCCGGCCTCCACCTCCGCTTCCCCGCCGGCGACGCCATCCTCTTCCGCAACGTCGCCCCCGACGGCCGCCGTGATCCCGCCGCCGCCCATGCCGGCCTCCCCGTCACCTCCGGCGAAAAGCGCATCGCCAGCCGCTGGATCCGCCAGCGCCCCTACGATCCCCCGCTCGGCAGCCGGGCGGGCTGAAGTGCCGCGGGAAGGGGGGTGAAAGAAGCACCCGTTCGTCCCGAGCAGCCGTCGAGCGAAGTCGAGACGGCGGGTCGAGGGACCGTTCGCGCGAGGGTCCCTCGACACGGCCTCTCGTCACGGCTTCGCCTGCTCGATTCCTGCTCCGGACGAGCGGCGGTGGTCGCTAACCGCCCCCGAACACCCGCCGCCCCACCGCGTCCAGCTTCGCCAGCAGCGCCGGGTCGCGGGCCTCGGGCGCGGTCATGATCGCATTGTCCAGCGCCCGGTCGATAGGGGAGGGCGGCCGCTTGGCCGGCAAGACCCGCGCCAGCGCCACGATCATCCGCCGCGCCGTGTCCGCATTGGCGTGCAGCCGCCGCACGATGTCGGCCACGTCCGGCTCGTCCCCTTCGCGCCAGCTGTCGTAATCGGTGATCATGCCGATGAGGGCATAAGGCAGCTCCGCTTCCCGGGCGAGCCGCGCCTCGGGCATCGCGGTCATGCCGATGATGTCGCAGCCCCATTGCCGGTACAGCCGACTTTCCGCCCGCGTCGAGAATTGCGGGCCCTCGATCGCCACATAGGTCGCGCCGCGCGCCACGTCCGCCCCCGCCGCCTCCGCCGCGCCCGCGACCAGCTCCGAAAGCCGCGGGCACACCGGATCGGCCAGCGACACATGCCCCACCAGCCCCGGCCCGAAGAAGCTCCCCGCCCGCCCCGACGTCCGGTCGACGAACTGGTTAGCCACGGCGAAGCGCCCCGGCGCCATATCCTCGTTCAGCGATCCCACGGCCGAGATGGCGACGAGATCGGTGCATCCCGCCCGCTTCAGCGCATCGATATTGGCGCGGAAGTTGAGGTCCGAAGGCGGGATCCGGTGCCCCCGTCCATGCCGGGGCAGGAAGACGAACTTCACCCCCTCGATCCGCCCGATCAGCAATTTGTCCGACGGCGCCCCCCAGGGCGTGTCGACGGCGATCCACTGCGCGTCTTCCAGCGCGTCCAGCGCATACAGGCCGGAGCCCCCGATGATTCCGATCGCCCACTCGTCCATGCGCGCTGTCCTACGGGGCCGCGTGGAGGATGCGCAAGCCGCTGACGTCGGTTCCGGTCGCTCCGATGACGAACCGATCGCCCCCGCGTCCGCCGACCCCGCTCGCAAACCGCCCGCTGCATCCGGCCTTTCTGCCGCCGCCGCCGTCGGCTAGCACAGACGCATGGCGAAGCAGGCGGCATCGATCGGCAAGTGGCGGGCGCGGGCCTTCTGGACCCTCCTCGCCGCCGCGACCCTCCTCGCTGCCGTCCCGCTCCTGATCCTGAATGCCGCCGTCTTTCTCGGCGCCGTCCCGTTCAACCCCGGCTGGGAGGAAGCGGAGGCCGGCGAGCCCGGCGCCGTCACCGTCTATATCCGCACCAACGGCGTCCACACCTGGATCGTGGTGCCCAAGGTTCACGGCCGCATCGACTGGCGCCCGTTCGCGCCCGGCGCCCACCTCGCCGACCCGCGCTACGGCGCCGCCAGCCATGTCGGCTTCGGCTACGGCAACCGCGAATTTTATCTGAACACGCCGAGCTGGGCCGATCTCACCTTTTCCCGCGCGATCGGCGCCTTTTCGGGCGGCGGCCGCAGCCTCCTCCACGTCGAGCATATCCACGATCCCCGGCCCGACAGCTGGCAGCGCCCGATCGTCCTTCGCGCCGACGAATATGCCCGCCTTTCCGAATTTCTCGTCCGCCGCTTCCAGCGCGACGCCGCCGGCCGCACCATGCCGGTCTTGGGTCGCGGCTACGGCGCGAACGACATGTTCTACGAAGCGAACGGCGGCTACAGCCTTTACCTCACCTGCAACGAATGGACCGGCCGCGCCCTGCGCGGCGCCGGCGTCCGCACCGGCCTTTGGACACCCTTCAGCGAAAGCATCATGTGGCGGCTGAACTGACCGCAACCGCCCTGCAGGCCGAGCCGCCGATCACGCTGTAAACGGGAAGGCCCGGCGTCCCCCGCGCCCACCCCGGTGTTCCGGCGAAGGCCGGAACCCAGGCCAAACCCGCGCCAACTTTCGTGCCCGCTCCCATATCCCAAGCGCACCCACTCAGGCCCGCAACCTGCGGGAATACCGGTATATTCCTTTAAATCCAGCATGCTAACGGGGCCGCGGCCGGTCGCCTTATCCTCCCCCCAAATGAGGGTTTCGGACCGGTCGCCGGGTCGTCGGTTACACCCCCCAAGGGACGGCGGCCCGGCACTCCCTTTCGGGTGGACCCGCTCCCGCCATGGGCGTGCGAAGCACGAATGCCTCTCTTCTACCTCCATATCTGCGACGGCCGGCTCTTCGCCGAAGACGATGTCGGCATGGAGCTTCACGACATCGAAGCGGCACGGCGACAGGCGATCGCCCGCCTCCGCGATGTCATGGCGTCCGAGCTGAAGGACGGCCAGATCAACATGGCCGCCTTCGTCGAGATCGAGGACGAGAACCACCAGCTCGGTATGACGGTGCCGTTCCTGGAGGCCGTCGAGGTTCTGACCGTCCACCACCGCCGCCGTCCCAAGAAGCAGCCGCGCTCCTAACCTATGACACGGATCGCTACGGTATTGCGGCGCCGCTCCCACGCGAGCAGGGCGCCCTCGGCAAGCTGAGGCTCTGCCCAAACAGTGCCGAACATGCCGGGGCCTCGACCTCTTCTTTGAGCGATCAAAGGGAGGCCGGGGCCTCAACGCAATCCGCGGCTGCGGCCCGGCGACATGATCTACGGCCATTAGGCTTGCAGACGATCATCGTCCCCGATCGGCACACGCGATTCCACCCTGTTGATCCCGCCTGAAAACTCTTCATTCCGCTCCAACCGCGCTTTCTCCTTCGGCGCGCGACAGAGGGAATGAAATCATGCGCAATCTGAACAGCAACGAGCTGGCCACCGTCACCGGCGGCATCAATCCGCACCTCACCACCGTCACCACGAATCCCGGCGGCGTCGTGAACAAGAGCGCTCTCAAGAACCCGAACACGCAAACGTTCACGTTCAAGACCACCGGCAAGCCCGCCTAAGCGAGGGACACAAACAGGAGAGTTTCAATGCGTAATCTCAAGAACGACGAGCTCAGGGCCGTCAGCGGCGGCGCCGCACCGAAGCGCAACCCGGCCAAGGCGCCCGGCGAGAGCTACCAGGGCCCGGCCGACAAGAACTTCGGCCCGAAGTAAGCGCACCCATTGAGTGGGGGAAGGGGCGGCTTCGGCCGCCCCTTTTTCGTTGAAAGCCGCTGGCGCGTCGACCCGGAAGGCCTCGCTCATCACCAGGTAACGATGTCTGGCATGGCTGCTTTCATCGCACTATGGGTTGAAAATCAGCTCTGGTGGAGGTTCGCCTTGGTCGCTCGCAACGATGGCCATCCGACCGGTGCCTCACGGGCGGACAAGTTGGAGCAGGCCGCCCGCCAGCTTGGCTGCGACGGCGAAGGCCGCTGGGAAGAGCGGCTTCGGCAGGTCGTGCAGCGCAAGGCCGGCGCGCAGGAGCCGGGATCGTGATGTCGCCGCTGGCGCTACTGCTCGGGCTGGCGCTTCAGGTCGCTGAACCTGCCGACGAATTTGTCGCCGTGCCGTGTTCGTTCTTGCCCGCCTTCTTCGAGGTCGGATCGGCAAGGATGGTCGGCTATAGCGCGGACCACTTCGGGAGCGGCTACCTGATAGACTTCGAGGTCTTTGCGCCCGGGAGCCGCGCTCACGTGACGTTGATGGGGATCGCCACCGATGCGGGATCGGAAGCGGGGAACCGCCGCTTGGCAAGAAGACGCGCAGAAGTCGTGCGCAATTATCTGGTGCGCCGCGGTGTCGACCGGGAACGCATCCGCATCGTGACGCGCCACGCTGCGCTTGAACAATGGACGTTGGATTTGACGCATGGCCGCGCGGTGGTCATCGACGTGAGGATACCCCGCGCCGATCTGTTTCGCATCATGCCGCCGGGCGGGCCAATCTGCTGACGCGCCGCCGATCCGCGGGCTACGGCATCGGCGGACGTGCCGCTCTGAAGAACCCGCTGAGCGCCAGGAGCACCCGCCCGACGCTGCTTCTACGCTGCCGCCAAGCCATACGCATCCTCGCTTCCCGCCGAGCATACAGGAGCCCGCGCCGGGGCGCGACAGGCGCCTGCGCCGCTGCGCGACAGGCGCCGGGACGGAATTTCATCCGCCGACCCGCCAGCGGCGGTTGGATTGCCGCGGGCTTAGGCGCTAAGGGTGCTCGCATCAGGAACGTCCGACAGGGGGACTTCAGACACCATGGCCAAGATACTCGGCAACTTCCATCTCGCGCTCGTCATCGGCGTCGTGCTGCTGCTTGCGGCGATGTTCGGGCTTCACGGCGACGTCATGAACGGCGACTATTGGGCGCAGTTCCTGCGCTACCTCCACGTCTTCACCGGCATCCTGTGGATCGGCCTGCTTTATTATTTCAACTTCGTGCAGATCCCGACCATGCCCAAGGTGCCGGCCGAGCTGAAGCGGGGCGTCACCGGCTTCATCGCGCCGGCCGCGCTTTTCTGGTTCCGCTGGGCGGCGCTGGCGACGGTGATCCTCGGCCTGCTCCTCGCCGAAATGAGCCGCGGCGGCTATGTCGCCGACGCGCTGACGCTGAAGCCCGGCTTCCGCACCATCGGCATCGGAATGTGGCTCGGCCTCATCATGGCGGCGAACGTCTGGTTCGTCATCTGGCCGAACCAGAAAAAGGCATTGGGCATCGTCCCCGCCGACGATGCGGCCAAGGCCCGCGCCGGCTCGGTCGCGATGATGGCGTCGAGGACCAACCTCATCCTCTCCATCCCGATGCTCTACACGATGATCTACCAGGGCCACGGCTACGGCGCCTGAGTGACTTGGGCGGCGCCGGACATCGATCCGGCGCCGCGCCTTTTTTCAAGTCTGAGGCCGAGCGCCCATGGAATGGATCGAGGCCGCCGCCGCGGCGCAGAACCTCACGTCGGCCCAGCTCGTCGAATATACGGCGGCCGTGCTCGGCCTGATCAACGTCACGTTGGTCGTGCGCCGGAGCCTGTGGAACTACCCGTTCGCGCTGGCGATGGTGACGCTCTACCTTTTCGTCTTCTGGGAAGCGCGGCTCTACAGCGACGCGCTGCTCCAGATCTTCTTCTTCGTCCTCAATCTCTACGGCATCCTCAACTGGATGCGCTCCCGGCGCGAGGCGGGCGAAGTCATGGTCACCGTGCTCGGCAACCGCGCCCGGCTGGTCTGGCTGGTGGTGACGCTCGCCGCCAGCCTCGCCTGGGGTTACGGGATGATGCGCTTCACCGATGCGGCGGCGCCGATCTGGGACGCGCTCATCGCCGGCATGAGCGTCTCCGCCCAGCTCCTCCTCGCCCGCCGCAAGATCGAGAATTTCGTGATCTGGATCGCCGTCGATGCGATCGCCGTGCCGGTCTATTGGAGCCGCGGCCTCGCCCCGACGGCCTTTCTTTATCTGCTGTTCCTCGGCCTCGCCATTGCTGGCCTCGTCACTTGGTGGCGCGCCTACAAGCGCCAGGCGGCCGTTCCGGCGGCGGCCTGACGCCCCGCTGAATCCGCCTATCGCGCCGGAAGCCCGTCCGGGTTACACTCCGCGCCTCGCGGGGGCGGGACTCGGGGGAGGGAGCGGCTGGTGGACGACGGGGCTGAAAAGCCGATCGCCACGATCGATGAAGGGCCGGGCGACGAAGGGCTCGGCGACGAAGGGCTGGGCGCGCTCGCCGAAGCGCTGCCGATCATCTGCTGGCAGGCCGACGCGGACGGCACGACACTCGCCTTCAACGGCCGGTGGGACGATTATGCGGGCGGGGACCGGGCGGCGGCGGCCGACAATGCGGCCGTTCTCCAGGAGGCGATCCGCGCCGCCGGCGGCGAGGACAGGTTCAGCGCCACGCTGTCGCTGCGCGGCGGCGACTGGGTGTCCCGGCCTTTCCTGACCCACGCCCGCCGTGCTCCCGGGCCCGACGGGGCGCCTGGCCGCTGGGTCGGCACCTGCACGGAAGTCTCGGAGCATGTCGCCTCCGAGCGCGCCCACGCCTTTCTCCTCCGCCTCGGCGACGAGCTGCGCGACGAAAGCAATCCCGAGACCATTCTCGCCATGACCTCGCGCGCGATCGGTCGGGAGCTTGGCGCGGACCGCGTGGTCTATGCGACCATCGACTGGAAGGAAGGGGTGATGCACGTCCGCCGCGACTGGCGGGCGAGCGGGCCGCCGGTCACGCCGCACAAATATCCCATGTCCAATTATTCGCAGGACCATGTGGACCGCCATTCACAAGGCGAGCCGATCCTGTCCTTTGACGTCGCCAACGATCCCGAATTGATCGACGTGATGCGCCAGCGCTTCCTCACCGTCGGGGTCCAGGCCTTCGCCAGCGTGCCGCTGGTGAAGCGCGGAACTTTGACCGCCGTCATGGCCGCCCAGCAATTCGCGCCGCGCCGGTGGACGGATGCGGAAGTGCAGCTCCTCGAAGAGGTCGCGGACCGGACCTGGGCGACTTTGGAGCGCGCCGAGGCCGCCGCGGCGCTTCGCGAAAGCGAGCAGCTCTTCCGCATGGTGACGGAAGCCCATCCCATTCCCGTCATCATCGCGCAGGACAGCGGCATCGTCCTCGGCAATCCCGCCTTTTTCGAGATGATGGACCTTCCGGCAAACAGCGACGCGTCCGTGATCGATCCCAGGAGCTGGTCGCCGGGCGGCCAGGGCTGGACCGAATTCGCCGCATTCGTCCGCGCCCACCGCCGCTACGACAATTATGAAACGGTGATGGTGCGCGGCGGCGTGCGCTTCCCCGTCGCGGTGAGCTGGCGGCATATCGGCTACAAGGGCGAGCCGGCGGTGATCTCCTCGATCGTCGACCTGACCGAGCGCAAGCGCGCCGAGGAGGAGCTGGTCCGCTCGCGCGAGGCGCTCCACCAGGCCGAGAAGCTGACCGCGCTCGGCAGCCTCCT
>DASVQT010000051.1:0-3392 GCA_036388975.1 Allosphingosinicella sp. | reverse complement strand
AGGAGAAAGCCTCGTTCCAATGGCGGTGATGCTTGTTGAGCTGCCGCCAGAGATAGAGGCCGAAGATCGTCGCCGAGGCAACGGCCGCGGCGAAGGACGCAAATGCAATCAGCAGGCCGAGCAGCACCCGGTCCATGGCCGACAAGAAGGCGGTATCGCGGAACATCAGGCTTCCCAAACCGGCGATCAGGATCGACGTGACGAGGATCGCGGTGCCGACCTGCCAAACGCCGTGGTGGAAGATGCCGATCTTGGCGCGCTTGCGCGCATCGTGGGGCGAATCCGCGAAATAGTAATAGCCGCCCAGCGCCGCGAGGAAGAGGATGAAGGTCCACGGCGTGACGAAGCTCAGCCAGGCATAGCGCAGCGGCGCCTGCCACCACGGGCCGGCGAGCAGCGCGTGCACCAGCGAATTGTAGCCGTCGATGCGCGCGCTCGCGTTGAGCAGCCAGTTGTAGAGCAGGTAAGCGCCGAAGAAGACGAGGGTCATTCCGAAGTTATCACGGGCAAAGCGCCAGTTGCGCTTCGTCAGGCCCTCCGAGGTCGCCTTGTCCGGATAGACGGCCGCGCCTCCCGATCCGCCCACCTTGTCGGCGATGGTGAAGGCGCGCGGATATTTCTTCTTCTCGTTGCGCGGGCGATCGTCGCCGGGCGGCGGATACTCCCATTCGAAATGCTTGTTCTTGAGCTGGTGCGTTGGATGGAGAAAGGCGCCGCCGCCGCCGCACGTGACATAATGGATAGGCGGAACGCCGTCGCTGCGTTCTTCGATGAAGCGGGAATAATGGTGGCTGTCTCCGGTCAGAACGAGCCGCAGCTTGTGCCCCTTGGACGGTTTGCTGTTGGGGCTGACATCCGCCTCCCGCTCCTCCTTCGACAGGGGCTCGCGCGCGATGCCGGCAAGCCGTTCCAGATAGGAGAAGGGTTCGAACTGGCGGGCGGGCGCATCGGGATCGACATAGGCCCAGTTCGGCTGGCCGACGCAGAGGATGACGTTCGAGCCGGGGTCCATCCAGCGGCTCGCGATATACTGGAAATAATCGATTTGCGGCTGGTCGATATACCCTTCGAGCTGGCTGTCCGTGCCCCATATCCACCAATTGCCGGGGAGCTTGACGGCAAAGTAGCTGCGGCTCTGCTTGGTACGGCGGCCGGCCACGGTGCGGCCGGGACGATTGACGCCGAAGCTTCCCTCGGACGCGACCCGACGCCGGCAGAAGATTTCGAAAAAGGCGCGAAGCCCGTCATACCAATCATGGTTGCCCGGGATCGTGAAGAGATCCGGCATGTTCTCGCGCGTTTCGGGTGAGGCCTTCTCGAAGGCTTCGTCGAACGGCCCCAGGAAGCGCTCGTCATACGCTTCGCGCGACGCGGTCGGATAGACGAGGTCCCCGCCGAGCACGAGCAGGCGCCCGCGCGGAAGAGGCCCGGCGGCACCGTCCGGCCGTATATCCCGTTCGGTGAGGAGCTGCGCCATGGCGAAGGTAGGGTCCCACCCGTCACCGGTGTCGGCGAGGAAATCGAACCAGAAATCGCCTTTCTGGCCTGGCGGCCTGGAATAATCCAGGCTCGGGTCGACCGGCTGCGGCTCGATCGCATTGGCGGCGGCGATCGCCTCCCGCTTGTCGGCGAACTGGCCGAAGACGGTGGATATCGCCACACGGATGCCGGTCTGCAGCAACAGAACCGGGCTGTACCAAGCCGCCATCGGCAGCCGTTTGCGCTCGCGCATATGCTCCTCCCCCCCAGAAGAAGGGCAGGCTAGCCCAGCCACGCGCCGCGCGCGAGTGCGAAAGGGGCGGCTGCTCCGTTATGGAGCGAGTTCCGACGCACGTCATCCCGGCCCTTCGACTGCCTGGAAGGCAGGCGGTCAGGGTAAACTTCAGCCGAAGGCTGAAGACCGGTTTCTCAGGGGTGAAGAGCGCAGGCGTCTGTGGAGCGCTCCATTCGCGCCGGCGCCTTTCACCTGCTGACATCCCGGCCTGCGCCGGGAAGACGTTTTTGGATGAACCTTATTCGTCGGCGGCGGGCGCCGCCTGGTCCGCATTCTCGCCGTCTTGGCCCTTGCCGGCCTGGTCGTAGAACCACGCCTCGACTGGGCCCGAAAGCTTGATCGTCACTGGCTGTCCATGGCGGTCGAGCGCTTTCCCGGCGGCGACTCTTATCCAGCCTTCGGACATCGAATATTCCTCGACGTCCGTGCGCTCGCGGCCCTTGAAGCGGATGCCGACGCCGCGGCGCAGCGCGTCGCCGTCGAAGAAGGGGCTGCGCGGGTTGATCGAAAGGTGGTCGGGGGGCGTGTCCGCCATGGTTCAGTCGTCCTTGTTCTTGCGGGGTCAGCGGCGCGCGCGGGCGATCCAGGCGTCGACCAGCTCTTCCAATATGTCGAGCGGGACGGCGCCGTTCTCCAGCACGGCGGCGTGGAAGTCGCGAATGTCGAACCGGTTGCCGAGCTGCTGGCGGGCGCGGTCGCGAAGCTCGAGGATCTTCAACTGCCCGATCATGTAGCTCGTCGCCTGGCCGGGATTGTTGAAATAGCGCTCCACTTCCTTCGCGGCGTCGCGCTCGGAAAGGAGGCCGTTGTCGCGGAAATATTGGATCGCCTGTTCGCGGGTCCAGCGCTTGGAATGGATGCCCGTGTCGACGACCAGCCGGATCGCGCGCCACAGCGCGGTCGAATACATGCCGAACTCCGAATACGGATCCTGGTAGAAGCCCATCTCCTTGCCGAGTTGCTCGGCATACAGGCCCCAGCCTTCCGAATAAGCGCCGTAGCCGCCGAAGCGGCGGAACTTGGGAACGCTGGGGAGCTCCTGCGCCAGCGCGATCTGGAAATGGTGGCCAGGCGCACCTTCATGGTAGGAGATCGCCTCGGTCTGCGGGCGCAGCACCTGGTTCATGTCGGCGAGGTTGACGTAATAGATGCCCGGCCGCGAGCCGTCCGCCGACGGCCGATTGTAAAAAGCGACGGCGGCGGTCTCCTGTCGCCAGGTCTCGACGGCGCGCACTTCCAGCGGCGCCTGCGGCAGACGCCGGAACCAGCGCGGCGCCGCTTCCATCACCTGCGCGATGAAGCGCCGCGCGTCGGCGAGATATTGCTGCCGGCCTTCTTCGGTGTTCGGATATTTGAACTGCTGGCCGTTGTTGATGTGCCGGAAGAAGTCCTGCAGCGAGCCCTGGAAGCCGACCTGGCGCTGGATACGCGCCATCTCGCCGTGGATGCGCGCGACCTGCTGGAGGCCGATGTCGTGGATCTGGTCGGCGGTGAGGTCCGTCGTGGTCGAGTCGCGCAGGCGGCTCGCGTAGAATTCGGCGCCCTGCGGCAGGCTCCACGCGCCGTTGTTTCCGGTCGCGCGCGGCTCGATGAAATCGAGCGTCTCCAGCATGGTCTG
>DASVQT010000050.1:0-11298 GCA_036388975.1 Allosphingosinicella sp. | reverse complement strand
ACGGGCTGAAGGCGATCGCGCTCCTGGAGCGCGCCGATTACGACGTGATCCTTTCCGATCTCAGAATGCCGCAGCTCGACGGGCCGGGCCTCTTCGCCTGGATCGAGCGGGAAAAGCCTCATCTCGCCGCGCGCATCGCCTTCGTCACCGGCGACACGCTCGGCGACTCGACGGCACGCTTTCTTTCATCGTGCGGCCGGCCGGTGGTGGAGAAGCCGTTTTCCGGAAAGGCGATCCGCGCCGTGCTGGAGACCCTGGCGGCGGGGTAACCGCGCCGGGGCCGCAACCCGCTTGCGCCGTCCGGTGAGAAGGGGCAAAGCGGCGCCCCATGGGCATGTTCAAGAACCTTTTTACCTGGTGGGAAGGGGCCGGCGTCGGCACCTCGCTCTTCACCTGGCGCAACGGCCGCAAGATGGGCGAGGACGAGCTCGGCAACATCTATTACGCGTCCAAAAAGGGCGGGAAGCGCTGGGTCATCTACAACGGCGCGAACGATGCGGCGCGCATTCCGCCCGATTGGTATGCCTGGATGCACGGGATGATCGACGGGGTGCCGGACGAGGCGCTGCCGCCCGCGCCCAAATTCCTCAAGGCCGCGACCGGCAACCGGACCGGCACGCCCGACGCGTATCGCCCGTCCGGATCGCTGGAGCGGGGCGGGCAGCGCGCGGCGGCGAGCGGCGATTACGAAGCCTGGACGCCCGACTGAGCATGAGGCGCCCGGCTTTCTTCGCGGCGGCGGCGGCCGCGGCCGTTCTCCTCGCCTCCTGCGGGCCGACCGGCGCGCCCGAGCGCGAAAAGCAGAAAAAGAACGCCGAGCCCGAAGCGCAGGTCGTCGACATCCCGCAGACCGTGACGGAGGTGGCGCCGGGAACCACGCCCATGCCGGAGCGGGTGGCGGTGGTTCAGCTCCTCAACAAGCGCAACGGCATCTCGCGCGACCTCACCATGCGGCCGGGCCAGGCGATGCGGGTGGGCGACGTGATCGTGCGGCTGCGCGCCTGCGAGACCACGGCGCCCTGGGAGGAGCAGAGGCTGACCGGCGCCTTCGTCCAGGTCGACGTGTCCGATCCGCAGGGGCAGTTCCGGCGGGTCTTCTCGGGCTGGGTGTACAAGGAAAGCCCCTCGCTCAACGTCGTCGAGCATCCGGTCTACGACGTGTCGCCGAGAAGCTGCGCGATGACGCATCCCGAAGCGGGCGAGTCGACGGTGCGCGCGGGATCGGCCGAGAGCAACCGGTCGAGCGCACCGAATTCGCCCGCGCCGGCGCGGCGCGGGGCGGCGCCGGCCGATGCGCCCGCCAAGGCTTCGCCGACCAAGGCCGCGGAGAGCGAGACGAGATAATCCTTCTGGTCGACCTCGACCGCGCCGAGGCTCTGGAGGTGCTCGGTCATGAACTGGCAGTCGAGCAGGGTGAAGCTTCCGACCTTCAAGCGGGCGACCAGCCAGGCGAGGGCGACCTTGGACGCGTCGCGCTCCAGCGAGAACATGCTTTCGCCGAAAAAGGCGGCGCCGAGGCGGACGCCGTAAAGGCCGCCGACGAGGCGCCCGTCCCGCCAGGCTTCGATGCTGTGGGCGTGGCCGAGCCGGTGGAGCTCGGAATAGCTCGCCTCGATCTCGGCGTTGATCCAGGTTTCCTCGCGCTCGGCGCACAGGCGCACGACTTCGGCGAAGGCGGTGTCGGCGGTCATGGCGAAGCGGCCTGAGCGGATCGTCTTCCTGAGCGAGCGGGACAGGCGGAAGTTGTCCAGCGGCAGGATGGCGCGGCGGCGCGGCTCGACCCAGAAGACGTCGCCCGCGTCGCGGCTGTCCGACATCGGAAAGACGCCGATCGAATAAGCGCGGAGCAGGAGCTCGGGGTCGATCACGGGCCGTTCGATGCTGCGGCGGGGCGGCGCGGTCAACCGCTCAGCGAAAGATCACGCCGCGCTCATGACGCTCACGGGCGCGGCGGAGGAGGAGGGACGCCTTCGAAATTCCGAAAAAGGGGTCCTCGCCAAATGATGTTCACCAGGGTCGCACTTGTTGCCGCTTTCGCCGCAGCCGCCGCCGTGCCCGCTCAGGCGGCACCGCTTCCGTCCGACTTCCGGCAGCAGGCGGACGCGCTTCTCGCCGCTTCCTATCCGGCGGACGGACCGGGCGCCGCCGTGGTCGTGACCCAGGGCGGTCGGGTGGTTTATTCCGCCGGGCGGGGGCTCGCCGATGTCGAAGCGGGACGGGCGATCGGGACGGACACGCCGTTTCGCCTCGGATCGATCGCCAAGCAGTTCACCGCCGCGGTGGTGCTGCAGCTCGTCGCGGAAGGGCGGCTGTCGCTCGACGACCCGCTGTCGCGCTTCTTCCCGGACTGGCCGGCGCCCGGCGCCGGTGCGACCGTTCGCCAGCTCCTCAACCACAGTTCGGGCCTTCAGGATTTCTCGAAGATACCCGGCTGGATCGCGGCCAACCGCCAACGGGCGGTGACCACGGCCGAGCTCGTCGCGCTGATGCGGAGTCTGCCGGCGCGGGCGGCGCCGGGGCAGGCGTGGGAATATAATAATGGCGGCTATGTGATGCTCGGCGCGGTCGTCGAGCAGGTGACGGGCAAGGCCTGGCACGAAGCGGTGGCGGAGCGGATCGCGCGGCCGCTCGGGCTGCGCACGATCGGCTATGCCGTTCCCGAGGCGGTCGGGCGGGCGGCGGCGCAGGGCTATACGGACGGCGAAGGTGGGCGGCAGCTGCCGTTGCCGCTGTCGCACATGAGCGTCGCCCATGCCGCGGGCGGGCTCCAGGGCAGCGTCGCCGACATGGCGCGCTGGGCACGGGCCCTGCACGGCGGGCGGGTGGTGACGGCGCCGCTCTACCGGGAGATGACGAGCCCGGCGCGGCTCGCCGACGGATCGGCCGAGCCCTACGGCTTCGGTCTGCGGCTGCGCGCGGTGCGGGGCCGCCCCGCCTTCGTCCACGGCGGCGCCGGGGGCGGGCTGGACACGGATAGCGCCTACATTCCGTCAGAAGATCTGTTCGTCGCCGTCTTCGCCAACAGCGATTCGCCGGCGACCGACCCCGCCAATCTCGTGCGCCGCCTCGCCGCCCTTGCGCTCGGTGAGCCTATTCCGGTGCTCGCCCGGGCCGAAGTGCCGATCGCAAGCGTCGAGTCCTTGTTCGGCGCCTACGGCTTCGAACGCGGGCCGGCGGCGCGCTTTTTCGGCCGCGACGGCAAGCTCTACATCGGCCGCGGCGACGAGGAGCGGGAGGTGTTTCCGGCCGGCGGCGAGCGCTTCTTCTTCGGACCTGGCGACCTCGCCTGGTTCCGCCTCGAGCGGCGGCCGGACGGAGCGCATGTGCTGGAACTGCACGGCGCCGACGCGGCAACGCCGACGCGGGCCGTGCGGACCGGACCGGTGCCGGCCGCCTTCGCGGTCGCGCCGGAGGTGCTGCGCACCTATGCCGGCCGCTTTCAGACCGAGACGGTCGCGCTGGTGATCGCGCTCGGCGAGAATGGCCGCCTCACCCTGACGCAGGAGGGCCGTGAGCCGGTGCCGCTTCGCCCGGTGTCGGACACCGAGTTCCGGATCGACGGCACGCCGATGCGGATCGTCTTCCATCCGGAGAATGGCGCGGTGGACCGCTTCACCTTGTATCGCGGCGCGCGCGAGCTTCACGGGCGGCGCACCGGGCGCTAGCGGCGGTGATCCCTTGCCGGGCGCGGGCGCTTCCGCGATGCTCGCGTCCGGCAGGGAGACGCGCGGTGAGGCTGATGGCGAGGGTCTTGTTCATGGTCCCGGTCCTCGCCGCGGCGGGCGGGTGCGGCGAGGCGGACCCGATGGCGCGTACGGACGATCTCTGGCCCGGCCACAAGCGCGCCGCCACGGAGGCCTTTCCAAGCGGGGCGGCCGTGGAAGCGGCCTGCGGACGCGCGACCATGTATCTGAAGGAGGTCGCGGAGCGGACGCCCGGCACTTACGTCGATCTGGATCTTCCGCTGGCCGACCATCCGGTCCGGAACGTCCGCTGCCGCTGGGAGCCCGGCTCCGCGGCGACCGCTTTCTGCCGCTTCGAAACGACGCCGGTATCGACCGAGCGCGATCGCGCGGCGGAGCTGAGGCGGCACGGCCTTGAGTGGTCCGCGATGGAGGCGCGGCTCGTCCATGTCGGAGGCGAGGCCGGGTGGATCGCTCCCGAGGGCTGTGCTCAGGCGGCACCCACGGGTCGGTGATCGACTGAGGCACTTAGCGAGACGAAAAGGATCGGTTTCTCAAATCAGAGCGCCGCGCCTATAGGAACGCAGCCGGCGGCGCGACGCAGCGGCTCACTCCCGCATGCGAGACGCTTTCCACCATGACCACGATCCTTCCCGCGCGCTTCCTGCGCTTCTACTCCGGCGCGCTGATTGCGCTCGGTGCGGCGGCCTATGTGAGCGGCGGGATCACGGCGGACATCTGCAGCGCCTATGAAGCGCGCAAGGTCGGCGCGGCGTCGGCGGGCGCCGGGGCGCCGCGCCTCTGCTGAACCGCCGCACCGGCGTTCGTTACAAAAACCTTTCCGCTGAAACATTGGAAACACTTTTGCCCGGCAGGCGAAATGCGGCTGTTGCACAGCGCGCATAATCCGGTCCCATCGCAATCGAACACAGGGACGAAGAAGATGCGCAGGGACGAACAGGCCAAGGAGCGGTTCCGGATCGAAGCCGGCATGGGCGGCATCGTCATGGTGACCCTCGTCCTCCTCCTCGCGCAGCTTCAGATGGACGGCGCCAGCCTGTTGTTCGTCTGAGGCCGCCGCCCTTGCGGGGGCGCGGCCGGGCGCGGCAGGCGGCGGCCACCGGCCGACCGGCAGAGGATTTGAAGAACGTGCAGCGCCCGATTCTCTTTGTTTCAGCCGTTGCGGCCGGCCTGTTTCTCGCGGGCTGCGTCCGCGAAGCCCGGATCGCCATGCCGGCCGCGCTCGCCGCCTCCACCGAGCGGCTCGAGCTGCGCGGTTTGGGCGGCGGCACCAGCGGGCGCTTCGACCTGGCCGGGGCCGAGGGCCGCTTCACCCGCACCGCCGAACGCATCGCCGCCTTCGATCCCGCCTTCGTCCGCCACCGCGGCGGCGGCAGCTTCGACGTGACCGCCTCGCCCAAGGCGGGCGCGCTGGGCGGCCTGTGCGCCTATCGCGAAGCCCGCGGGAGCATCGGCCCGCTCTCCGTCACGCCGCGCCGTCTTTCCTATTCGTGCGATTTCGCCCGCGACGGGCGGCCGATGGCGGCCGGTCTCGTCATCGAGAATCCGGCAAGCGCCTTCGGCACCCTCCATGGGCGCGAGGAGCGGATCGGCACGCTGCATTTCGAAGGCCGGGAGATCGGCGTCCGCTCGATCCACCGCGACGCCGGGGGCGGCCTGCCCGTTCCCCATGCACTGGGCTATCTGTTCGAAGCGGACGGGCGCGCGATCGGCGCCGTCGATCTGAACGGCGGCAACAAGACGATCTTCGCCCCGCGCTCGGGCGCCGACCGCGAAGCGGTCATTGCCGGCGCCGTCGCCCTTTCGATTTTCTGGGACCCCGCCGAGGTGCAGTCATGATACCGTCAAGCACGCCGAAAAAGCAGGAGGCGGCGCCCGCCGCCAAGCCGTCCGGCGGCGGCCGCTGGTTCTCCCATCGCCTGTTCGGCATGTGCGGCCAGGGCGGCGTCTGCCCGCCCGGCGACACCGGCACGGCGCAGCCGGTAAAGGCCGCGCCGCAGCCGGCGACGCCGCGCTGGCGCGGCGATCCGCTCGCGCCTAAGAAAGCGGCATGAAGGCGACCATCTACCACAATCCGAAATGCGGCACGTCCCGCAAGACGCTCGACATCCTCCACGCCGAGGGCGCGGAGGTCACGGTCCGCGACTATCTCAAGGATCCGCCAAGCGCGGACGAGCTGCGCCGGCTTTACGATCGCGCCGGGATCACGCCGCGCGAGGGGCTCCGCGCCAAGGAGCCGCTGGCGCGCGACCTGGACCTCGCCCAAGGCGCGGTGAGCGGCGCGGCGATTCTCGACGCCATGGCCGCGAACCCGATCCTGATCGAACGGCCTTTGGTCGAGACCGACAAGGGCGTGCGCCTCTGCCGCCCGCAGGACCGGGTGCGCGAAATCCTCTGAAGGCGCGGCGGCTGCGCTACTGCGCGTTGCCGACGGTGTTCGAGTTCCGGTCGCGGTTGCGGCGGACGTCCACGTCGACGTCGATGTCGCCAACTTCGTTGGCGACGGCGCGGCCGGTGCTTTGCGCGACGTTGCCGACCCCCGCCGCGACGTCGCGAGTCGCCCGGGCGGCCTTGCGGGCCCCGTCCCGGATGCGCTGCTCGTTATATTGAACCGTGACCTGGTCGTTGGAGCCGTCGCTGTCGACGCTGCAGGCGGCGACGGTTGCGAGAAGCAGCGGCAGCGCGAGGATGGTGCGCATCGATTGATCTCCCATTCGTTTCGCTGAGCCAACGTGCGCCGCGCGCTTCGGGTCCCGGCCGTGTCGCACGGGCGTCGCCCGGATCAAGCGCCGCCCGGCTGCGCCGCCTTGGCGCGTGCGGCTTCCGACGCGATGCGTTCGGCGTCGAAGGCGTGGCTTCGGTAGGGGCCGTTCTTGTCCACCCAATGAAGGAAGAGGTGGGCCGACCAGCGGTTCGGGTTGGGCGTGGAGCGGCCGTGGCGGTAGCGCACGCCCTGGTAGAGGACGGCGTCGCCCGGCTGCATCGGGATCGAGGCATAAGGCTCCTCGCCGAAATCCTCGCGCAGATAGTCCGGCCCGTCCATCGGCACGGATCCGATGTCGAGCGGCCAGGGCTTGTTATCGCTATAGCCGAGGGTGAGCGACAGGCTGTGCTCGCAGGACGGCCGGTCGGAATGGAGGCGGCAGATCTCGCCTTCGCCGTAGATCCGGAAATAATCGTAGCTCGGGAGGAGTTCGCGGCCGACCAAGCGGCTGACCGTGGGGGTGAGCGCCCAAAGGAAGGTGATGAGCGGTGCATAGAAATGGCCGCTGATCTCCACCGTCGGCCTGTGCATCAGATCGAGCTTTTTGGCGAAGTCCTGGAAGCCGTAATTGGCCGCCTTGAGGTCCGTCTCGATCCGCTCGAGCAGGGCCTGGGCCACTTCGGGCGGGAACAGCTTCTCGGCAAAAGCATAGCCCTGCCGGTGATAGTCGCCATGTATCTCCATGACCGCGCCCCTATTGCAGCGGCGCGGCGCGGGCAATCGCGCGCGCCGCTTTGCCGATCGTTGCGGATGCGGTAGGATGACCCTGCGCGGCAGGAGTCGCGCTTTGGGAGACGCTTATGCTGATCGTCGCCGCTTTGCTTCTCGCTTTGTCCCAGCCCGCGCCCGCCGCGGCGCCTCCGGCGCAGATTCCGGGCCACCCGCCCGCGACGTCGGCCACGCCCGCCTGGGCCGGCGAGATCGATGTGGACGTCGGCCGCTTCGACCCGGCCGACTTTCCCGAGCTCATCCGGATCGAGCGGCGCATGCCCGAGGACGAAATGGCGCGCCGCGTGGAAGCGATGCTCGCCGACGGGCGCTGCCAGATCGCCGGCAATCACGAGCGGCGCTTCAACATCGTCGTGCCCTTCGCGATCCTGATGCAGGCCGACGGTGCGCCGGAAACGGTGGTGGTCCACGAAGCCGGCTGCGAGGCGCTCGAGACCCTCGTCGGCCAGATCGTCGTTGCGCAGATCCGCCGCGGCGACTTCCGTCCGCAGCACCGGACCGGCGAGCGCTGGTATGTGAGCGAGCTGGGATTCGCGCTCGGCGTGCAGGGCGAGGCGGTGGCGATCGCCCGCGACAATCCCGATCGGGTGATCTGCCGCGAGCCGCAGCTCGTGCTCGGATCGCGCCTGCGCGCCGTGCGCACCTGCCGCACCGCCGCCGAGTGGCTGGCCTTCGAAAACGACCGCGAGCAGCTTCGGCGCGACATCGGCAATGCCGCCAAGGGCATTCCCAGCCAGTAAGACCAAGCGAGGCGAAAGATTTCGAGTCCGGAAGGGTTTGAAACCGTGACCCGGCCACCCCAGATCGAGGACATGGCTGAGGGGGCTCCCAAGGGAACGGACGAAGACGGGGCGCCCAACGGCGCGCGCTCCGACGTCCCGGGTACCGTAGCCACCGAGCGCACCGGACCCATCGCCGCGCTGATCATCTTCCTGGCGTTGCTGTTCGGCGCGGTGCCGACGGCCGCGGCGCCCGGCACCGGCGATCCGCTGTCCCGAGTCTCGCCCGCGAGGGCAGGGCGCCAGGCGCCCGCGCGCGGCGCGTTCGAGCAGGACCGGACCTCCATCGCGGCAACCGAAGCGGAAGCGGGCGCGTCCGTCCCGCCGCCGGCTCCCGCCGTCGTCACCGAAGCGCTGTCCGTCCGCCCGGCTTCCGAAGCCGTGCGGCCGGTCGCCGCAATCCTCCCGCGGCTCGGCGCCGCCGCCTACCGGGCAAGAGCGCCTCCAGCAGCCTGAGCAGCCGCCAAGCGCGGCTCTACTCGGACAATCGAAACCGCCCTTCGCGGGCGGACCCATTTTCGCTGGAGAAGACTCATGTCATCCGCAACCTATCGACTCACGCGCATTCACCGCAGCCTCGACGACGCCATCACCGAGGAGATGCGCCGCCGCCTGCCCGACAGCTTCCGGCTGCTGCGCCTCAAGAAGCTGCGCCTCGCGGTGAAGGACCGCCTCACCGCCTTGATGCGGCACACGGCGCAGGCCGCCTGACCGGCCGGGCCGGCGCGCCTCCACGAGGGGTGCGCCGGCCCCATGCCCGCCCTTCGAAAAACTGCCGGAACCGGGCGCTTGCCTGCGCGCTTGCTTCCTTGATCCAGGATAGAGAGCAGGGGCGGCGGCGGCGGCAATGGCGGACGAAGCGTTTTTCGGGGTCGAGCCCTATCATGTCGCCATGGCCGGCATCGGCGCCGGCATCATCCTCGCTTACTGGATCCCGCGCTTCTTTTCCGGCCGGGAGCCCGCCGCATCGGGGCTCCTGATCCTCGCCGGCGCCGCCGCATTCTCGTTCGTGCCGGGCATGCCGGAGCCGGTCGATCCAAGAACCTCGCCGCGCCTTTGGGAGCTGACCAGCGAGCTTGCCGTGATCGTCGCCTTGTTCGGCACGGGCCTCAGGATCGACAACCTCACCAGCTACAGGCGATGGCGGCCGACGGTGCGGCTCCTCGCCGTCGTCATGCCGCTCACCATCCTCGCGGTCGCCTTGCTCGGTTGGCTGCTCGCGGGAATGACGCTGGCCGGCGCGCTGCTCCTCGGCGCCGTGCTCGCGCCGACCGATCCGGTGCTCGCCGGCGACGTCCAGGTCGGGCCGCCGACCGAAGGGGGCGAGCATCCGGTGCGCTTCTCGCTGACCGCCGAAGCCGGCCTCAACGACGGTCTCGCCTTTCCCTTCGTCTACCTTGCCCTGATCGTGGCCGCGGAAGGGCTGGCGCCCGGCTCGTGGGCGCTGGAATGGTTTGCGAAGGACGTCTTGTACCGGATCGCCGTCGGCCTCGCGGCGGGCGCCGGCATCGGCTGGCTGCTCGCCAAGATCCTCTTCGTGCTGCCCCGCGGCAACGCGCTCGCCGACACCGGCTCGGGCGTGCTCGCCTTGGCCGGCGTGCTCCTTTGCTACGGCGCGACCGAGCTGATCGAAGGCTATGGCTTCATCGCCGCCTTCGTCGCCGGCCTCGCGCTCCGCCGCAGCGAGAAGCAGCATGAATTCCACGGCACGCTGCACGGCTTCACGCTCGCCATCGAGCATGCGCTGACCGCAATCATCCTGATCCTGATCGGCAGCGTCCTGCCTTTGCTCTGGCCGGAGCTCGACTGGCAGCACGTCCTGATCGCCGTCGCGCTTTTGCTCGTCATCCGGCCGGTGGTCGGCTGGCTCGGCCTGTGGGGCACCGATCTCCTGCCGCGCGAGCGCATCGTCGTCGCCGTGTTCGGCGTGCGCGGCATCGGCTCCATTTATTATCTGGGCTATGCGACCAGCCATCTCGAGCTCGTCAACGAAGGCCAGCTCTGGGCCACCATCGCCCTCACCATCGCCTTGTCGACCGTGATCCACGGCCTCACCGCCGGCGCCGCCGTGGAGCGCGTGACTCGGGAGGAGCGACAGGCGGGCTAGGGTTCGCATAAGCGGAAGACCCCTCGCCGTTCGCCCATTGCCCGCAGGCCGACGCGGTGCGACTCAGGGGCATGGACCGAAAGCTCTACCCCGTCCTGTTACTCGCCCTGGTGGTGGTGCCGTTCATCGTGCTCGCGCAGGGGTGCACGGCATGGATGCAGAACCGGCGGTTGGCGGAAGCCGTGCCGGACTTTGCCTGCTCCGGACTCGCGGTCAACTCTCCGTCCGCGAGCTTCTCCTGGAGCGGCCGCCAGCGCAGCGGTTACTCGTCGCTGCGCATGCCGGCGGAGTGCCGCGCGCGGTTGGAGCGAATCGTCTCGCAGCAGCCTTATGCCGCCGGAGAATTCTGCATGCCCCGCAGCCGATGCCGGGAGCTTCGCGTGGACGGCCGGACGTACATGTTCGAATTTTCGGAAGACCGGGTCGGCTTTCGATATTCCTATGCCGGAGCGGACTAGCGCCTAGCGCGCCGTGACGCGGCGGGCGAAGGCGGCGGTGTCGCGGAGCACCGGCGCCTTGCCGCGGAACGGGCGGGCAAGGGCGGTCACGATCCCGACGTGGCCGGTGCCGGGATAGAGTTCGACCTGTGCCTCGACGCCGGCGGACCTCAGCCGCTCGGCGAGCCGCTCGCTGTTTCTCGGATAGACCGTCCGGTCCGCCGTGCCGTGCAGCAGCAGAGCGGGCGGGTCGTCGGCGGACCCGAAGTTGACGGGCTGGGTCGCTCGGGGATCGGGCGCCGATCCGAAGGCGGCGCGGGTGATCGGGCTGTCGAGGGGCAGGAAGTCGTAAGGGCCGGCGATCCCCACGAAGCCGCGAACCGCTTGGCGGTCGTCGCCGAGCCACGTCGGATCGAGCGCCAGCATGGCGGCATTGTAGGCGCCCGCCGAATGGCCGACGAGCACGATCCGGTCGGCGTCGGCTCCGAACCGGCGGGCGTTCCGGCGAACCCAGCGCAAGGCGGCTGCATTGTCTTCGAGAAAAGCGGGGAAGCGGACCTCCGGAACGAGCCTGTAGTCCGGCACGGCGACGACGAAGCCTTGCGCGGCGAGCGCCCGGCCTGCGAATTCGTAGCCGCTGCGTGTGCCCGACTGCCAGTTTCCGCCGTAGAGGAAGAGGATGACTGGCAAATCCTCGCCCGCGCGGCGCGGGCGGTATACGTCGAGGCGCTGGCGCGGTTCGGGCCCGAAGGCGGCGCCGCGCACCGCTTGTTCGATG
>DASVQT010000049.1:0-2397 GCA_036388975.1 Allosphingosinicella sp. | reverse complement strand
AGCCCTCTCCCCTGAAGGGGAGAGGGAGCTAGTGGACCGCGCCGCTTCCGATTCGCCCGCCGTGCAGGCGCAGCTCGACCGGCTCGGCGCGCTTTCGCCGGGCGCCGACATCCTGGGTCTGGAGCGAATCTCCGCCCTGCTCGCCCGCCTCGGCAATCCGGAGGGGCGGCTTCCGCCGGTGCTCCACGTCGCCGGCACCAACGGCAAGGGATCGACCTGCGCGTTCCTGCGCGCGGCGATCGAGGCGGCGGGCCTTTCCGCCCACGTTTATACCAGCCCGCATCTCGTGCGCTTCAACGAGCGCATCCGCCTCGCCGGCACGCTGATCGGCGACGAGGCGCTCGCCGCCCTGCTCGCCGAAACGCTCGACGCGGCAGACGGCATGGAGGTCAGTTTCTTCGAAGCGACCACGGCCGCCGCCTTTCTCGCCTTTTCGCGCACGCCCGCCGATGCCTGCATCGTCGAAGTGGGCCTGGGCGGCCGGCTCGATGCGACCAACGTCGTCCCCGCCCCCGCCGTCTGCGGCATCGCCCAGCTCGGCCTCGACCATCAGGCCTTTCTCGGCGACCGGATCGAGCTGATCGCGTCCGAAAAGGCGGGCATCGCCAAAACGGGCGCGCCGCTCGTTACCCAGCATTACCCCCCTTCCGTCGCCGAGCGGATCGGCGAAGCGGCGGCAAAGGCGGGCGCGGACTGGCTCCCCAAGGGCGGCCGCTGGGACGCCAGCGTCTACCAGAAGCAGCTCCATTACCGCGACGCCGCCGGCACGCTCGACCTCCCCTTGCCGCGCCTGCACGGATCGCACCAGGCGATGAACGCCGCCCTCGCCGTCGCCATGCTCCGCCACCAGCGCGCGCTGCGCATTCCGGACGTCGCTTTGAAGGCCGCCATGGGCTGGGCGGACTGGCCGGCCCGCCTCCAGCGTCTCGCCGCCGGCCCGCTCCACGCGCTCCTGCCGGGCGAAGCGGAGCTCTGGCTCGACGGCGGCCACAATCCGGCCGCCGCCCGCGCGGTCGCGGACTTCTTCCGCGCCTACGTTCCGGCCGACCGCCCCTTCCACATCGTCTTCGGCCTCCTCGCCAACAAGGATGCGGCGGGCGTGCTCAAGCCCTTCCAGGGCCGCTCGGTGACTTTTCACCCGGTGCCGGTGCCCGGCCACGAGCACCATGCTCCGGCGGACCTTACCAAGGCAGCGGGCGAAAGCGGGCTCAGCGCGGTGCCCGCGGCCGGGGTGGAAGAGGCTCTTGGCTGGATCGCGCGGCACGCGGACCGGGCGCGGCCGCCCATCGTGCTGATCCTGGGTTCGCTCTATCTGGCGGGCGAGGTCCTGAAGAAGAACGGCCAGGCGCCGACGTGACGATCCTCCCCATCGAAGATGGGGAGGATCTTGAAGCGCGCTGCTCCCTCAGCTCCGAGCAGCAGAACGAAGGCCGAGGAACCGCATCGGATCAGGCTGCCGTGTCGCCTTCGGTGACCTTCGCGGCGTCGCTGGGCGGCACCAGCTCCGGCGCCGCTTCCCGCTCGCGCCGCTCGTACCAGGCGGAGCGTATCCATTCGAGGATGCAGAACAGGACGCCGAGCGCGCCCAAAGCCGCGGTGAGATAGAAGACGGCGACATAGCCGTCCGTTTCGATCATCTCGCCAAGCGCGCCGCGGCCGAGCGAACCGACCAGCAGGGTCAGCGACGACAGCAAGGCATATTGGACGGCGGCATAATCCTTGCTTGCGATGGACGAAAGGTAGGCGACATAGGCCGCGCCCGCGAGGCCGCCGGCGATGTTCTCGCCCGAAATGGCGATCATGAGCCGCATCATGCGGGGGTCCACGCCCAGCGAATGCAGGCCGAAGGTGCTCGCAAAGGCGTCGATGTACGGCGCTCCTGCCGCGAGATCGGCGTAAAGCAGGTTGGTTACGGCGGCGACGATGGCGCCCAGGATCAGGGTCGGCATGCGCCCGAGCGTCACGAACAAGATGCCGCCGATGGCGATTCCGGCAATGGTCATGAACACGCCGAACACCTTGGACGCGAAGGCGACCTCGTCGGCGCTGTACTGAAGCTCAGTCAGGTAGAAGGGAAATGCGAACGGGCCCCAGATCGAGTCGGTGAGCCGGTAGGTGAGGATGATGCCGAGCGCGATGATCACGCCCCAGCGCAGCCGCCCGATCAGATCGGCGAGCGGCAGGAGAAGCGCGCTATAGGCATGGTCCGCCGCCCGCTGCAGCCCGCTGGTGGACGGCACGGCCTGGGTGAGGACGTTGCGGCCATGCTTGCGCAGCCAGTTGAAATAGGTCGCGACCAGGGCCGGAAGCACCACCGTCGCGGCGATGATCCAGGGGCCTGTGGACTGGGTGAATTCGCTGGCCTTGGGCGGGTTCGGATCGCCGGCTTCGACCGAC
>DASVQT010000048.1:0-13880 GCA_036388975.1 Allosphingosinicella sp. | reverse complement strand
GAACGGCCAGCAGACCTTTATCGGCGTCACCACCAATGCCGGCCGGGCGCGCTTCCAGGGCATTGAATTCGAAGGCAATGCGGTGCTCGCCCAGGATTTCGGAACCGGCGGCGACCGTCTCGGCTTCTCCTGGTCGCTCGGCTACATCAACGCCGATTATCTGGAGTTCATCGACGCCCGCGGCATCGACGTCGCGGACCGCCGGGAAATCCAGAACACGCCGGAGCTCACCGCCAGCGGAACGCTGAATTATTCGGCCCCGCTCGCCGGGGGCAACCTCAATGCCAGCACGACGCTCGCCTATCGGTCGAGCTCGCAGCAGTTCGAGCTTCGCACGCCGCTGCTCGATCAGGGCGCCTTCGCGCTGCTCGACGCCAACCTTGTCTGGCGCTCGGACGACGACCGGTTCATGGTCGGTCTCCACGGCAGAAACCTCACGAACAAAAGGTACATCGTGTCCGGCTACAACTTCCTCCGGCAGAATCCGGATACGGGCGACTTCATCCTCGCCAACGGCCAGCCGGGGCTGAGCTCGACGCTCGGCCAGCAGGGAACGCTGACCGCATTTTACGGCAATCCGCGGCAGGTCTTCCTGTCGGTGGGCGTGAACTTCTGATGGCGACGGCGGGGGGCAGGAACGGCGAGACCGCGCCCGGGGCGAACGTCGCTCCGGGCGGGCGGGTCCTCGCGATCCTGCTCCTCGCCTACATCTTCAACTTCCTCGACCGCCAGATCGTCTCGATCCTCAAGATCCCGATCAAGGCGGACCTCAACCTTAGCGACACGCAGCTCGGCCTGCTCGGCGGGA
Organism: Allosphingosinicella sp.; assembly: GCA_036388975.1. Classification (GTDB taxonomy): domain Bacteria; phylum Pseudomonadota; class Alphaproteobacteria; order Sphingomonadales; family Sphingomonadaceae; genus Allosphingosinicella. Next base: position 13,072 of record DASVQT010000048.1, on the reverse strand, counting down.
TCGCTTTCGCCAGCGTTTATTCGATCCTCGCCATTCCGATCGCCCGCTATGCCGACCGGCGCGGCCGCTCGCGCGTCATCGCCGTCTCGGTGGCGGTTTGGAGCCTGTTCACGGCGGTGTGCGGAGCGGCGCAGAATTTCTGGCAGCTTTTCGCCGCGCGCATGGGCGTCGGCGTCGGCGAATCGGGCGGCGTGGCGCCGAGCTATGCGCTGATCGCGGACCGCTTTCCGCCGGAGCGGCGGGCGCGGGCGCTCGCCATCTTCAGCCTCGGCATTCCGATCGGATCGGCGCTCGGCCTCTTTTTCGGAGGCTGGCTCGCCCAAAGCCTCAACTGGCGCGTCGCCTTTGCCGTGATCGGCCTAGCGGGCCTCCCCGTCGCCTGGCTGATCATGCGATTCGTCCCCGATCCGCCGCCCGCCGACGCGATCGACGCGCCGCCGCAGGAAAGCTTCGCCTCCGTCTTCGCGCTGCTGGCGAGGAAGCCGAGCTTCTGGCTGCTCTCCTTCGGCGCCGCATCCGGCTCCATCTGCGGCTACGGCCTCGGCTTCTGGCTGCCCTCTTATTTCAACACCAGCCTCGGCCTGTCGCTGACCAGCATCGGCAGCTATTTCGGCTCGATCGTGCTTGTCGGCGGCACCGTCGGCATTCTCTACGGGGGCTCGCTCGCCGACCGGCTCGGAAGCGCGCGGCCGGGCGCCTACGCCGCCATTCCCGCCATCGCCTTCCTGGTCACCGCGCCGGCTTATGCCGCGGCCCTGTACAGCCCGTCCATGATTTTCGGCTGGTTCCTGTTCGTCGTGCCTTACGCGCTGTCGCTCATGTGGCTCGGCCCGGTGATCACGGCCGTGCAGCACCTCGTTCCGCCCTCGGCCCGCGCCACTGCCTCGGCGAGCTTCCTCCTGATCAACAATCTGATCGGCATCGGCTTCGGCACCTTCATCTTCGGCTTCATGTCCGACACGATGAAGGAGGCCTATGGCGACGAATCCCTGCGCTACTCGATCCTGTTCGGCCTCGGCTTCTATATTCTCGGCGCCCTCTTCTACTTCATCGCCGCGACCCGGCTGAAGCGGGACTGGTATCGAGGCTGAGCTCAGCGGCCGCGGATAAAGGCCGCGATCCGGCTCGCGAGACCCGGGGCCAGCGGCAGATCCGGATCGGCGTAGGTCGCGCCATTCGCCTGCCGCTCCGCCGGCGCGATCTTCATGACGTGGTTCATGCCCTCGATCTGCGCGAAGTCGATTCCGGGGCGCGCGCCGTGCAGCCGGTGCGCATCTGCGGCGGAGACCTGGATGTCGGTGCTGCCGTGGACGACCAGAACGCGGCCTTCGAAGCGGCGCAGAAGTTCCTGCGGATCCACGCCGAGCATCGAAATCATGAAAGGCTGAACGCTGGGCCGGAACAGCGACATGAGCTGCGGCGGCACCGATGCGCCCGGCACCTGACGGCCCGCCTCAAGCTCGGCGAGAATGGAAGTGGCCTGATCGAGCAGCGGCGTTCCGGCGAGGATCGGATTGAGCTGCTCGCGAAGGAGGTCGCCGAATTTGCGCCCGGGAGCGGAGACGAGCACCAGCCCGCAAATGCCGGCCGGCTCGCGCGCGGCGAGCAGGGCGTGGAGCCCGCCCTCGCTGTGGCCGAGCAGCCAGACGCAGGGGGCGCCGGTGCGCTCGCGCAGCCGCGCCGCCCAGGCGCGGGCGTCGTTCGCGAAGGTCTCGAGCCGCAGATCGGCTTCGGCAGTGCCGGCCGCGGCGCTGGCGGCGACGCCTCTCTTGTCGATGCGCAGGCTCGTTATGCCCTCGGTCGCAAGCGCTTCGGCCAGCATGCGATATGGCGCGGCGCGCACGCCCATCGGGTTGTTGCCGTCCCGGTCGGTCGGTCCCGAACCGGGCAGAATGAGAATTGGGGCGCCGCGGTTGGCTACAGCTGGCGTCAGCAGCGTACCGTGCAGTGCCTGCGCGCCTTCGCCAAGCTGAATGGCTTCCGCCTGCGGTGCCTGCGCGCCCGCCGGAGCGGCCGCGGCCATCGTCAGAAAAGCGAATGCTGCGATGCGGCGCGTCATAGCCGGTCCTCCCGGTGCCGAATGGTAGCGTCCGCGGGTGGCGGGTCAATCAGGTCGCGAAGCTCGGGTCCAGGCGGTAGCATTTGCGCAGGAGAGCGGGCCAGGCGAGGGCGCCGGCCGCCATCTTGAGGCCGATCTTGCCTTGCTGGGCGGTGACTTCCGGCGCCCCCTGGGGCGGATTGTTGAGACCGGCGTGACCGGCGGAAAGCGCGAGTATCTGTGCTTCGCAGGCGCGCTCCAGGAAGTACATCTTCACGAAGGCTTCGCCGATGGTGTCGCCGACTGTGAGCGTGCCGTGGTTGCGGAGGAGCATGGCGCCCTTGTCGCCGAGGTCTGAAACGATGCGTTCGCGCTCCTCCAGGTCGACGGCGACGCCTTCGTAATCGTGATAAGCGACTTCGCCCCTTATCAGCATGGCCGTCTGGGTGATCGGCAGGAGGCCGTCGCCATGGGCGGAGACCGCCTGGCCGTGGGGCGTGTGGAGGTGGATCACGGCGTGGGCGTCGGGGCGGGCCATGTGAATGGCGCTGTGAATGGTGAAGCCGGCGGGATTGGTGATGAAGGGCGAGGGATCGACGGGATGTCCGTTCGTGTCGACCTTGACCAGCGAGCTCGCCGTCACCTCCTCGAACATGAGATTGTACGGATTGAGCAGGAAGTGGTGCTCGGGGCCGGGAATGCGGGCCGAAAGGTGCGTGAAGACGAGGTCGTCCCAGCCGTAATAAGCGACGAGGCGGTAGGCGGCGGCGAGATCGACGCGGATCTTCCACTCGTCGTCCGGCACCTTGCCCTGAAGCGACGGGATCTCGACGGACGACAAGGGCGTGATGTCCATGCCCTTCGCGATTGCATCGACGCGGCCCATGCGCAGCTCCTCCTTCAGGCGTCCGTATCAGCGGTGATCCTATAGCGGCTGCGGCGGGCGCGGCGCTAGCCGCTTCGGCGCGGCGGCTCGGTGGAGAAACGCCAGACCGGCCCCCCGTCGATCCGGACGCCGGCGAGGTTCGCCGTCCCGCCCGCCGCGAGCGCGTCCAGGAGCGGCGCGAGCTTGTCCGTTCGCCAGTCGTCTCCGCCGCGTACCTCCGAGACCGCGCGGTCGGCGAGGCGGCGGAGAAGTTCGCGTGGGAGGCCGGCGACGTCCAGGATCAACATTCCGGCGTCGCGGCGCGCGCGCTCCGACCACGCTTGCTCGGTGCTCCAGGCTAGGGCCTGCTCCGCCTCGGCGAGGTGGGAGGCCGAGGCGGCGAGGCGCGCGGGCGGCAGGAGCTGCGTTTCGGCGAGCAATGTGCGGAAGCGCGTGCGGTCATGAGCGTCCGAGCGGTTCGACGGATCGTCGACAGGCACGAGGCCGGCATCGGCGACGATCCGGGCGAGTTCCTCGCGCCGCCAGCCAAGGAGCGGCCTTACGACGGTGAGCGGGCCTTCCTCCCGCCGCGCCCGGATGCCGGCGAGGCCGCCGACGCCGGCGCCGCGGGCGAGGCGCATCAGCATTGTCTCGGCCTGGTCGTCCGCATGATGAGCGGTGGCAAGGACATGGAGGCCGCGGTCCGCCGCCCAGGCCGAAAGCAGCCGATAGCGAAGCGCCCGAGCCTGCGCCTGAACGCTGGCGCCCGCGACGGGCCTTGTGGGATCGGAGAGGCTGGCATGAGGGACGCCGAGAGCCGCGCAGACGGCGGCGACGTGCGCGGCTTCGGCGGCATTTTCCGGGCGCAGCCGGTGGTCCACCGTCGCCGCCTCGACGCGGCCCTGCATGGCGGCGTGGGCGAGGAGGAGAAGCGCCAGGCTGTCCGGCCCGCCCGACACGGCGACGCCGAGGCGCTCCGCGCCGGCCAGCGCGGCAAGATCGCGGCGGAAGCGGCCGACAAGGGCGTCGTCGATACAAGCGGGCGTCGGCATTGCGGCCGAGCCTAGCGCAAGCGTCACCCAACCGCGATGAGCAAAGCCGCGTAGCCCGCCGCGCCCGCCGCAAAGGCCCAGAAGCGGCTGTCGCGGTCCTCGGGAAGCTCTTCCTTCAGGACGTTCAGGACGATGCCGCCGGCGATCAGCGCGAACAGGGCGGTGAGGGCGAGCTCCGGGACCGTCACGGCAAGGCCGAGCGCCCAGCCCGCGACGGGGGCGGCGGCGAGCAGCCAGCGTCCTTCGCGGTGATAGGCATGGCCGTGCTGCGCGCGCAGGCCATGGTCGTTCACCAGGAAGTGGAGCGCCATGGCCACGCCGTAGAAAGCGAGCTCGGCCACTCCGCCCTCGCGATGAAGGAGGAGATAGCCGACGATGAGGTTGTAGACGGCGAAGCTTCCGAGATGGACCCAGAAGACGCCGCGCGGCGGCCGCTCGGGCCGGCCGGCCTCCAGCTCGTCCTGCGCGCCGCTGCGCGCCAGGCGCTCGAGCCCGTAGAAAAGGGCAAGGCCGACCAGAGCGACGAGCCACACCTGGCTTTCCACCGCCGCAAGGAGCCCGCCACGCTCGGCGGCACGGTGAACCGCCTCCTGGTGCTCGGCGAGTTCAGGCAGGAGGTGCACGAAGACGTAGGCGACCGACACGCCGCCGGCGAGCGACAGCCAGATGCTGCGAGGCGTGTGGTGCAGAAAGGCGAGCCGTGCCCCGAAGGCGTGGGTGAGCGCGAACAGCAGGGCCACCGCGGCGGAGAGCAAAAGCTCGGTCATGTCCGGTGAAGCGCCGGCCGCCCGCGCCGGTTCCCCGCCCGCGCGCGCGCCCTTCCCCGACGAGCCCCCGTGACATCGGCCGCGCGCCGACATAGAGGCGGTGGCGACAAAGGAGCGCCGACGAAATGAAGCCTGCCGCCTTCCTGCCCCTCATCCTGCCGGCCATGCTGCTTGCCGCCGCCTGCGCGCGCAGCGAACCGGCGACCGACACGCCCGTGCAGCTCAACCAGGCCGGCGTCGAGCAGGTCCGCGACACGGGCGGCGACGAAGAGGAAACGGCGCTCGGCGCCTGGCGCATGGCCCTTCAGGGCGAACAACAGGCGCTCGAATTCGGCCCGCAAGGATCGGCTCCGCTGGTCACCATCGCGTGCGGGGAGCGCAACCGCATCATCCTTCAGCGCCGCGGCGTGCTGCCGCCGGGCGCCTCGCCGACCCTGAGCGTTTCGGTCGGCGGGCAGGGGCGCCAGCTTCCCGTTACCGCCGGCACCGGCGCCGTCGCCACCCAGAATGCCACCATCGCGTCCGGCGACGAGCTCATCCAGCTCGTCTCGGCGGCCCAGGCGCCGATCTCGCTCCGCTTCGGCGACAGCACGCCGCTCATGCTCCCGCCGAGCCCGCTCATCGGCCAGTTCGCCCAAAGCTGCGCGAGCGGCGGCGGCGGGCGCGTCGCGGCGGCGGGGGCGGAGGGAGGCCCGGACGGCAATGCGATCGGCAACGCCGCCGCGCCTGCCGAGGGCAATGCCATCGTGCCCGCCAACGAGACCAAGGCCGCGCCCGCGCGTTGAACGGCGCATCGATCTACTGAGGTAAGCCGATGACCCTGTTGCGTTTCGGACCGTCCCTTGCCGCGCTGGTCGCGCTCGCCGCCTGCGCAAGCCCCCGGGAAGCGCCGCGCCCGGCGCCCGCGCCGACGCCTGCGCCCGTCGCACCGCGCCCGCAGGCGCCACGCCCGGCGCCGGTCGTTCCGGACAGTGCCTGGATCGATGCGCCGCTCGCCCCCGGCGACTGGACGCAGGAAGGAAATGAAGCGCGCTACGGCCAGGCGGGCGCGGCGAGCTTCGTCGTCCGCTGCACGGCGCCCGGGCAGGTGTCGATCGCGCGCGCGGGGACGTCCGCCGCGCCGTCGATCACGGTTCGAACGAGTTCGGCGAGCCGCTCGCTTCCGGCGCGTGCGTCCGGCGCGGACGTGGAGGCCGTGCTCCCGGCCTCCGATCCCTTGCTCGATGCGATGTTCTACAGCCGCGGACGTTATTCGATCGAGGTTCCCGGGCTGCCGCGGCTGATCGTGCCGTCATGGCCGGAGCCCGCCCGCGTCGTCGAGGATTGCCGGAGCTGAAACGATCATCCGCGGCGCGAATGCGGGCCTGATCCAGGCAAGTCGCGCGGCCGGAGCGAAGGCAAGGATCGTAGCGCCAAAATAATCGACTTCAAGTCTTGATCGCGGATTCGCGGCGAATCATAGTGGCCTCCTCTTCAACAAGCGAAAGGAGGTGATCCGATGTCTCATGGTTCAGCAGAGGGGTCGGTCCAGCTCGTTCGGGAGATGAAAGGCTAAGCCTTTCAGTGTCTTCCGGGCTGGAGCTTCCGGCCGCTGACCATGTAAAGAGGGCCGCCGGGCCACAATCCGGCGGCCCTTTTGCTTGTGTGGGCGGGTGGATCGGGCTTCGGTCGGTTCAGCCGTGGCGTGTCGGGTAAGATCTTGCGCGGCTCCGCTCTGCAACCCGGGCTTCGACAGGCTCAGCCCTAGCGGGGAGAAGGATGAGGTGGATATCACCCTCGCTAGCCCTGAGCTTGTCGAAGGGCGGGTTGCAGACCCGGGACCTCAGCTCGCAGGCGGAGCGTTCGGCGCATAGGCGGCTGCCAGGCGGAACTGCCAGAGCATCAGGAGCGGCACGACGGCGAGTTCCATGGCGAGGCCGAACAGGTGGCCGGTCCCGGGCGCGCCGGTGACGAGCAGCGAAAGCAGCCGCCCGAGCGCGCCGACGACCACGATGAAGCCCAGCGCCTGGAACAGGGCGGTGCGGCGCTCGATCGCCGGAATGCAGCTCGCAAAAGCGAGGCCGAGGCCGAGGAGCAGGCCCGAAAGATAGCGGTAATGGCTGTCGAGATCGACCGGGACTGGGTTGTCCACGCCGCGAAGGAAAGCGGGGCCTTCGATCAGGCTCAGCGTCCCGGTCGAGAGCGGAACGAGGCAGGCGGCGGCGATCGCGCCCTGAAGGAGGCGGCGCTGGAAATGGCGGTTCATGACAACCGCCTTAGCGCCGCCTGTCACTGCCGCGTAGCTTTTCCGCGCCAAAGGTTGATTCCCGCCCTCCGGAGCGCGAAGGCGGCGGGACGAGGAGCCCGACACATGCTGAAGCACGCCGCCATTCTCCTGAGCTTGGCCTTTGCCGCGGCGCCCGCCGCCGCGCTGGCGCAGGCCGCCCCCGCCACTCAGGACCAGGCCGCCCCCGCGCCGCAAGGGCCGCCGCGGCTGATCGTCGCCATCTCCGTCGACCAGTTCTCCGCCGATCTTTTCGCGCAGTACCGCCCTTATTTCACCGGCGGACTGAGGCGGCTCTCCTCGGGCGGCGTGGTCTTTCCCTCGGGCTACCAGGCCCATGCCGCGACCGAGACCTGCCCCGGCCATTCCACCATCCTGACCGGCTCGCGGCCGTCGCGGACCGGGATCATCGCCAACAACTGGTTCGACGTCACTTTGCCGCGCGAGGACAAGAGGGTCTATTGTTCGGAGGACCCGTCCGCGCCGGGCAGCTCCTCGCGCGACAATGCCTACCGCGTGTCCGGCCGCTTCCTGCGCGTGCCTGCGCTCGGCGAGTATATGAAGCGCCTCAATCCGGCGAGCCGCGTCGTCGCCGTTGCCGGCAAGGATCGGAGCGCGATTATGATGGGCGGGCGCCAGGTCGACCAGCGCTGGTGGTGGACCGACCGCGACCTGTTCAACAACCAGAACGAGCATCCGGCCAGCCCGGCGCTCACCGCGGCCAACCAGGCGATCGAGCGCGCGCTGGGCGCGCCGCGCGAGGCGATGCCGATGCCGGCCTTGTGCGAGGCGCGCAGCCGCATCGTTCCGATCGAGCAGAGCGAACGGCCGCTTTCGGTCGGCGCGCATCGCTTCGCCCGGGCGGCGGGGGCGCGCGAATCCTTCCGCCGCTCGCCGGAGCTGGACGGGGCGACGCTTGCGCTCGGTATGGCGCTGCAGGGCGAAATGCGGCTCGGGCAAGGAAGCGCGACCGACCTCCTGATCCTCGGCCTCGCATCGACCGATTATGTCGGCCACACCTACGGCACGCAGGGCGCCGAGATGTGCCTCAACATGCTGGAGCTGGACCGGGCGCTCGGCGACTTTTTCGGGCGGCTCGACAGGAGCGGGATCGACTATATGGTCGTGCTGACCGCCGATCATGGCGGGCTCGACATACCGGAGCGGATGCGCGCCAATGGCGGCGTGGACGCGTGGCGCACGCCGCCGGAACTCGCTCCCTCCGCCATGGACCGGGCGATCCGCACCGCCTTCAACCTGCCGGATCAGCTGCTTTGGGGCGAAGGGCCGTTCGGCGACTTCTACGTCAGCCGGAGCTTGAGTTCGCGCGACCGGGCGCGGGTGATTGCGGAAGCGATCCGCCGCTACCGCGCGTCGCCGCGGGTGGCGCAGGTCTTCACCCATGCCGAGCTTCGCGCCGCGCCCAACCCGTCGGGTCCGCCGGAAAGCTGGTCGCTGCTCGACCGCGCCAAGGCGAGCTTCGATCCGGAGCGGTCCGGCGACTTCGTCGTCCTGCTCCACCCGCGTGTCACGCCCATCGCCCGCCCGGGCCCGACCTATACGGCGACCCATGGCAGCCCCTGGGATTACGACCGGCGCGTGCCGATCATGTTCTGGCGCCGCGGCATGGCGCCGTTCGAACAATCGGGAAGCGTCGAGACGGTGGACATCTTGCCGACGCTGGCGCCGTTTCTCGGCATCGCCATACGGCCCGGCACCATTGACGGACGCTGCCTCGACCTCGTCGAAGGTCCGGCGTCGAGCTGCCGCCGATAAGAGGTTCCCGCGCCGAGGGAGCTAGCCCGGCGGCGCGGGCGCCACTATCACGCCCGCCATGGCGGCGAAGAAGACAGGGATCAGCCGGCGCGGGCTGCTGATCGGGGGCGGGGCCACGATCGGCCTGCTCGTCGCGTGGCAGGCATGGCCGCGGCGCTACGAGCCCAATCTCGTCGCCGACGAGGGCGAACAGCTGTTCAACGCATTCCTCAAGATCGGGACCGACGGCCGGGTGATCGTCGCCGTGCCGCAGGCGGAGCTGGGGCAGGGGAGCTGGACGGCGCTGCCGCAAATCCTTGCGGACGAGCTCGGCGCCGACTGGCGGACGGTGGGCGTCGAGCCGGCGCCGTTGTCGCCGCTCTACGCCAATACGCTCTTCGCCGCCGAACTGGCGCGGGGCGCGGTGCCGGGGCTGCGCGAATGGACTTTGCGCGAGCAGGCGGAGCGGAGCGCTCTGATGCTCACCGGCGGCTCCACGTCCGTCCGGGCGTTCGAGCCGCGGCTTCGCGAGGCGGGCGCGGGAGCGCGGGCGCTGCTCCAGATGGCGGCGGCCGAGCGCTGGGACGCGGATTGGGAGGAACTCGACACCCGCGCCGGCTTCGTGATGCGCGGGAACGACCGCATCCCCTTCGCGGAACTTGCCGAAGCGGCGGCGGGGCTGACGCTTCCCGAGCATCTGCCGGTGCGCGGCGGGCTGGAGAACCGGCTGGTCGGGCAATCGCTGCCGCGGCTCGACACGCCGGCCAAGATCGACGGCAGCGCGCGCTTTGCCGCCGACGTGCGCCTCCCCGAGATGGTCTTCGCCAGCATCCGGACGGCGCCGCCGGGCGGGCGATTGCTGCGCTACGACGCCGGAGCGGCGGCGCGGGTGCCAGGCATGCTGCGCGCGGTGCGCAACCCGCGCTGGCTCGCGGCGGTGGCGACCAATTGGTGGGCGGCGAACCGCGGGCTCGACGCCATGGCGCCGCAGTTCAGCGTACCGCGCGGCGGCGCCACCAACGAAAGCATCGAGCGGGCGCTCGCCGAAGCGCTTGTCGGCGGCGAGGGGCAGCGGATCGTCTCGGAAGGGGATTGGGACGCGCAGCTTGCGGCGAACGACGTGGTGCGCGCCGATTATGCCGTGGATGCCGCGCCGGGGGCGGCGATGGAAACGCTGAGCGCGACGGCGCGGATCGAAAGCGGCTTGCTCGAAATCTGGGCGGCGACGCAGGCGCCTGGCCTCGCCCGCGCCGCCGCCGCGCGCGCCACCGGCTTCGAGGAAGCGAGCATCACCATCCACCCGATGCCGGGCGGCGCGGGCTACGGGCGCCGCTTCGATACCGATGCGATCGAGCAGGCGGCGCTGATCGCGCTGAAGATGGAAAAGCCCGTCCAGCTCACCTGGTCGCGGGCGCAGGAAATCAGGAACGACCGGTTCCGCCCGCCCGCCGCGGCGCGGATGACGGCGCGCTTCGGCAATGGCGCCACCATCGCCGCCTGGGGCGCGCGGATCGCCGCGCCGCGCGCGACCGCCGCCTTGCTGGGCCGCCTGCAGCCGGGGCGGCTGTTCGAAGCTTCGGACGATGCGGACGTGGCGGGCGCGGTGCCGCCCTACGGCATTCCCGCTGTGTCGATCGAGCGGGTGCCGGTGGAGATCGGCATCGAGACCGGATATTGGCGCTCGGGCGCGCACAGCTACACCTGCTTCTTCACCGAATGCTTCATGGACGAGCTTGCCCGGCGCGCGATGATCGAGCCGGTCTCCTTCCGCATGCAGCTTCTTGGGCAAAACCAGCGGCTGGCCGAGGTGCTGACCCAGGCGGCGATGCTTGGCGGGTGGGACGGCGGACCGTCGGGGAGCGGCATCGGCATCGCCTGCCACAGCGCCTACGGCTCGCACATCGCCCTCCTCGTCGAAGTGGAGGTCGGCGCCGACCAGCGCATCCGCGTCCTGCGCGCGGTCGCGGCGGTGGATTGCGGGCGGGTGATCAATCCGGAGCTGGTCAAGCAGCAGATCGAGGGCGGCATCCTTCACGGCATCGCCGCCGCGACGGGGCGGCCGCTGCGCTTCGCCCACGGCGTGCCGACCGCGACGACGCTTGCCGAACTCGGCCTCCCGACCCTCGGCACCTCGCCGGAGATCACCGTCGAGATCATGCCGTCCGAAGAGGAGTCCGGCGGCATCACGGAGCTGGGCGTCCCGGCCGCCGCGCCGGCCATTGCCAACGCTTTCGCTTCGCTTACCGGGCGGCGCCTTCGCCGCCTGCCGCTCGTTCTTGGGAGCCGCACTTGAACCCGCCCGCAGACCATCCGCAGATCCCTGCGCCCAAGATCGGCGTGCTGCTGATCAACCTCGGCACGCCCAATTCGCCGGAGCCCGGCTCCGTCCGGCTCTACCTCAAGGAATTTCTGTCCGATCCGCGCGTGGTGGAGATCCCGCAGCTCGTCTGGCAGCCGATCCTGCGCGGCATGATCCTGACGACCCGGCCGAAGAAGTCTGCCCATGCCTACAGCCAGGTTTGGACGGACGAAGGCTCGCCGCTCGCCGCGATCACCGCGCGCCAGGCGAAGGCTCTGCAAGGCGCGTTCGGCGAGAACGTGATCGTCGATCACGCCATGCGCTACGGCAAGCCCGCCATACGCGAGCGCATCGACGGTCTTAAAAAGCAGGGCTGCGAGCGCATCCTGATCGCGCCGCTGTATCCGCAATATTGCGCGGCCACGACGGCGACGGCGAACGACGAAGCTTTCGCGCATTTGCGTACCCTGCGCTGGCAGCCGGCGGTTCGCACCCTACCGCCCTATCATGACGATCCGCTCTACATCGAGGCGCTCAAGGCTCGGACGGAAGAGGGCCTCGCCGCCCTCGACTTCGAGCCGCAGGCCGTGCTCGCCAGCTTCCACGGCATGCCGCAGCGGACGCTGGAACTGGGCGATCCCTATCACTGCCATTGCCGCAAGACGGCGCGCCTCCTGTCGGAGGCGATGGGGCGAGACCTTCGCGTGACCTTTCAGTCGCGCTTCGGCCGCGCCAAGTGGCTGGAGCCTGCGACCGACAAGGTCCTGGAAGCGCTTCCGGGCGAGGGCGTGACCCGGGTGGCGATCGTCGCGCCCGGCTTTTCCGCGGACTGCCTCGAGACGCTGGAGGAGCTGGCGATCCGCGGCCGCGAGAGCTTCATGGCGGCGGGCGGCACCCATTTCGCCTATCTTTCCTGCCTCAACGACAGCGCGCCCGGCATGGACATGCTGCGCAGCATCATCGGGCGCGAGCTTGAAGGGTGGCGCCCTCGCAACTAAGGCCGGAGCCATAAACAAAAAAGGAGAGGCTCCCCATGGCACGCGTTGCAGTCGTTACCGGAGGAACACGCGGCATCGGCGAGGCGATTTCGATCGCCCTGCGCGACGCCGGCATGACCGTCGCCGCCAATTATGCCGGCAATGAGCAAAAGGCCGCCGAGTTCACCGAGCGGACCGGCATCAAGGCCTATAAGTGGGACGTTTCCGACTACGACGCCTGCATGGCCGGTATCGCCCAGGTGGAAAGCGAACTCGGCCCGGTCGACGTCCTCGTCAACAATGCCGGCATCACCCGCGACGGCACGATGAAGCGCATGACCCGCCAGATGTGGGACGAGGTCATCGACGTGAACCTCGGCGGCTGCTTCAACATGGCCAAGGCCTGCTGGGACGGGATGAACGGCCGCAAGTTCGGCCGCATCGTCAACATCGGCTCGATCAACGGCCAGGCCGGGCAATATGGCCAGGTCAATTACGCCGCCGCCAAGTCGGGCATCCATGGCTTCACCAAGGCGCTCGCCCAGGAAGGCGCCCGCGCCGGCATCACGGTGAACGCGATCGCGCCCGGCTATATCGACACGGAGATGGTCGCCGCCGTGCCGCAGGACGTGCTCGCCAAGATCGTCGCGCGCGTGCCCGTCGGTCGCTTGGGGCGCGCCGACGAGATCGCCCGCGGCGTCGCATTCCTGTGCGGCGAGGATGCCGGCTTCATCACCGGCTCGACGCTGAGCATCAACGGCGGCCAGCATATGTACTAAGCGGACTCGAAGCGGGGCTTCGATCCGGATGAAGGGACCGGTCAAACGCTCGATGATGATCGCGGGGCATGCCACGTCGATCAGCCTCGAGCCGGTCTTCTGGGACGCCTTGCGCGAGGCCGCCGAGGCGGAGCAGCTTCCCGTCAACGCCCTCGTCGCGCGAATCGACGCCGAGCGCGTCGAAGGCGCGGAGCCTCCGAACCTGGGAAGTGCCATCCGCGTGTGGCTGTTCGAACGGGCGCGGCACTAACATCCTCCCCATCGAAGATGGGGAGGG
>DASVQT010000047.1:0-8167 GCA_036388975.1 Allosphingosinicella sp. | reverse complement strand
GGCGCCCATGATCAGCGAGCCGGCCACCGTACTTGCGACGGCAAGCGGAAGCAGCAGCCACGGGCTGCGCAGGTTCAGGCTCGGTTTAGCCACGCAGCGGATGTTCGTCTCTCCGCCGGTGCGATGCAAGCGCCGCCACCGCTCATCCTGAGGAGCCGCTGAGTAGCGAAGCGTACCGAAGCGGTGTCTCGAAGGATCGGGCACCGTCCTTCGAGACGGGCCTTCGCCAGGCTCAGTCCCTCCTCAGGATGAGCGGGGAGGCCAACACGGCTCCCACCTTGTTTGACGCAGGTTAAACACAATAACGGGAACGAAACGTCGCTCTCAAGCGCTTGGCAAACAAGAACAAAACAGGAGATTGGAGAGGATGATCGAGCGCGTTCAGATGCCGCCTGTTCCCGCTTGCGTCGCCGTGCTCCCGTTCCTCTTCATGGCGCCCGCCCGGCGCGACCGGGACTGGGACTTCCAGGCTGCATTGGGCTCCGCCGTCGCTGCCGAGCAGGCGGGCACCGAGCCGCGCAACACGCTTCGCCGCGTTTCCTACGTGCTGTGCGAACTCGGCTTTCAATATAGCCGCCGCACCGGGGACATGTCCGGCAGCGTCCCGCTTTCCCGCGCCGCGCTCGCCCGCGCCCTCGGCGTCAGCCTCACCAAGGTGAAGCGCATCCTCGCCCTTCTTTCGCTCTCCCAGGCGATCGAAAGCGACGGTTCGGAAATCCGCATCGTCGACTGGCGACGCCTGTGCAGCGTCGCCGCCTACGATCCCGCACGGCTTGGCGCGCTGGTTCCCGACGAGGACGACCTTGTCGCGGCGAACGACGAGGATGACGAGCCGACCCGCCTCACCGCTGCCGGCGAGCCCGCCTGCTTCGTCTGAGCGCCTGAGCGGCCGCTCGCCGCCCGGCCTTTTCAATCATGCTGCGAAGGATCGTCGGCGCTGTGCGGCGCCGGCTCGACCGGCTGCTCGGTGAAGCCCTCGATTCCGGCCAGCTCCTCGATGTCGCGGCCGATCTCGACCGGGCTGGCGCAATAAAGCACGACCAGTTCGGCGATCGACTTCAGCGCATGGAGATGGATGCGCTCATAGCCGTGGCTCGCGTCGATGCCGAAGGTGATGAGCGCGGTGCGGACGTCCGCGCCGCCCTCCAGCGCAGAGGCGCTGTCCGAGCGGTAGTAGCGGAAGACGTCGCGCTGGTGGCGGATCGCATTTTCCTCGCACAGGCGAATGAGCTTGCGGGTGAGGTGGTAGTCGAACGGCCCCACCTGGTCCGCCATGCCGATCGTCACTCCGAACTCCGCGCTGTTCTGGCCGGGCGCCGTGGTGCCGTTGTCGATCGAGACCATCGCGACGACATTGTCGAGCAGAACGGCCGAAGCGCCCGATCCGACCTCCTCGGTGATGGTGAAGATGAAGTGGATGTCGACCGGCGTCGCCACCTTCGCATCCACCATCGCCTTCATCGCCGCCAGCGCCGCCGCGCAGCCCGCTTTGTCGTCCAGGTGGCGCGAAACGATATAGCCGTTGTCGAGGAACTCGGTGCCGGGATCGATGGCGACGAAATCGCCGATGTGGATGCCGAGGGCCTCGACGCTCGCCCGGTCGGTGCAGTCGGCGTCGATCCGCACCTCGATATGGCGCCAGCCGACCGGCTGCGTGTCCACTTCCTCGTTATAGGTGTGCCCAGACGCCTTGAGCGGCAGGATCGTGCCGCGGTAGCTGCCGCCTTCGGTGAAGATGGTGCAGCGCGTATATTCCGCCGAGCGCGCCGACCAGTGGCCGATCGCCACCAGCTCGAGCCGACCATTCTCCTTGATCATCTTCACGGTGGCGCCGAGCGTGTCGAGATGGGCGACGATGGCGCGCGCGCCTTCGATCTCCCGGCCCCGGTAGAGCGCCAGGATGGCGCCGCGCCGCGTGACCGAAAAGGGGATGCCGAGCCGTTCGAGCTCTTCCGAAACGTAGCGGGTGATCGTGTCGGTATAACCGGTCGGGCTGGCGATCGCGAGCAGTCGGGCGAGCTGCGCCTTCAGGTAATCGAGGTCAATCTCGGGGAGCATCGGGCTTCCTCGCCGCGCGCACGGCCGCGGGCATGGTCAACGGGAAAAGGAGGTCTACGAAGCGCTCGGCCGTCGGCTGCGGCTCGTGATTGGCGAGGCCCGGCCGCTCGTTCGCTTCGATGAACACGTAATCGGGCTCGGTCGGGTTGCGGACGATGAAGTCGACTCCGACCACCGGTATGTCGATCGCCCGCGCGACTTTGATCGCCGCTTCGACGAGCCGCGGGTGGACGAGCGACGTGACGTCGTGGATCGTCCCGCCTGTGTGGAGGTTCGCCGCCTTGCGCACCGCGAAGGCCGCGCCGTGCGGGGGCACGTCGTCCAGCGCATAGCCGGCCTTGCGGACGCAGCGCTCCGTCTCGGCGTCGAGCGGGATCCTGGATTCCCCGCCCGTCGCGGCGGCGCGGCGGCGGGACTGGCGCTCGATCAGTTGACGGACGGTGTCGCCGCCGTTGCCCACAACTTCCGCCGGGCGGCGAATGGCGGCGGCGACCAGCCTGAAGTTGATCACGACGAGCCGCAGGTCGTCGCCCTTGTGGAAGCTTTCCACCAGCACCTTGTCGGAAATGCCGCGCGCGATCTCGATGGCACGTTCGACGCTTTCCATGCTCTCGAGATCGACGGCGACGCCCCGCCCCTGCTCGCCGCGCGCGGGCTTCACCACGAGCGAGCCGTGCCTTTCCAGCATGGCGCGGACCGCGTCCATGTCTTCGGCCTCGATCTCGTCGGGAACGCAGACGCCCGCCGCCTCGACGATGCGCCGCGTCATCGCCTTGTCGTCGCAGATGGACAAGGCGACGGCGGTGGTGAGATCGGTCAGGGACTCCCGGCACCTTATGGTGCGGCCGCCGGAGCGAAGCTCGAACAGGCCGCCGGCGGCGTCGATCACGTCGACGCCGATGCCGCGCCGCCGCGCCTCGTTGATGATGATCCGGGCATAAGGGTTCATCGCCTTGGCCGGATCGTGGCCGGCGAACAGGCGCTCGTTGATGATGTTGCGGCGCTTCACGGCGAACACCGGCAGCCGCGTGAAGCCGAGCTTCTCGTAAAGCGCGATCGCGCCCTTGTTGTCGTGGAGGACGGAGAGATCCATGTAGCCGGCGCCGCGCGCGATATAATGCTGCGCGAGCCAGCGGATCAGCGCCTCGCCGACGCCGGGATGCGGCGTCTGGGGATCGACGGCGAGGGTCCAGAGCGAGCTCCCCCGGTCCGGATCGTCATAGGCCGCGACATGGTCGATGCCCGTGACGCTGCCGATCACCGCGCCGGTTTCCTCGTCCTCGGCGACGAAATAGGTGAGCAGCCGCGCATCATCGCCCTGCTGCTCGAAGAAGTCGGTGCGGACTTCGATCATCCGGTGCAGCGAATAAAGGCGGTTCACCGCATCGGCATCGGTGTCGGCCACCATCCGGCGCACGAAGAAGCCGGACGGACGCCGGTCGGCCCCGCGGTAGGTCGAAAGGTTCAGCCGGAAGGTGTGCGAAGGATCGAGGAACAGCTCGGCCGGGGCCGCCGCGAGAAGGACGTGCGGATCGGTCACGTACATGGCGATGTCGCGCTGCTCTGGCCCTTCCGCCCTTATGGCCGAGAGGAGCGCGCCGGCGTCGTTGAAGGTCTGCGCGAAGAGGATGCGCCCCCAGCCGCAATCGGCGAGCGCGTCGGCGCGGGGCTGCTTGGCGCGGGGGTCGCGCAGCCACGGGAACAGCGCGGTGCGGCCGCGCGCCCGCGACTGGTGACGCGTCGCCATCAGCCGACTCCGTGCGTCTGGAGCCAAAGCTCGAGCAGGCCGACCTGCCAGAGCTCCGAGCCGCGCAGCGGCGTGATGTGCCCCGTCGGGTCGGCGAACAGCCGTTCGAGATAGTCGGGCGCGAAGAGCTGCCGCTCGCGCGCCGCCTGCGACGTCAAGGCGTCGCGCACCAGCTCCAGATAGGGCCCGTCGATATATTTGAGGGCCGGGACTGGGAAATAGCCCTTCGGCCGGTCGATTACCTCCGAGGGGATCACGCGGCGCGCGACCTCCTTCAATATCCCCTTGCCGCCGTGGGCCAGCTTGAGCTCGGAAGGGATGTGCGCCGCAAGCTCGGCAAGATCATGGTCGAGGAACGGCACCCGAGCCTCGAGCCCCCAGGCCATGGTCATGTTGTCGACCCGCTTCACCGGATCGTCGACCAGCATCACGGTGGAGTCGAGCCGCAGCGCCTTGGCCACCGGATCGGACGCCCCGGCCCGGGCGAAATGCTCCCGCACGAACTCCAGCGGCAACGTCCCGCCGTTGCGCCAGTCCGGGCCGAGATGCGCGTTCAGAGTCTCCGCGTCCCGGTCGAAGAATGCGCGCGCATAGGCCGCCACCGGATCGTTGGCCCCGGCCAGCGGCGGATACCAATGGTAGCCGGCGAACACCTCGTCCGCGCCCTGGCCGGACTGCACCACCTTGATGTGCTTCGCGACTTCGCGGCTCAAGAGATAGAAGCCGATATTGTCGTAGCTCACCATCGGCTCGGCCATTGCCTCGATCGCGCCGGGGAGCTCGCGCAGCAGGTCGCCGGACGGCACGAAGAGCTTGTGGTGCTTCGTGCCGTAGTGGCGGGCGATCAGGTCCGAATAGACGAACTCGTCGCCTTTTTCGCCATGCGCTTCCTCGAAGCCGATCGAAAAGGTCGAAAGCCCGTGCTGCCCCATCTCGGCGAGCAGCCCGACGATGAGGCTCGAATCCACCCCGCCCGAAAGCAGCACGCCGACCGGCACGTCCGCCACCATCCGCCGCTCAACGGCGGTTCTGAGCGCGTCGAGGAGCATGTCCTGCCACTCGCCTTCGCTGCGCCCTGCGTCGCCCTCGGCCGCTCCGAACGGCGGGTCCCAGTAAGCGCGCTCGGTGAAGCTTCCGTCCTCCTCGTAGATCCGAACCGTCGCGGGCGGCAGCTTCCTGACGCCCTTCAGCATGGTGAAGGGCGGCGGCACGACCGCGTGCCAGCTCATGTAGAAGTGCAGCGCAGACCGATCGATCGACGTGTCGACGTCGCCCGCGGCGAGGATGCCCGGCAGGGTCGAGGCGAAGCGCAGGCGCTCGGCCGTGTGCGCATAATAAAGAGGCTTGATGCCGAAGCGGTCGCGCGCCAGGGCGACGCGCCCGCTCTCCCGCTCGTGGATCGCGAAGGCGAACATGCCCTTGAACCGGTCGACGCAGTCGGCGCCCCAGGCGTGCCACGCCTTGAGGATCACTTCCGTGTCGCCGCCGGAGAAGAAGCGGTAGCCGAGGCCCTGCAGCTCTTCGCGCAAGGCTTCGTAATTGTAGATGCAGCCGTTGAAGACGAGGTCCAGACCCAGCTCCGGGTCCACCATCGGCTGCGCGGAGCGATGGGACAGGTCGATGATCCGCAGCCGCTGGTGCCCGAGCCCGACCCGCCCGCGCATCAACTGCCCGCACGAATCCGGCCCCCGCCGCTTCTGGCTGCGCATCATCTTCGCCACGGCGTCCGCGTCGGCGACACCTTCGGCGAAGCGCACTTCGCCCGCTATGCCGCACATGATGCGGCCGCCTGTTTTTTCTGACTGTGGGTCATTCCGCCGGTGGATCGAGGGTTGAACTGAAGCCGCAACGAGCTTCCAGGCGATTTGCTCCGGCGACCTTTGCGGCTCTTCCGCGTTGAACGGCGCATGCTCGAAGGAATTGCCCGCCCGATGAAAGCATTGCTCGCCGCCGCCGCCGCTTCAGCCCTGCTCGCCGGCTGCGCTTCCTATGTGCAACCCGGTGCTTCGGCGACGCGGATCGACCCGGCCCGCTTGTCCGAGCACACGCGCATCCTCGCCTCCGATCCGTTCGGCGGACGCGCGATGGGCACGGACGGGGAAGAGCGGACCGTCCGCTACCTCATCGAGCAGTTCGCCGCCGCCGGGCTGGAGCCGGGCGGCGAGAATGGCGGTTGGACCCAGATCGTGCCGCTCATCCGCACCCGCGTCTCGCCGCAGGCGCGCTTCTCGATCAGGCAAAGCGGCGAGACGGTGCCGCTGCGCTTCCCCGAAGACGTCTACATGACAACGGTGCGCCCCGTCGAAGCCGCCCGCGTTGCCGCCGCGCCGATGGTGTTCGTCGGCTACGGCGTGTCGGCGCCGGAGCGCGGCTGGGACGATTTCGGCGACGTCGATCTTCGCGGCAAGGTGGCGGTCTTCCTCGTCAACGATCCCGACTTCGAAGCCGCGGCCGGCGAACCGGCGCACGCCCGGTTCGGCGGCGAGGCCATGACCTATTACGGTCGCTGGTCGTACAAGTTCGAGGAAGCCGCAAGGCGCGGCGCCGTCGCCGCCCTCGTGATCCACGAAACGGAAGGCGCGGGCTACGGCTGGAACGTCGTCCAGTCGCCGGGCGGCGAGAATTACAACATCGTCCTCGGCGAAGGCGCGCAGCAGCCCGTGCTGCTCCAGGGCTGGATCCAGCGCCCGGCTGCGGAAGCCCTGTTCCGGCGTGCCGGGCTCGACTTCGAGCGCGTGCGGCGCGAGGCACGCAGCGGCCGCTTCCGCCCCGTCGACCTTCGGGCCGCCTTTTCGGCCGAAACGCCCGTCGAGCTGGCGCGGATCGAAAGCCGCAACGTCCTTGGCAAGCTCACCGGACGAACGCGGCCGAATGAAAGCGTCATGTTCGCCGGCCATTGGGACAGCTTCGGCATGGGGCCTCCCGACGCCCAGGGCCGCCGCATCCGCCCCGGCGCGGTCGACGATGCGCTCGGCATCGCCGGGCTGATCGAACTCGGCCGCATCTTCGCCGCCGGCCCCAGGCCGCAGCGCACCATCGTGTTCGCCGCATGGACGGCCGAGGAGCGGGGCCTGCTCGGCGCCGAGCATTATGCCCAGAATCCGATCTATCCGCTCGAGACCACAGCCGCCAACCTGACCATGGACGTGCTCCAGACCGCCGGCGCCGCCCGCGACGTGGTGCTGATCGGACGCGGCCAGAGCGACATGGAGGACCTGCTCACACAGGCGGCGGCGGCGCAGCGCCGCACCGTGACTCCCGAATCCCATCCGGAGCGCGGGCTCTTCTTCCGGGCGGACCATTTCGCGCTCGCCCGGCGCGGCGTGCCCCCTTTGCTCATCATGGCACTGGCCGGCGGCAACGACCTCGTGCGGGGCGGCCGCGCCGCGGGCGAGCGCTGGGTGAGCGACTATACGGCGAACTGCTATCACCAGCCCTGCGACGCCTGGAGCGCCGACTGGGACCTCGCCGGCGCCGTGCAGGACATCGACCTGGTCCGCCGGATCGGCTGGAGCCTTGCAGAGAGCCGCGCATGGCCGGCCTGGCGCGAGGGTTCGGAGTTCGCCGCGGTCCGCGCCCGCAGCGCGGCCGCGCGCCGCTGAGCGCCGGCAAGGCGCGCTGCGGACAAGAAAAAGCCGCCCCGCGGCACGTTTTCGCGTGCTGCGGGGCGGCTGATGTCTCGTGAATGGGTTTGGGACCCCATCGAAGTATTACTTCGATGGGAACCCTGCTTCCTGCGCGGCTTTCAAAGCCTGGCGACGACCTACTCTTCCATCGCTTAAGCGATAGTACCATCGGCGCTGTCTGGTTTCACGGCCGAGTTCGGGATGGGATCGGGTGGGTCACAGACGCTATGGCCACCAAGCTATGGAAGCCGCGCGCCGGGAGCCCTTGGTGCGTTGCCGCGTCGGGGCTCCCGTAAGAAGCGTTCTAGAAATCGTGCACTGAAATGTGACTAGCTGCTGAGCCCGTATCATCGACGGTCCGATCAGAACTGTCGTTGATGGTGGGATTCTCAAGCGCGAATAGAGCAATTAGGACCGGTTAGCTCCATGCGTTACCGCACTTCCACATCCGGCCTATCAACGTCGTGGTCTTCGACGGCTCTGTGATAACTTATCTTGAGGGAGGCTTCCCGCTTAGATGCTTTCAGCGGTTATCCCGTCCGTACATAGCTACCCTGCTGCACTGCTGGCGCAATGACAGGTCCACCAGAGGTACGTTCAACCCGGTCCTCTCGTACTAGGGTCAACTCCTCTCAATTATCGACGCCCACGGCAGATAGGGACCAAACTGTCTCGCGACGTTCTGAACCCAGCTCACGTACCACTTTAATTGGCGAACAGCCAAACCCTTGGGACC
>DASVQT010000046.1:0-34063 GCA_036388975.1 Allosphingosinicella sp. | reverse complement strand
GAGAGCACTCAGGTGACAGGGCGGCCACCCACCCCCGCCAGCCCTGAGCCTGTCGAACGGCGGTTTGCAGCGCACAGAGCGGGCGAGCCGGGCTTCGACAAGCTCAGCCCTGGCGGCCGTGAGAGCACTCAGGTGACAGGGCGGCCACCCACCCCCGCCAGCCCTGAGCCTGTCGAAGGGCGAATTGCAGCGCACAGAGCGGGCGAGCCAAGCTTCGACACGCTCAGCCCTGGCGGCTTTGGGAGCATCCAGTGACAGGGCGGCCACCCACCCCCGCTAGCCCTGAGCCTGTCGAAGGGCGGATTGCCGCGCGCCGCGGTTCATCGCCCGTTTCGTTGTCGTGCCCCACATCAACGCATGCAATGCGCGAGGTGACGGGATGAAGCTGCCGACGCTCCGGCTGGTGCGCTTGTGGCGCAAGGGCACGGAAAAGGCGCGGCCGTCGACCGGCTCGCTCACCCGCCGCATCATCGGCATCGCCGGCATCTGGATCATCGTCCTGCTCGGCGTCGGCGGCTACGCGCTGGACCGGGTGCTGACCTCGGCCATCACCAACAATTTCGACGACAGCCTCGATTACGTCCTGACCTCGCTCATCGCCTCGTCCGAAATCGGACCCGAAGGCGAAGTGCTGCTCAATCGCCCGCCCGCCGACCAGAAGTTCCTCGAGCCTTATTCCGGTCTCTACTTCCAGATCACCGCCGAAGGCTTCAATCCCGTAGACGCCCCGCCCGCTTTCTCCTTTCCGTCCCGCTCGCTCTGGGACCGGCGCCTCCAGGTCCGCGGCGAGCATCGCGACTTCGAAATCCACGTCTACGACAGCACCGAATTCCCGACGGAGGAGCTTCGCGTCGTCGAGCGCGACGCCCGCCTCCCCGGCTCGCCCCGGCGCTGGCGCTTCCAGGTCGCGTCCAACCGGGAGCCGATCAACGCGCAGGTCAGCGTCCTTCGCCGCACCATGCTGCGCTCCTTCGCCATTCTCGGCGTCGGCCTCCTCGTCCTCGCCGCCCTTCAGGCGCTTTACGGCCTCTGGCCGCTGCGCCGCGTCCGCAAGGCGATCGCCTCCATCCGCTCCGGCTCCAAGTCCCGCATCGAGGAGCGCTTCCCCCTCGAAATCCAGCCGCTCATCGAGGAATTGAACGCCCTCCTCGCCCATAACGAAAAGCAAGCCGAGGAAGCGCGCCGCCACGCCGGCAACCTCGCCCATGCGCTGAAAACCCCGCTCACCGTCGTCACCAACGCCGCCACCGCCAAGGCGCCCGACCTTGCCGACACGGTCTGCCGCGAAGCCACCACCATGCGCCGCCAGGTCGATCACCACCTCGCCCGCGCGCGCGCGATCGGCCGCCGTTCCTCCGCCCAGGCCCGCGCCCAGGTCTGGCCGAGCCTCGAAGCCGTCGAGCGCGCCGTCAGCCGCCTGTACGACAGCGTCACCGTGGATCTTTCCGGCGACAAGGACGCCTCCGTCCGCGTCGAGCGCCAGGATCTCGACGAAATGGTCGGCAACCTCATCGAAAACGCGGCCAAGTACGGCGGCGGCCGCGTCTTCGTCACCGTGCGCAACACCGACGAATGCGTCGAGATCGAAGTGGAGGACGACGGCGCCGGCATCCCCGAAGCCATGCGCACCGCCATTTTCGACCGCGGCGCCCGCCTCGACAGCGGCAAGCCCGGCACCGGCCTCGGCCTCGCCATCGTCCGCGACGTCGCCGAAATCTACGGCGGCTCGATCGATCTCGAGGAAAGCGAGGACCTCGGCGGCCTCCTCGCCCGCCTCAAGCTCCCCCTCTCCGGCTGAGGCCGAGCTCTGCAACCCGCCCTTCGACAGGCTCAGGGCTAGCGGTGTGGATCAACAGTCCTGGTACACTGCTTCACCGCCCCAACCCCGCCAGGGCTGAGCCCGTCGAAGCCGGCTCCCCCGCACGGCCCCAAATCCGCCAGGGCTGAGCCTGTCGAAGCCCGGCTCCCCCGCACCGCCCCAAATCCGCTAGGGCTGAGCCTGTCGAAGCCCGGCTCACCCGCACCGCCCCAACCCGCCAGGGCTGAGCCTGTCGAAGCCCGGCTCCCCGCGCCGGATTGCGGAATGCCCGCTCCGTCGCTTAATCAGTGAGCGACACGCACTCACCGGGAGGGTAATTCACCATGGTCTTCAAGTCGTTCATGCGCGCTTTCGGGGTCGGCGGGCCCACCATCGATGCAGTGCTCGACACCGACAAGGTCGTGCCGGGCGGCCTCGTCACCGGCACCCTCCACGTCCGCGGCGGCGAACAGGGGCGCACCGCGACCCGCGCCATCCTCGACGTGGTCGCCCGCGTGAAGCGCAAGTCCGGCGACGATGAATATGAAACGGACGAAGTGATCGCCGGCCACGAAATCTCCGGGCCCATTCCCTTGGGCGGCGAAACCAGCGCGCCCTTCCGGATCGAGCTTCCGCCCTTCACCCCCGTCACCAGCCTCGGCGGCCGCAACTTCGTCTGGGTGCGCTCCAGCCTCGACATCCCGATGCAGCTCGATCCGGCCGACACCGACAAGCTCGAAATTTACCCGACCCAGGCGCAGATCAACGTCCTCGAAGCCATGAACCTCCTCGGCTTCCACCTCTACAAGGTGGACATCGATCCCCGCTCCTCCTGGTTCGGCCGGTCGTGGGTGCAGGAATTCGAATTCCGCCCCGGCGGCGGGCATCATCGCGGCCGCTTCGACGAGGTCGAGATCGTGTTCGAGCAGATCAACGGCAACCATGTCGAACTGCTCATGCAGATCGACCGGCGCGCCCGGGGCCTGGGCGGCATTTTCGCCGAAATGACCGGCATGGACGAAAGCTGGGTCCGAGTCGCGCTGGACGCGAGCACGCCCCAATCCGCCGCCGCCATCCTCGGGCGCACCTTGAGCTGAGCGGCGGGCGCGGCCCTCTTCCGCGCCGCGGCGCGATCCATTCTGCCAGGGAGGGGGCTTGAACGAGCCGCGCTCCCTTCGCCGCTTCCTGTACCGCAGCGCCGGCCTCCTCAGCCTCGCGCTCGGCGCGGCGGGCGTCGTCCTGCCGCTGCTCCCCACCGTCCCCTTCATCCTCCTCGCCGCCTTTTGCTTCGCGCGCGGCGACGAGCGGCTCGCCCGCCGCCTCGAGGAGCATCCCGCCTTCGGCCCCCACATCGCCGCGTGGCGCGCCTCGCGCGCGGTGAGCCGCAAGGGCAAGCGCGCCGCCTGGTCCGCCTTCGCCCTGAGCGCCGCCCTCGGCCTCCTCCTCCTGCCCTTGCCCTGGAGCCTCATCCCGCTCGCCGCCGCCCTCGCCGGCAGCCTCTGGATCGCCAGCCTCCAAACCGCGCCATGAGAGGGCTCATCGAGTATCGACAGGCACGGATCAGGCGCCCGGCCTCCTTTCTCCGGCCGAAAAAGCGCAGGGAGAGGAGCTTCGTCCTGCGGAGAAAGCCTCGACGGTTCGAGCCCCTTCGCCCCGGCCCTCTTCCCGCCGGAGCCGCTGCGTGAAGGTGGATCCGGATGAGCTCCGGGCCGAGCTTGCCCGCCTGGCCGGCCTCCCCGTGTCGCGCCAAACGTTTGCGGGAAATTCGATGCTGCTCTGGCTCGGCCCGCATCCCCGAAGCGCCGACGCCATCGGACTTTTCATTCATCCCGTCTGGCAGCTCGTCCTCCACGGCGGCGGCATCGTTTCCAGCGACGAATGTCCGATGCCCGACCCCGATCCTTCGCCCGAATATGACCGCCACGTTCGTTCGTTCTGGGACCGCGCGGGCCGCCTCGCCGGCCTCCGTGTGCAGCGGGCGGCCTTGCTGATGCCGGGCCTGAGGCTCCTCATCGCGTTCGAAGGCGGCGCGACGCTGGAACAATGGCCTCCCGAACCGGACGGCGATGTTGCCGACGATGCGAACGATGGCACCGAAGACTGGAACCTGCGCCTCTACGCCTCGGACATGCGCTACACGATCGGCGCCGGCGGCATCGTCCGAGGCTCGGTGGAACACGGCTGAAGCCGGCCGCGCGCCTCACGATGGGCCGTCCTGCGGCTGTCCGATGGAGGCGGCGAGAAAGGCGAGGAGTTGGCGCCGATAATCGTCGCTGCGGAGGTCTCCGACCGCGCCGTGGCCCAGGCCGGGCACGATCAGCAGCGCCTTGCGCCCGGGCGCTGCGTCGAACAAGGCGCGGGTCTCGGCCGGCGGCGTCGATCGGTCGGCGCCGCCGCCCACCACCAGCACCGGCCCCCGGTAGCGCCGGATCGCGTTCACGGGCGACAATCGCTCCGGCCCGACGCCGAGGCGCGGCAGCGACTGGAAGCTGAGCAAAGGCTCCAGCGCCCAGGCGGGCGCGCGGCCGAGCCGCTGGGCGATCCGGTTGCGGATGGCGCGCCTCAGGTCCGGATAGACTGCCTGGAGGACGAGGGCGTCGGCGGCAAGCGGCCCCGTTTCGCCGAGCAAGGCCGCCGCCCCGCCGAGCGAATTGCCGATCGCCGCCACCGGCGCGCCGCCCTGCCGCGCCTTGAGCCAACGCAGCGCCGCTTCGGCGTCCCGCGCTTCATGGAGCCCGAAGCTTCTCGCCCGAAGCTCCGATCCGCCATGCCCGCGAAAGTCGATGGTCAGCGTCGCATAGCCCTGCGCGGCGAGCCAAGCGGCGTTGGGCGCCATCGACTCCCGCGACGAACGGACGCCGTGGAGCAGCAGCACGCCCGGCGCCTGCCGTCCGCGCCCCGGCCGGAACGTCGCCGCCAGCCGCGTCCCGTCGCCCGCGCGGATGTAGAAATCGCGCGCCGGCGCCTCCACCGGCCGCACCGCGCTCGCCTCCCCCACGACCATCGCCGATCCCGCCGCCCAGCTCGCCGCCAGCCCCGCCACAAGGCAGAGCGCCAGCGCCGCCGCGATGCGCCCGCGAGTGATCCGCTTCTCGTCCGCCATCGCGCTCCATCATGCCGATCCCCGCCCCGCGCCGCCAGCCATTCCCGCCGCTCCTGCTTTGCGCTACGCCCTCGGAAGGGGAGACGATCATGCAGCGCAACAATTGGCTCGTCGCGGGCGGCACCTTGAGCGTCCTCGCGTCGCTCCTCCACCTCGCCGTCATCGCCGGCGGGCCGGACTGGTACCGCTTCGTCGGCGCGGGCGAGGAGATGGCGCAGGCGGCCGAGCGCGGCGCGCTCGCCCCGCACCTCATCACCCTCGCCATCGCCGCCTTGCTGGCCGTCTGGGCGCTTTACGCCTTTTCCGGCGCCGGCCTCATCCGCCGCCTGCCGCTGCTGCGCACCGCCCTGGTCGCGATCACCGCCGTGTACCTGCTGCGCGCCCTCGCGCTGCTTCCCCTGCTGGCGCTGAAGCCGCGGCTCGTCGACACCTTCGCGGTGGTGAGCTCGCTCATCGTCCTCGTCTACGGCATCGCCTATGCCGTCGGCACCTGGAAGGCCTGGCGGTCGCCGGCCTAGCGGGGCGCCTCGAAGCGGACGGTGGCAAGGATGGCGCGGAAGCGCGCGAGATCCTCGCCGAAATGGGCCGGATCGGTGCCGAAGGCCGCGAAGATCATCGCGGCCGGCGCCCCGGGGTCAGGTTCGCGCTCCGGATCGATGTCGAGAAGCGAATGAACGAACAGCTCGGTGCCGCCGCCCCGCCGCGCCACTTCGCAAAGGCGCGACTCGAGCCCGGGAATGGCGAGCGGCCGCGGGCCGAGCTGGCGCAGCATCTGCGCCGACGGCGCCGTACACCGGCCCTCCAGCGCCGCCTCCAGGGTCGGATGATCGAGCGCGTTCCAGCTCAGGTTGACGGTCACGGCGCGCAGCGGCCGCGCCGGCGGCTCTTCGCAGCTCGCCGGCCCCTCATAGATCGCGAAAAAGCCGCGGGGCGCGTCGCCGGACCGAGTCAGGCAGACATGGCTGCCCGCCGGAAAGACGATGCGGAGGCCGAACTCGTCATTGGCGAATGGCGCCCTTCCGTCCGAAATGACCGGCCGCTGCCTGCCGCAGGACAGTTGGTCGGCGGGGCAAGGCCGCGGCCGGGCGGCGGCGGTTGCGGCGGTTTCGGTCCGATCGGCGTCGCGGGCGCGCGGTGCTTCCGTGCAGCCGCCGGCCGCAACGGAGAAGGAGGCGAAAAGAAAGGCCGCGCGCCGCAGGTGCCCGGCGACCGTCCCCATCGGCTCAGTCGCCGGCGCCGAGCGCCAGCTTCAAAACCGCGTAAAGCGCGAAGGCCGCGCCGAGCACGGAGGCGCCCTGGATCAGGAACAGCCAGAAGAGCTTCGAGCCCTCGTCATGGACATAATCCTCGACGATGACCTTGAGGCCCATGGCGAGGTGCCAGAAGGTGACAAGGATCAGCAGCAGCATCGGCACGGCGGCGAGCGGCGAGGACAGCCAATCGGCCATCATCGCATGGTCGTAGCTCGGCAGGCGAAGCAGCGACACGCCGAGCCACACCCAGAGCAGCAGCGCCGCCAGCGACGAGATCCGCTCATGATACCAATGCTCCGCGCCCTCGCGGGCCGAGCCGTGGCCGCGCACGCGGGCGAGGGCCGTTTCGCTCGGGCTGGAGGAGGCGGTGCCGGCATGGGCGGCGGCGTTGACTTCGGTGGTCATGATCAGCGTCCCCAGACGAGATAGGCCCAAAGGGCGGCGGTCAGCACCAGGCCGCCCGCAAGCGTCACCAGCGACCATTTCTTGTTCGTGTTCAGCTCATAGCCCGCGCCGATATCCAGCGCGAAGTGGCGCAAACCGGTCAGCGTGTGCTGGAAAAAGGCCCAGGTCAGGCCGACGGCGACGACGATCCCCACCCAGTGCGTCGCCCAGCCCTGAAAGGCGCGGTAGCTTTCCGGGCCGCTCGCGAGCGCGGTCAGCCACCACACGAAGGCGGCGCCGCCGACGACGGACAGGCCCGCGCCGGTGACGCGGTGAAGGATCGAGACGGCCATATGCGGACCCCATTTCCAGACGGTGAGGTGGGGCGCCATGGGCCGGTTCGGATTGCGGTGCATGAAGAAACCCCTGGGAATTGCCTGAGACGAACGGCGGCGCGCGAAAACACCCCCGCGCGGCGCGAAGCTCAAGCGAGCGCTTTTAGCGGCGGCGCCCATTGTTGCAAGGACCAACGCCGCTCCCCGCCCTCTCGCCCCCTAAAGCGCCCGCACCCGCGGCGCCTTGTCCGCCGGAGCCTCCAGAAGCGCCGTCATCGCCCAGACCATCGCGTCCGCCCGGTCCGGCGAGCGCCCCGGCCCGCCATAACCCCCGCCGATCGCCAGCCCCGCCATCTGGTCCTCCAGCGCCGGAAAGGCGCCCGCGATCCTCGCCTCGCCCCGCTCGAAAAAGGCCGCTACCGGCTCGGCGCGCCGCACCTTTCCCACCCGCGCATGGACCACCGAAACGCCGAGCTTCAGCCCCGCCCCGCGCAGCACCGCTTCCACCATGTCCCCGCCCTGATTTCCTTCCGCCACCACCCGGTCGGCCCGCCACACCTCGGCCGCATGCGCGACCCGCCGCGCCCACCCTTCCGGCGAAAGCCCCGCCTCGCTGTGATCCGCGAGCACCCAGCCCACGCCGTCCGCCGCCACGCCGCACACCACGATCCCGCACGCATCCCCGTCCGCCGACACCGGCGGATCGACCCCCACCACCACCCGTTTCAAATCCTCCCGCGCCGGCCCCGCCGCCGCCCGGCACCGCTCGATCAATTCCCGAGCCCACAGCGCCCCCTTGACGTCCACGAGCAGCTCCCCTTCCAGCTCCTGCCGGCCGAGCCGCGTCCCGCCATAGGTACGCTCCACCCATTGCAGAAAGGCCGGCGGATTGTGCGGATTGTCCCGGCTCGCCCCGCCCGTCAGCACGACGCCCTCCGTTCCGATGATCCGCTGCAGCGCCTGCACGGTCTTGGGCGTCGTCGTCACCACCGCCCGCGGCCGCGCCCCCGCGCGCAGCCCCATCATGAGATTGTCCCAGGCCGCGTCCGCCCGCCGCCATTTGGCGAGCTCGTCGCACCAGGCGAAATGATGTTCCGCCCCGCGCAAACTTTCCCCGTCCGCGCCCGAAAAGACGAAGGCCTCCGCCCCGCTCGCAAAGGTGAGCCGCCCGAGCCCCGGCTCCCAGCGCATGCGGCGGCGCTCCTCCCCGTCCCGCGCCGCCGCCATCAGCCCCGCGCGCCCTTCCACCATCACCCGCCGCGCTTCCTCGGGATTCGCCGCCACCAAAGCGATCTTCGCCCCCGGCATCTCCCGCGCCCGCGCGCTCACCCATTCCGAACCGGCGCGCGTCTTTCCGAAGCCGCGCCCCGCCATCATCACCCACACCGTCCATTCGCCGCCGGGCGGCTCCTGCCCCGGATGCGCCCAAAGCGCCCAATGCTCGTCGCAGCCGAACACGTCCCTTCGCCCCGCCGCGAGCAAGGCCGCCCGCCTCTGCTCCGGCGCCAGCCGCCGCAGCGCCGCGAACAGCCGCCCGCCGCGCGCGCCCGCCTTTTCCGAAACGCTCACGTCCGAACCGCTCACCCCCGTTCCTCCTCTCCCTCGCCGCCCTGCGCGCAGACGCCGCCGCCGCCCGCGCCGCCCTCCGCCGCGCGCTTCGCCATCATCGCCTCGTGCCGCTCGATCGCTTCCACCTTGGCGAGGACCGAATCCACTGCTTCGTCCAGCGAGCGCGCCGGCGCCCCCTTGCGCGGCCCGCGCGCCGTGCGCCCGCTTTTGCGCCGGTCGAGAAAGCCGACGATCTGCATCGCCTTGTCGGGATCGAAGGGCGTATCCTCCTCGGCGATCCCCAGCGCCTGCGCCTCGCCCGGCCGCCGCAGCAGCGCATGGGCATGGCCGATCAGGGCATATTCGATGCTCACCGAAGCCTCTTCCAGCGCTTCGGCCACGTCGGCCGCGAAGGCCGGCCAGGCCCGCATCCGCGCCGTGATCGACGCCGCCTGAAACCCCACCGCCTGCGCCGACGCGCTGAAATTCCCCGTCGCCCGCAGCAGGCGCAGGAATTCCGCTTCGATGTCGCTCGTCATATGCCCCTCCCGCGCCAGCGTGACCTGCCACCGCCCCCGCGAATTGCGCCGCACCACCGGCTCCGGCCGCGTCTGCTTGAGCTTGCGCCCCGGCCGAAGATACCCGCCCAAATCGTCCACGCTCAAATCCCCTATCCCCCTAGAGGGAGAGGGAGGGGGCCCGACGCAGCCGGGCGGAAGGGTGAGGGCACGATGCAAGCCATTCTCACCGCCCCCGCCGCCGCCGCGATCCCCGTCACCGCCTCCGACCCCTTCCCCCTCCTCCGGCGGCAGCAACCGAACCGGCCGGTCCGCCCCCTCCACGCCGGAGCGCGCCAGAAAGGCCGACCGCGCCCCGCAAAGCCTTCGATCCGCCTCCTCCCGCGCCGCCCGCACCTCCGCCCGGAACCCCGCATCCCGCTTCATCCGGTTGTTGAACAGATCGGCATGCCCCAACGCCCGCGCCGCCCCCCTCTGGTTCCCCGTCTCCCTGACGAGCGCGAGAAACGCCGCCCGCAACTCCGCACACCAGTCCGACCGCTGCACCATCCCACCCCCCCTGAAAAAAAGCGCCCACCCGCTCGTCCTGAGGAGGCGGTGAGCCCGCCCACCCGCCGTCTCGAAGGACCCGCACCGCCGCAGCCAGGCGCCCCCACCACCGTTCGTCCCGAGCAGGCGTCGAGCTTGTCGAGACGCCGTGTCGAGGGACCGCGCACCGCCGCAGGACCGCCCCAACCCCGCTCGTCCCGAGCAGGCGTCGAGCCCGTCGAGACGCCATGTCGAGGGACCGCGCACCGCCGCAGGACCGCCCCCGCCGGCCCGTTCGGTTCGAGCGAAGAGCCTGCCCCCGCGAAGGCGGGAGAGGACCGCCGCCGAGCGAAGCCGAGGCCACGGCCCAAAGAAAAAGCCGGCCGCGGATCACCCGCGCCGGCTTCGAAGGCCCACTTCTGTAAGCCTGTTGAGTTTGTACCCGATCAGCGTGACGCTGTCAAGCTGTTTTTAACCGGGAACGCACATTGATGCGACTGATCCGCTACCCGGAAGCGCCTAAGTTATTGAAGCAGCGTGGTAAGAAGCCGCAGAAGAAACATCGGCGGCGTTCCGGATGTGCGGCAGCCGCTGGATCGTGTCCCGTAGCCATGCCGCTAAAAGACGCAAAGGGGTAGCCTGTCGCGGTTGCAGCACGTGGCACAGGTTTTCACACCACTACCGACTACAAGAAGACTTGCGAAAAATACGGAATACGTATACGGCATTCATCGGAATGCGTTGACCTGTTCGAAGGCCGGACATGAGCCCCGATACCCAAGAGCCTGTCGAACGCGCCCGCCGGCCCGTCAGCCTTGCCGAGATCAGCCGGGTTCTCGAAGAAACCGCCCGGCTCATCCGCCAGCACGCCGGACCCGGCGACGACCGCAAGCCGTGCGTGCCGCGCGCCGATCTCATCAGCGCCCCTCTAGTCCGCTCGATCATTGCCACGCGCCGCATGCGGCGTGACTATTTCCCGACCATAGGAGGCGATCCCGCCTGGAGCATGATGCTGGAGCTGTTCGCCGCGGGGCTCGAGGGGCGGAGGGTGAGCCAGACCATGCTCGGCACGGTCGCCGGCGTCGCCGAGTCCACCGCCTTGCGGCTCACCAAGACGCTCATCCGCGGCGGCTCCTTCACGGCTGACAGAGACCCCGACGACCGCCGCCTCGTAATGCTTGGCCTGTCGGAGGACGCCGCCGCCCGTATGAACGCCTACCTCACCGCGGCGATCGTCGCTGGCCCCTACACCGCCTGAGCTTTCCTCCGATCTTTTACCAATTCCGAAGATTTCTGCGCCGTGCTACCCGGTTCCGATGGCGCGGCGGGAGGAGCGAGATCGATTGGCTGAGCGGCTGCGCCTGCTCCTCATCGAAGCACGCACGGCCTCCGGCCTCACCCAGAAGGAGCTCGGCGCCCGTATGGACCGCCCCCAAAGCTTCGTCTCCAACTACGAACGCGGCGCCGGCCGTATCGACGCGGCGGACTTCATACTCGTAGCGAAGGCGCTGGGGTTGGACCCGAAGAACCTAGTTGCTCGCGTTGAGTAGCCTAGGCTCGGCGGCTTTAGCGAACCGAGCTTGCGACGGATGGAGTCGGTAAAAGGAATCACCGGAAACAGAAATTCCGTCGCTTGCTCTGCACCAGAACCGCAGAATCCGGCTTGACCGGGCAGCGCGGATGTTCTACATCCGTTCCGCTGCAGCAAGCGCTTGTAGCGATATGGTGGAATATACCGGATCGGCGTTGCACACGCTCGGCTGCCACGCCATACACGAAAAAATGGAGGTTCCGGGGCAACATGGACAGCATCAGCTCTGGCTCACTGAGCCGCAAAGAAGAGACTGTTTTTTCACCGCAATTCGAAGCAGCTGACGCAGGCAAATACGCTTTTCTGGCAAGCGCGAAGAACGTTGCCGGAGTGATCTGCGGCGACGCCGCAGATTCGCTGAAGAAGCTGCCGGCAGACTGCTTCAACGTGGCGGTTACCAGTCCCCCGTATTTCTGGGTGCGAGATTACGGCTACGACGAACAGATCGGCCACGAAGAGTCGGTCCAAGCATATATCGATGCGCTTATGGAGGTTTTTGATGAGGTGCAGCGGACGCTACATCCGGAGGGCGTCTTCTTCCTCAATATCGGCGATACCTACTACTCGGGGAACGGCCAACCTCACGGCAGCGACCCGAAATGCTCATCCCGCAACTTTCTTCGGACAAAGGTGCGCCCAG
Source organism: Allosphingosinicella sp. (assembly GCA_036388975.1). Classification (GTDB taxonomy): domain Bacteria; phylum Pseudomonadota; class Alphaproteobacteria; order Sphingomonadales; family Sphingomonadaceae; genus Allosphingosinicella. Next base: position 22,365 of record DASVQT010000046.1, on the reverse strand, counting down.
TTGACGTGAGCGGGTGGGATATCCCGAAGAAGAGCATGATTGGCGTTCCTTGGAAGGTCGCCTTTGCCATGCAGGAACGCGGCTGGACGCTGCGCAGCACGATCATTTGGAACCGCGTGAACTCATTCGTGGAACCAACAGCGCGCGACCGGCCGTATCGCCAATATGAGTTTCTTTTCATGTTTGCGAAGAGTCGCTTCTATAGCTTTGACCGTTCGAAGCTCGTCGAAGAGGATGTTTGGAACATTCCCATCGAGCGGAACCGGCGGGCCAATCACAACGCTGCCTTCCCCAGCGAGTTAGTCCGTCGATGCATTGAAGTTGGGAGCCCCCCTGGCGGCCATGTTTTAGATCCGTTCGTCGGCAGCGGCACCACCGTCTTTACGGCGCTCAAGAACCGGCGCAACGTTGTCGGCATCGACCGCGGCGCCGAATACATCGACTACGTTCTTGGCTCATTAGAGGCTGAGGGTCTAAAGTCGATTGGGTGGGAAAAACTCGTCGACAGGTTGAAAACGCCGTCCAAAGCGTGGCACACTTGGCCAGGCAACAAAGCTAACTTTCGGAAGCCCGGGAGGAGCAGGGGGGAATGAGCAGGCGTGCGCTACTTCACGATCGGAACAATCCGCGAAGCGATTGAGCACCTACAGAATTATCCCGGCAACTGGTTGATCCCAGCGTTCGTCTTGGCTGCCAACGATGTTGGCACGGACGCCCTCGTTGACATGTCTACTAGGCTCGGAACGGACGCCTTTCTTGACCGCTATTTCCACGGCTCTCGGATAGGGCTGCCTGACTTCCCGAGCGGGAACAATCTCCTGAGGCCACGCCTCCGAGACATCGCGTGGCGGCAGGGGCCGTACTCCGACGACTACGTCATTCGCCAAGACACCAAGATGTGGGCCAACCTTTACTCAAGTCGCGGATATCGAGACTTGCGGCAAAAGGGGTACATCGAAGGTGAGCGGACTACTGTTCAACTCACCGATGACTTTCAGCCGAACTTTGAGCTGGCGATTCCTGCCACCTTCCGATTCGAGCATTTTCTGGTGTGGTTGTTCGCCTTCGAAGGCATCCCGGACCACATCAATGGCTGGGACGAACTTTATGCTCATCTGCTCAACGATGAGCTTTTTCTAACAGAATTCGCGCAAGAGTACCAGGGTCGCTTTCGACTCGCAACTCCGAGGCTACCGTGGCCGCCGCTAGATATCGAGCGCGCTACAAACGACCTGTATCAAGCTCATCTCGCCCCGAAGCTGCACGCACAGCTGAACGCACCGCCCTCACCTCCGCCGCCCACCCCACCTCCGGAAACGACGTTGCCGGATGATGACGACGACCTCACGAGCGAAGCGGACATGCTCCCGCCTTTGCCGGACGATGATGCTGTACTGAGCGAAATCCAGTCCGTTATCGCCAGTAGCGAGAGCTTGGCGTTTCTCTTGGCGGGTCCACCTGGGACGGGAAAAACTCGCTACGCTCGTCAGCTTGCAAATTCGCTCACCGACCACGACCCGGTTCGGACTCTCTTCCTCCAGTTCCACCCCGCCATTGCTTACGACGACTTCGTCGAGGGATTTCGCCCGTCACCTGGCGCGAATGACGCCGGGATCCGATACGATCTGGAGGATCGACTCTTCTTGAAATTTGCGCGCATCGCCGGAAAAGACCCCACGAGGCAGTACGTTGCAGTTTTCGACGAGCTGAATAGGGGCGACGTAGCACGCATCTTCGGTGAATTTCTCACTTACCTCGAGCCGGACTACAGGGGGCGGCGATTCACGCTGTCGTTTTCTGGAAGGCGCTTCGCGTTTCCAAGAAACCTCGTCGTTATCGCGACAGCCAATCCTTTTGACCGCTCGGTCACAGACTTGGACGATGCTCTTCTACGGCGGTTCTGGGTGATCGAAATTGAACCGAGCGCCGCATCACTGCGTAAACATTTGCAGGATGGAAATGTTGATCCGTCCTTGATCAACCGTACCGTCCGCCTCTTTGAACTATTGAACGAGACTCTGCCTACCGGGTTCGGCCACACGAATTTTCTGCGCGTCCGGAATCCGGAAGACTTGGTCGCCGTTTGGAATGGCCGTATTCGGCTCGGGCTGAAGCGGGCGCTGTTGCATGATCGGCAGACGCTCGACGCTACAAGCGCAGAAATCATTGGCCTTCTTACTTTTGGCGATGCGCCCGATGATGCGGGTGACCCTCCCGCTGCAGGTTAGCGTTCTTGGCGAAGCCTCCCTCTGCCCGGCTGGTTAATCTCCACGAGCGGGAGGCCAAGCTCTTCGCGCGGGCAGATTTGTTCGACAGGGAAGGCCGCTCTCTCATACTTCCTGGCACCCGAGCATTGAATGCGGTTGATTTGCGCGATGTCGCAGAGGGCGTTCAACTGCGCGCACTAGGGCTCGTTGGGCACCTACCCTTAACAGAGGCGATCACCCTTAACCTGCGACCGAAGTTCCCAGCGGCGAGCCTGTGGTACATGCTCGAGATTGCAGGACATTCGTTCCAGAAAGTTCTGCCAATCGCGCGACAATACGGGCGGTCTGACGAAACTCCCCCGCATTACCTTCTAGCGCGCAGCTTCTGCTTCTATTTGAGCAGAATCTTGCAATCGGGTTTGGAGCGACAATACGAACCGGAAATCGTAGAGGGTTATTTCAAGCCCAAGGTGGATTTCGGTAGGACCATCTCAAAATTTGTTTCACGCGGTGATGAAGTTTCCACAAGTTCGCGCTTGTTCTCGTTCTCTGCGCATACGCGGCTTAATGGTCACCTGAAGGCTGCCTGCATCCGCTTTTTGAGCATTGTTCCACGAGAAGCAGGTTGGGCAGACGAACAATTGCTCCTCAGATCAGCACTTGACACGATGGCATACACGGCCGCTGTTCCGCCGGCCCCCAACCTGCCAACCCTCACTTACTCCGCGCCAGCGCGCGTGCGCGAGGCATACGTCGGCGCCATGACGACCTACTCAATTTTGTTAGGATATACTCGCGTCGGGTTCGAGTTCGAAGCCAGCGGAGAGATGATGCCGTCATTTCTCTTTTCATTAGAGGATGTATTCGAGCAATTCGTGCGCAACATTCTTAGGTCCGGCCTTCGCGATGCCGGACTGGGTGTGGCGGACGGCAACGTGCCACGAAATCAAGTTCGGCTATTCCAAGACAACCGGCAGTTTCCTGTGAAGCCCGATTTGATCTTTAGGCGGCAGCGCATGAACATCGCGGCGGGTGAGGTAAAGTACAAACCTCGCATTGAAGAGGCTGATCGATACCAGCTGATCAGCCACGCGGCGGCGCTAGGCGTCACTACAGCGATCTGGTTTTCGCCGGCCGGCTCACCAGCTGAGGCTGGAATGCAGTACGTAGGGTCGCTATCGACGGGTACGCGCTTTCACCATTATAAACTAGATATTGGACCGGGTATTCGGGCCGCATCGGACAGTATGGTCGGTGCAGTAGTCAGACTTATGGAGGCGGAGCAGGCCGCTAACGATTGAGGCCGACCCCCTGTAGCTCCATGGAGCGAGAATGCGCTCACCAACCCCTCCGCGCCTCCGCGTGAACCCACCCCGCCCTTGCATCCCCCCGCTCCGGGGCTAAGTAGCGGGCGCAGCCACTTACGGGGTTCCTCCGCCATGCCAGTCCACCTTTTCCCTCGCCTGTCGACCTTTCTCCGGAGGCCGTTTAAAGGGGCCCCCGCAAAGTACCGCTTCGTGGGGATGATCTGATGGCCGCGGCGGTGCAGGGCGGGGCCTACAAGATCGTCGATCATGCCTATGACGTGGTCGTCGTCGGCGCGGGCGGGTCTGGGCTGCGGGCGACCATGGGGTCGGCCGAGAAGGGGCTTCGGACGGCCTGCATCACCAAGGTGTTCCCGACGCGCTCGCATACGGTGGCGGCGCAGGGCGGGATCGCGGCCTCGCTCGGCAACATGGGGCCGGACCATTGGACCTGGCACATGTACGATACCGTCAAGGGCTCCGACTGGCTCGGCGACCAGGACGCGATCGAATATCTGTGCCGAGAGGCTCCGGCGGCCGTCTATGAGCTCGAACATGCCGGCGTGCCCTTTTCGCGCACCACCGAAGGCAAGATCTACCAGCGCGCCTTTGGCGGCATGATGCAGAACATGGGCGCCGGCCCGCCCGCCCAGCGCACCTGCGCGGCCGCGGACCGGACGGGGCATGCGATGCTGCACGCGCTCTACCAGCAGAGCCTCAAGTACGACGCGGACTTCTTTATCGAATATTTCGCGCTCGACCTCATCATGGCCGAGGACGGGTCGTGCCGGGGCGTGGTCGCGCTCAACATGGAGGACGGCTCGATCCACCGCTTCCGCAGCCATGCGGTGGTGCTGGCGACGGGCGGCTACGGGCGCGCTTATTTCACGGCGACGTCCGCGCATACCTGCACGGGCGACGGCAATGCGATGGTGCTTCGCGCCGGCCTGCCGCTGCAGGACATGGAGTTCGTCCAGTTCCACCCGACCGGCATTTACGGCGCCGGCGTGCTCATCACCGAAGGCGCGCGCGGCGAAGGCGGCTACCTCACCAATAGCGAGGGCGAGCGCTTCATGGAGCGCTACGCTCCGTCGGCGAAGGACCTCGCCAGCCGCGACGTCGTGTCCCGCTCCATGGCCATGGAGATTCGCGAAGGCCGCGGCGTCGGCAAGGATCGCGACCATATCTATTTGCATTTGGATCACCTGGATCCAGCCATCCTCGCCGAACGCCTCCCGGGCATCACCGAAACGGGCAAGGTGTTCGCGGGCGTCGACCTGACGCGGCAGCCGCTGCCGGTCGTCCCCACAGTCCACTACAATATGGGTGGCATCCCGACCAATTATCACGGTGAGGTCGTGACGCTGAAAGGCGGCGATCCGGACAGCGTCGTCCCGGGCCTGTTCGCCGTCGGCGAGGCGGCCTGCGTGTCCGTCCACGGGGCGAACCGGTTGGGCTCGAACAGCCTGATCGACCTCGTGGTCTTCGGCCGCGCGGCGGGCATCCGGCTCGGCGAGACGATCAAGCCCGGCACGCCCCTGCCCTCGCTCCCCAAGGATGCGGACGACCTGTCCCTTTCGCGCCTCGATCATTTCCGCTTCGCCGCGGGCGGCAGCCCGACGGCCCAGATCCGCAACAGGATGCAGCGCACCATGCAGGCGGATTGCGCCGTCTTCCGCGCCGAGGCGACCCTTGCGGAAGGCCAGGCCAAGATTGACGAGATCTACACCCAGATGGCCGACGTCCGCACCACCGACCGTTCGCTCATCTGGAACACCGACCTTATCGAAACCCTCGAGCTCGACAACCTCATCGCGCAGGCGTCGGTGACCATGCATTCGGCCGCCAATCGCAAGGAAAGCCGCGGCGGCCACATGCACGAAGATTATCCGAATCGCGACGACGACAATTGGATGAAGCACACCATCGCCTGGTTCGACGGCTGGGGCGGCAAGGGCGGCGGTGTCCGCATCGATTACCGGCCGGTGCACGATTACACGCTCACGGACGAGGTCGAGTATATCAAGCCCAAGGCCCGGGTTTACTGACGCAGTGTTCCGGCACTCCGCGGACGACATTCTCGCCGTCCTCGACGAGGGTGCGCGCGGCTTCGTCTTCCCGATGCTCGACAACGGCTGCGTCTATCCGGCCGCGGCGCGCCTCGCCCTTTATCGCTCCGCTCGGGACTGGGCGCTCGTTTTCGAGATTGTCGGCTACACGCCGCGCGCCTTCGAACCGGACCTCACGGTCATCAGCTTCGGAAGCGGGATCGTCCGCACCGGGGTCGATGGGCGCTTCCCCGACCGCCAGGCGCGCCAGGCCTATATCGGCCAGAATCCCAACGAGGAGGTGTCGATCTTCCACCCAATCGAGAGCGACGACTGGATCGGGGAGGAGGACGTCGCTGCGGGGGCCGCTGCACTCCTGCTGCGGGGCGAAACTGTCCCGCTTCCCGGCGATGTCACCTACGCCGCCGCGGGAGTCGAACGGCAGAACTCCGGCCGCACCAACATATTTGAGCTGTGCCGCGCTTTGGCATTCGAGCGCCGGGACGCGGTGCTGGCGACCGAAAGCGAGCGGCGGACGCACCTTTCCACCGACATGGAACGGCTGATGCTGCTCGACGAGTGGCACCATCCGGATCTCGCCGCCGGCGCGCTTCCCAGCAGCTCGGAGACCTTCCGCCAACTTGCGGAGGTGCTGGCGGCGGGTGACAGGGCACTCTACCGGCCGACGCTCCCCTCCAATACCCACTGGTCGCACTGGCCGGACGGAGGGGCGCTCTAACCGACCTTGGACGGGTAAGCACCTCACGCGCGCTTGACGACGAACCGTGCCTTGCGTACGACGAGCGGAGAGCAGGAGGCGCGCCGCAAATGAACGCAGTGGTTCAGGATCGCACGCCGGGCGCCAAGCTCGCCCTCGCCATTGCGGTGGCGTTTCTTCTCTCCTTTCCGCTCTTCGCTGTGTGGCTGATCGTCTACGATCGGCAGAGCCAGTCCGAATTTGCGCAGCAGTCGATCGCCGAAGGCTGGGCGGGCCCGCAGAGCCTATCCGGCCCGCTGCTCGTCATTCCCTACACGATCACGAGCAACGAAATCGTGCGCGAAAACAATCGCGACGTCACCCGCACCGTCCAGACCCCGCACGAGCTGACGCTCGCCCCGGAGATCGCCCAGCTCAGCACCGACGTGCGTCCGGAACGGCGCACGCGCTCCATTTACGAAGTCGTCGTCTACGACGCGGCGGTGCGCGGCCGCGCCCGCTTCGCCGTGCCTCAGGATCTCGCCCGCCTCGGCGTCGATCCGGCCAGCCTCGATTTCACCCGCGCCGAGCTTCGCTTCGGCCTGTCCGACCCGCGCGGCCTCGGCGCCAACCCGCAAGTGTCGTCGGGTGGGCAAAGGCTGCGCCTCCAGCCGGGCGGCGGCGGCGGATCGGGCTTCTTCGCCTGGCTCGACGCGAGCCCGCTTCGCGGCGGCGCCATGGTGTTCGAATTCTCCTTCGATTTCCGCGGCAACGGCTCGCTGGCCCTGACGCCTCGCGCCGGCGAGACGGTCTGGCAACTGCGTTCGCCCTGGCCGCATCCCAGCTTCCAGGGCGGCTTCCTCCCGGCCACGCGTTCGGTGAGCGCCGAGGGCTTCGAAGCCACCTACCGTGTCGGCAATCTGGCGCTCGGCCAGTCGCTGGTCGCCACCCGTCCCGCCAACGGCCAGCCCGTGCCGACCGACCAGCAGAGCGTCGACCCGCGCGTACGCGATCGTACTGGCGGCGTGGGTTCCGGCCCGTCCACCGGGGCGCAGGTGAGCCTCGTCCAGCCGGTGGACCTTTATTCCCAAGTCGACCGCGCTACCAAATATGGCTTCCTGTTCATCGGCTTCACCTTTCTCGCCTTTTTGCTGTTCGACGTGATCGGCGGCGTGCGCGTCTCGGCGGTGGAATATCTGCTGGTCGGCGCCGGGCTCGTGCTCTTTTTCGTGCTGCTGCTCGCCTTTGCCGAGGTGATCGGCTTCACCTTCGCCTACATCGTCGCTTCGGCGGCGATTACCGGCCTCACCACGGCTTACTCGGCCGCCGTGCTGAGAAGCTGGCAGCGCGCCGCCTATATCGCGGCGCTGCTGGCGGCCCTTTACGCCGTCCTGTTCGTTCTCCTGAACCTCGAAGCCTATTCGCTCCTCATCGGCTCGCTGCTGCTCTTCGCCGCGCTGGCGGGCGTCATGTACCTCACCCGCAACCTGAATTGGGGCGGGCTCGGCGGCCGGAGCCACGAGGAGATCGCACCCGCCGCCGCTCCGGTCGCTTAACCGGAGACCGCCGCCAACGCCTCGCGGATGCGGGCCATGTCCGCGCGAAAGGCGCGGTCGAGCGCATCGGGGGCGAGCGCCGCCCGCTCCGTCACCATCGGCATGGCGAGGCCGATGCGCAGGGTCGCGCCCCAGGCGCCGCCCGGCAGCTTAACGCATTTGACCGGCTGGCCGAGCCGCACGCCGTGGGCGAGCAGCGCCTTGTGCCAGCGCACCGCGTCATCGAACGTCGCCGCCCCATTGCCCAGTCCAGAAAGATCGAGCGTCGAAAGAGTCCGCATCTCGATCGGATGCGTGTCCGCTTCCTCGCGCTCGCCCGGCGGATAGGGAGCGACGCGCCGCGCGGGCGTCGGCTCGATGATCTCTTTCCTCACGGCGGCGTGGAAGGACAGGATCACCCGGGTCACCGCGTCGAGGCTGAGGCGCTGGAAGCGCTCAAGCTCGAACACCGCCGCTTCGAAGCGCAAAAGCAGGCCGGGGTTCCCGCCGTCGGGAAGCGCATCCGCGCCGGGCCAGCCCGCAGGCCACTCCGCGCGGCGGTAGATGGTGGCGAGGCCTTCGGGCAGCGCGGGCGCGGCGGCGGCGATCCCCGGCGGCACCAGCGCGAAGCCGCTGAACGGCGGCCCGCCCATGAATTTGGATCCGGTCACGAAGACGATCGCGCCGCGCTCCAGATACTGCTCGATCGCCGGGGAGGTGATTCGGGCCTGGCAAGCATCGACCAGAAAGGTGATGTGGTCACCGTGGCGCGCGGCCAGGCGGTCGATGTCGGCGAGGGAGGGAAGGATGAGCCCGGTCTTGGAGCCGTGGACGACATGGACGAGGACGTGCCGCCCCGCCGCCGCCGCGCCCGCGATCGCTTCTTCCATCCTGGAGGCGATCTCGGCCGACGGGCGCGGCCGCCCCTGCGGATCGCGCACCGGAATGTCGATCATCTCGACCCTGGTGTCGCCGAAGCCCGGGACAGGCTCGCCGGGCGTCGTCGCGATGCCGAGCGCCGTCTCGCCGGCGAAATAGCGGCCGTAAGCCGAATGGATGCAGCCGCTCCCCACTTCGTCCGCGCCGAGCAGGATGTTGTGCGTGCCCCCTTCGCCCCGCCCTTCCACGCAGGCGAGGCCGACATATTCGAGATCGGTCCCCGACGGCGCGAAAACGATGCCGACGTCCTCGCCGAGCCCGTAGGCCGCCCGGATGCGCCCGCGCATCGCCTCGAGGCGCTCCGCATAGCCCGCGCCGTCCAGCGGCTCCTGCATGCCGGCGAGCACGCGCTCGACATGGGCAAAGGCCGCGGCCGAAACGTCGTTCGCGGTCGAGGAGGCGTAGGCCAGCACGTCGCTCGGCCGCGGCGCGCTGAAATAGCGGTTCAGACCCGTCGCCGGATCGAGCACGATCCGCGCGTCGCCGCCCTGCGTCATCAGCAAGGTCGCCTGCGCCTCGCCGTTCGTTTCGTCTGCTCTCACAAGGCCTCGCTCTTGGCTGTGCGGGCGCACCGCTCTATGTGCGCCCTCGCCCCTCCCGTAAAAAGGCGACTTCACGCGTGTCAAACATCCGCCCGCTTGTCATCCCCGAAGAGGCAAAGGAGCGGCTGCGCATCCTCTTCGTCGCCAAGCACGCGCTCTGGGATTCGGGCCTGCACCCGGAAGACGGCAACCACGCTTTGTACCATGTGGAGGTGCGGGAGATCCTGAAGGGGCTCGGGCTGAAGCACCTCAGCTTCGCCGACCGCTACGACGTCATGTTCGAGGACCAGGACGTCGATTTCGTCTTCACGCTCCTCAATCGCGGCGGCTTCCTCAACAGCGAAATGATGATGCCCCTGCTCTGCACGCGGCAGGGCATTCCCTTTCTCGGCGCGTCTCCGATCCTGCGCGGCATGGCGGACGACAAGCATCTGACCAAGATGGCGGTCCACGCCCGCGGCATCCCGACCGCGCCCTGGACCATCTACCGCCGCGGCGCTCCGGTTGACGAAGCGCGCTGCCCGTCGGGCGAGCGGCTGGTGATCAAGCCCAATGCCAGCTCCGCGAGTTGGGGCGTTCAGGACGCGCGCGACTGGGCGGGCGTGGAAGCCGCCGTCGCCCAAATCCATTCGGAAGGCCATGACGCGATCGTCGAGCCCTTCCTCAACGGCAGCGACGTCGAAGTGCCGGTCGTCACCATCGACGGCGAGCCGACCATCATGCCGATGATGCTGTTCGAACAGTCCGATCCGACCCACCTTCGCACCTATTATGAGAAGCGCGACCTCGTCGACCGTGCGCAGAAATACCGGCTCGTTCCCTTCGACAAGTCGGACCTCATGCCGCAGATCGCCGATTATACACGCAGCATCGCGCAGGAGTTCAGGCCCTTCGATTACGGCCGCTTCGAGTTCCGCGTCGATCTCGACACCGGCACGGTGAACTTCCTCGAGGTGAACCTGCAGGCGAACCTTTGGTCGCAGAAGGTCTACGGCCGCTCGGCGGCGCTCGCCGGCTGGACGCAGGCGCAGCTCATCGAAACGATCCTTTGCGAGAGCCTCCGGCGCAATGGCCTCCTCTAAGCCCCGCGCCCAGGGGCCGGGCTTCACCGCCATCGTCCTCGCCGCCCAGCGCGGCGGCCGGCTCGATCCGCTCGCCGACCGGGCGGGGGCCACGCACAAGTGTCTGGTGCCGATCGTCGGCAAGCCGCTGCTCGAATGGGTGCTGCGCGCCCTGTCCGAAGTGCCGGGGCTGAGCCGCATCCACATTTCCGTCGAAAAGGACGCGGTGGAGGCCCTGCGCGAAGTGGCGGGTGCCAAGGGCGAGTTCGGCGTGCCCGTCGATTTCGTGCCGGCGGCCGCCAGCCTCGCCGACAGCGTCTATGTCGCCGCGCACGGCGTGACCGAGCCGATCGTGGTTACCACCGGCGACAATGTGAACATGTCGCCCGCAGTGGTCGCCGAGATGGTGCGGCGGATGCATGCGGGCGCCGAAGCGGTGCTCGCGCTCGCGACCAAGGAAGCGGTGCTCGCCGCCCATCCCGAAGGGCAGAGGCGCTTCTACAAATTGCGGGGCGGCAGCTATTCCAACTGCAACCTGTACGGCATCAACGGTTCGGGCGCGCTCAGGATGGCGGAGACCTTCCGCAGCGGCGGCCAGTTCGCCAAGAACCCCAAGCGCCTTGCGGAGACGTTCGGCCTGTTCAACCTCCTCCTGGTCCGCTTCGGCCTGATCAGCATCGAAGGCGCGATGAAGCGCATGTCGCGCCAGTTCGGCGTCCGCGCCGAGGCGATGGTGGTGACGGACGGCACCCAGGCGATCGACGTCGACAATGCCCGAACCTACGACGTCGCGAAGGAAATTCTGGAGCGGCGGCGCACCAGCTAGGCCATTGAGAAGGGCGCGCCTTGTGATTATCTCGCGCCCAAGAGAAGGATACAGAATGGTCGAAATCGCCCTCCCCAAGAACAGCAGGATCAAAGGCAAGGGGCGCGAGCACCCCGCTCCCCAGGGCGCGAGCCGGACCAAGAGCTTCAAGATCTATCGCTACGATCCCGACAGCGGCGAGAATCCGCGTTACGACACGTTCCAGATCGATCTCGACGATACCGGGCCGATGATCCTCGACGCCTTGATCAAGATCAAGAACGAGGTCGATCCGACGCTCACCTTCCGCCGCTCCTGCCGCGAGGGCATTTGCGGCTCCTGCTCGATGAACATCGCCGGCAAGAACGGCCTCGCCTGCACCACCGCGATCGAGGATTACAAGGGCGAGATCCGGATCACGCCGCTGCCGCACATGGACGTGGTGAAGGACCTGGTGCCGGACTTCACCCACTTCTTCGCGCAGTACGCCTCGATCCGCCCCTGGCTGCAGACCGATGCGCCGCCGCCGTCGGGCAAGGAGCGCCTGCAGTCTCCGGAGGACCGCGCCAAGCTGGACGGCCTTTACGAGTGCATCCTGTGCGCCTGCTGCTCCTCCTCCTGCCCCAGCTATTGGTGGAACAGCGACCGCTTCCTCGGCCCGGCGATCATCCTCCAGGCCTATCGCTGGCTCGCCGACAGCCGCGACGAAGCGACGCCCGAGCGCCTCGACGAGCTGGAAGACCCCTTCCGCCTCTACCGCTGCCACACGATCATGAACTGCGCCAACGTGTGTCCCAAGGGCCTGAACCCCGCCAAGGCGATCGCGGAAACCAAGAAGATGCTGGTGGAGCGCGCGGTTTAAGCGCGCTCGCCATCAGGAGACCAGACGAGCACTCGTTCGTCCCGAGCGTAGTCGAGGGGCGCTGCTCCGAGTCCGAGCCTCCGCCCCTCGACGTAGTTTATCCTGAGCACCGCCGCAGGCGGCGTCGAAGGGCTCGGGACGAACGAGTCTGGAGTTCTGCATGTCTTGACCCTGCGCTCATGGCCGCGCGCGCCCGGGACTTCCCTTCTCCCTCTTTCCCTGTATCGCCGCTCCCATGACCCGCCGCCTCCACCCGCTCATCTCCCACCAGCCCGATCCCGACCATTCCGGCTGGTGGACGTGGGACATTGCCGAAAGCCCCGAAGGCGCCCAGCGCTACAACGCCACGATCGGCAAGCTCATCGTCCGCGGGGAAGGCGAGGGCCGGGCGCGCGTCCGAATGTTCCCGACGACCCTGCAGAGCAATCTGGGCAACGTCATGCACGGCGGCGCCATCCTGACCTTCATCGACATGGCGATGTTCGCGGGCGGCCATGCGGCGGGGGCCGACATCGCCTTTTCGGTGACGCTGGATCTCTCCGCCCAGTTCCTCTCGCCGGGCCAGCTGGAGGTGCCGGTCGACGCGACGGTGGAGGTGCTGAAGGAGACGCGGCGGCTCGCCTTCATGCGCGGCCTCGTCGTGCAGGGCGATCAAACGGTTGCCGCCTGGTCCGGAACCTTGCGCAAGAACATGCCGCAGGCATGAGCGCCGTCGCCGCGCGCTACGAGCGATTGCTCGCCGCCGGCGAGCTTCGCCCCGACGAGGACCAGAAAGCCGCCGTCCGGGTGCTCGACCGGCTGGCCGAGGCGCTGAAGCCGAGGCCCAAGGCCGGCCTCCTTTCCCGCCTGTTCGGCCGCGGCGGCGCGGTGCGCCCCCGCGGCATCTACATGTGGGGCGGCGTCGGGCGCGGCAAATCCATGTTGATGGACCTCGCTTTCTGCTCGATCGAGTTCGAGCCCAAGCGCCGCGTCCATTTTCACGAATTCATGCTCGAAGTGCACGAGCGCCTCCGCGCCGAGCGGATGAAGGAGCAGGGCGACCCGATCCCGCCGGTGGCCCGCGCCATCGCCGCGGAGGCCAAGCTCCTCTGCTTCGACGAGATGGTGATCAACAACAGCGCGGACGCCATGATCCTGTCGCGCCTCTTCTCGCGCCTGCTCGAGGAGGGCGTGACGGTGATCACCACCTCCAACCGCCCGCCGCGCGACCTGTATCTCGGCGGCCTCAACCGCGAGCTGTTCCTGCCCTTCATCGCCCTCGTCGAGCGGGAGCTCGACGTGGTGCCGCTGAACGGCTCCACCGACTACCGCCTCGAACGCCTCGGCGGCTTACCCACCTGGCACGTGCCAAACGGCCCGGAAGCCACCGCCGCCCTGTCCGCCGCCTTTTTCCGCCTCACCGATTATCCGCCCGAGGACCGCGCCAACGTGCCGTCCGAGGACATACCGGTCCAGGGTGGCCGCACCCTCCACGTCCCCAAGAGCCTCAAGGGCGTCGCCGTCTTCTCCTTCAAGCGCCTGTGCGGAGAACCGCGCGGCGCGCCCGACTATCTCGCCATCGCGCGGCGCTTCCACACCGTCCTCATCGTCGGCATCCCGGTGCTGAGCCCAGAGAAGCGCAACGAAGCCGCCCGCTTCGTGACGTTGATCGACGCCTTGTACGAGCACAAGGTCAAGCTCCTCGCTGCGGCTGACGCACCGCCCGAAACGCTGTATATCGAGGGCGACGGCGCGTTCGAATTCCAGCGCACCGCCTCGCGGCTGAAGGAAATGCAAAGCGCCGACTATCTTGCGCAAGGACATGGAGAAAGCTGATGCTGATGACGAGCCTGCTCCTCGGAGCCATGATCGCGCCGCTCGATGCCCAGGTCGTCGACATCGCGCTCCAGCGCACCACCGGGGAAAATGCCGGCTGGTACAACAAGGTCGAAGTCGAATTCGCCAGCGCCGAAGGGCAGACCTTTCGGCTCTGCCCCGGACAGGCCGCGGTCAGCACCGCGCGGCTGACCGGAGACCGGCTCCGGCCCGTCGATCGCTATCCCGCGCATGCCATGGCGGTCGGCCGCGGGTCGAGCTCGACGAGCCAGTGCCGCGACCTCAGCGTCGGCCCCGGACAGACGCAGCGCGTGACCTTCTTCGTGCGCGGCGTGCCGGGGCGATGGCGCGGCGAGGACGCATACAGTTTCGCCGTCCAGGCCGGAGCGAGGCAATTCACCTTTGCCCAGGCGGAAGCCCTCCCACGTCAGGGAGCCCGCTAGGGCGTTCGCATGCGACATTTCCTCTTCGCCGCCGCTCTCGCGGCCACCGCTGCCGCGGGCGTAGCCCAGACGCCCTCGGACCCCTGGCACGCCAAAGGCCGCGAAATCTACGAGCGCGCGGTCGAGATCCCGACGGTGGCCGGGCGCGGGAAGATGGGCGAGCTCGTCACCTATCTTCGCGGCCAATATGAAGGCGCGGGGATCACCGACATCCGGGTCTTCGATCATGCCGACACCCAGTCGATGATCATACGCTGGCCGGCCGCGCGGCCGTCCGGGCGGAAAGCGATCCTGATCCTCGCCCATATGGACGTGGTCGAAGCGCGGCGGGAGGATTGGGAGCGCGATCCCTTCGAGCTGATCGAGGAAGGCGGCTATTTCTACGGCCGCGGCACCGGCGACAACAAGCTCGGCGTCGTGTCGGTCACAACCGCGCTCCTCCGCCTGCGCGCGCAAGGTTTCCGGCCGGACCGCGACATCGTCGTCCTGTTCACCGGCGACGAGGAGACCGCCCAGGAGGCCGCCGACAAGGCCGCCAACGAGTGGCTCGATCTTTCCACCATCGAATATGGCCTCAACGCCGACGGCGGCGGCGGCGCGTTCCTGCGCGACGGCACCAATGCCGGCTTCCAGTTCGTCACCTCCGAAAAGGTCTATCAAAGCTTCACCTTCACGGCCCGCAACCGCGGCGGCCACAGCTCGCGCCCGCGGGCCGACAATGCGATCTACGACCTCGCCCGCACGCTGCAGCGCCTCGAAGCCCACCGCTTCGAGCCGCGCCTCAACGAAACCACCCGCGCTTATTTCACCGAGCGGGCCCGCACCGCCGAGCCGGCGCTCGCCGCCGCCATCCGCGCCTGGCTCGCCAACCCGCAGGACGGCGCCGCCGCCGATGCGATCGAGGCGACCGAGACGGAGGCCGGCTCCACCCGCACCCGCTGCGTCGCCACCCGCCTCGACGGCGGCCACGCCGACAACGCCCTTCCCCAGCGCGCCGTCGCCACCGTCAATTGCCGCATCTTCCCCGGCGAGGACCCCGCAACCGTGCTCGCCACCCTGCGCGGCCTGGCCGAGCCCTCCAACGTCGTCGTCGAGCCGATCGAGCAGGCGCGCCCCACCGGCCCTTCGCCGCTCCGCCCGGACGTGCTCGGCGCGTTCACCGCCGCCGTGCGTGCCCGCCACCCCGGCTCGGCCATCGTCCCGACCATGGCGACCGGCGCCACCGACGCGCTCTTCTTCCGCGCCCGCGGCCTTCCGGTCTACGGCGTCGCCGGCGGCTGGGGCGTCATTCCCGACGACAACCGCGCGCACGGCCTCAACGAACGCGTCCCCGTTCGCGCCTTCTACGACAGCATCGATCACTGGACCCACATGATCCGCGCCCTCGCCGGCCCCGAGGCGCGGCGGCGGCGGCGCTGATCCTAGAATTCCTCCCCGAGCTCGCTCGGGGAGGGGGACCATGCAAAGCATGGTGGAGGGGCATTGCCGACTCCGTAAGCCCCTCCACCGCACTTCGTGCGGTCCCCCTCCCCCAGCAAGCTGGGGGAGGATTGCCCAAAAATCCCGCCTCGAACCTTGCTCCCCCGCGTCCGCCGGACTAAGCGGGCGCCACATTCCGGCGGCTGTTCCTCGCAGCCCGCCTGCCCGCTTCGTTTCACAGAAAGGCTGGGGAGCTCATGGCTCGCAAGAAAATCGCGCTCATCGGTTCCGGCATGATCGGCGGCACGCTCGCCCATCTCGCCGCGATCCGCGAACTGGGCGACATCGTCCTCGTCGACGTCGCCGAAGGCATTCCGCAGGGCAAGGCCCTCGATCTCGCCCAGGCCGGCCCGGTCGAAGGCTATGACGCGAAGCTCACCGGCACCAACGATTATGCCGACATTGCAGGCGCGGACGTGTGCATCGTCACGGCCGGCGTCGCCCGCAAGCCCGGCATGAGCCGCGACGATTTGCTCGGCATCAATTTGAAGGTCATGAAGGCCGTCGGCGAGGGCATCAGGACGCACGCGCCCGACAGTTTCGTGATCTGCGTCACCAACCCGCTCGACGCGATGGTCTGGGCGCTGCGCGAATTTTCCGGCCTCCCGCATGAGCGCGTGGTGGGCATGGCCGGCGTGCTCGACAGCGCCCGCTTCCGCTGCTTCCTCGCCGAAGAGTTCGGCGTGTCGGTGGAAGACGTCACCGCCTTCGTCCTCGGCGGCCACGGCGACACGATGGTGCCGGTCGTCCAGTACTCGACCGTCGCCGGCATTCCGATCCCCGATCTCATCAAGATGGGCTGGTCCAGCCAGGAGAAGATCGACGCCATCGTCCAGCGCACCCGCTCGGGCGGCGGCGAGATCGTCGCCCTCCTCAAGACCGGCTCCGCTTTCTACGCCCCGGCGACCGCCGCCCTCGAAATGGCCGAGAGCTTCCTGAAGGACAAGAAGCGCGTCCTCCCGGCCGCGGCCAATCTCACCGGCCAGTACGGCGTCAACGACCTTTATGTCGGCGTCCCCGTCGTGATCGGCGCCGGCGGCGTCGAGAAGATCGTCGAGATCGAGCTGGACGAAAGCGCGCGGGCAAACTTCGACGTGTCGGTCGATGCGGTGAAGGAACTGCTCGTCGCCTGCAAGAACATCGACGGGAGCCTCGCGGCCCAGTGACGCCCGGCGTCGCCAGCCTTCTTGCCGCTGCGGCGGCGTCCCAAGCTGCGGCGCCTGCGCCCGCGCGGCATCCGGCGGTGGATTTTTTCGTCTCCGCCTGCATCGACGGCCGTGCCGATCTCGCGGGAAGCGGCGCGCGCGAGGTCCGCTGGGACGCGCTGCCCCGCCTGATCCGGGCCGGCCTTCGCAGCGGCGAGGGCGTTCGCTTCTGGGAAGTGCCCGCGCCGCGCCTGTACCTCGTGCTCAAGGCCGACGATCCCCGCGATTTCTACCAAAGGGCCTGCTCCGTCTATGCGCCCGGGCTCGACGTCAGGCAGGCGCACGACCAGGTCTGGCAGGTCATCTGGGGCGAGCCGCCGCCACCCAATCGGGAGCCCGGCCGGCCGCTCATCTACGAATTCAGCAATCTCGCCGAGGGCTATAAGTTCAGCGTCTGGACCCGGTCTTCAGGCTGGGCGCTGCTGCAGATCGGCCATGTCGGCGAAGCCGGCCGCCGCCGGTTCGAAGCCGAAGCACGCAATCCGCACCCCCGCGCCGCGACGCGCAGGGTTCCAACGGGAGCACGACCATGAGCAACCACCGGACCAGCGGATTGCGCCTCCTCGCCGCTGCAGCAGCCTCGCTGTGCCTCGCGGCGCCAGCCGCGGCCGCCGAGCGGGTCGCCGGCTCGCAGGTCAGCTTCACGGACCGGCAGGGCCGCCACGCCATCTTCGACGTCCTCTTCCCCGAGTCGCCGCCGCTCGTCCCCGCAGCCCTTTCGCCGCAGACGATCGCCGCCGAGTTCGACCGGCTGTGCCTGCGCACCGGCTTCGATCAGGCCGCGCTCGCGGCCGCGGCGCCGCAATCGGCCCTCGGCCTCGTCTCGCTGCCGCTGCGCTCCCTCGGCGACCGCAGGACTCCGCCGTTCGATATTCCCGGCTGGCAGGGACCGGCCGCGACGGCGCGGATCTGGAACGGCGACGAGCGGACCTTCCGCCGCATGCCGTTCGTCATCGTCACGGCCGGCGTGATCATCACCGGTCCGGGCCCGAGGATGGCGCCGCAATGCAATCTGGACGTTGCGTCGACGGCCGCAGCCGACTTTCCGGGACTCGTCGGCGCTTTGTCAGCGGCGATCGGGGCCGAGCCCGCCAGCTCTCAAATCGGCAGGCGCCGGGGCGAGGCGACCTGGCGCTGGACCTCGCCCGCGGGCGATCAAGTCACGGTCGGCATCCGCGCCGACGATCTCAACAGGCCGAGCCAGCGCATCCATCTGGGCGCGGTGAAATCCACGGGACAAACAGAAGAATGAGCATCCTCGTCAATTCCAGCACCAAGGTCATCACCCAGGGCATGACCGGTGAGACCGGCACCTTTCACACCCAGCAGGCCCTTGCCTACGGGACCAAGATGGTCGGCGGCGTCACGCCCGGCAAAGGCGGGCAGGAGCATATCGGCCTTCCCGTCTTCGACACGGTCGAAGAAGCAGTGAAGGCGACCGGCGCCGACGCGTCGGTCATCTACGTGCCGCCGCCCTTCGCCGCCGATTCGATCCTGGAAGCGATCGACGCCGAAGTGCCGCTGATCGTCTGCATCACCGAAGGCATTCCCGTCCTCGACATGGTCCGCGTGAAGCGCGCGCTTTCCGGCTCGAAGTCGCGCCTCATCGGCCCGAACTGCCCGGGCGTGCTGACGCCGGGCGAGTGCAAGATCGGCATCATGCCTGGCAACATCTTCTCCAAGGGATCGGTCGGCGTCGTCAGCCGCTCCGGCACGCTCACCTACGAAGCGGTGTTCCAGACCACCAACGAGGGCCTCGGCCAGACGACGGCCGTCGGCATCGGCGGCGATCCCGTCAACGGCACCAACTTCATCGACGTGCTCGAGCTCTTCCTCGCCGACGAGGCGACCCAGTCGATCATCATGATCGGCGAGATCGGCGGCTCGGCCGAGGAGGAAGCTGCGGAGTTTCTGAAGAGCGAGGCGAAGGCCGGGCGCTCCAAGCCCACCGTCGGCTTCATCGCCGGCCGCACCGCGCCTCCTGGGCGCCGCATGGGCCATGCCGGCGCCATCGTTTCGGGCGGCAAGGGCGGCGCGGAGGACAAGATCGCGGCGATGGAGGAGGCTGGAATTCGGGTCTCGCCGAGCCCATCTGAGCTTGGAAGCACCCTCACCGCGCTTCTGAAGGGCTGAGGGAAAGCGCGCGCTCTCCCGGGCGTTCTCCCGCGCAGGATGTAGAGAAGGCGAGTTTCAGTGGATAATTTCGGCAGCGGCGAGCGCGAACAGGGCCCGAGCTGGGCGCGCGACAACTGGCCCCTCGTCGAGCTGGACGAGACGAATGGCGGCCTCGATCCGACCACCCAGACGATCGAAAAGGTCGCCAAGGAAGCCGCCGGCCGGGCCCAGGCCGCCGGCAAGTCCGATGACGAAGTGCGCCGCGCGGCGCAGGATTCGATCAACGCGATGACTCTGATCCGCACCTACCGGGTGCGGGGCCATCTCGCCGCCGATCTCGATCCGCTCGGCCTCGCCAAACGCGAGCTGCCGCGCGAACTCACCCCCGAATATCACGGCTTCGCCCCCGACGCCCTCGACCGCACCGTCTTTCTCGGCGGCTCGCTCAATCTCGAACAGGCGACCGTGCGCCAGATCGTGGAGATCCTGCAGGCCAATTATTGCGGCAAGATCGGCCTCGAATATATGCACATCAACGATCTGGACGAGCGCCGCTTCCTCCAGGACCGGATGGAGGGCGTCGAGGCCAAGATCGAGTTCACGCCCGAAGGCAAGCAGGCGATCCTCGCCAAGGTGATCGAAGCGGAGCAGTGGGAGAAATTCCTCGCCCGCAAATATGTCGGCACCAAGCGCTTCGGCCTCGACGGCGGCGAGTCCATGGTCCCGGCGCTGGAAGCCGTGATCAAATGGGGCGGCCAGTGGGGCGTCGAGGAGATCGTCGTCGGCATGGCGCATCGCGGGCGCCTCAACGTCCTCGCCAACGTCATGGCCAAGCCTTACCGCGCGATCTTCTCCGAATTTGCCGGCGGTTCGGCCAATCCGGAGGACGTCGGCGGTTCGGGCGACGTCAAATACCATCTCGGCACCTCGTCTGACCGCGAGTTCGACGGCGCGAAGGTCCACCTTTCGCTGCTCCCCAACCCGTCGCACCTCGAAGCGGTCAACCCGGTCGTGCTCGGCAAGGCGCGGGCGAGCCAGGTCGCGCGCGGCGACAATGAAGGCGCAACCGTTCTCCCGGTCCTCCTCCACGGCGACGCGGCTTATGCGGGCCAGGGCATCGTCGCGGAGATTCTCGCCCTTTCCGGCCTTCCGGGCTACGGCACGGGCGGCACGATCCACTTCATCATCAACAACCAGGTGGGCTTCACCACCTCGCCGCAATTCGCGCGCTCCTCGCCCTACCCGTCCGACATCGCCAAGATGGTTCAGGCGCCGATCCTGCACGTCAACGGCGACGATCCCGAAGCGGTCACCTTCGCCTGCAAGCTCGCGATCGAATATCGGCAGGAATATAAGCGCGACATCGTGATCGACATGTGGTGTTACCGCCGCTTCGGCCACAATGAAGGCGACGAGCCGAGCTTCACCCAGCCGCTCATGTACGCCAAGATCCGCAACCACCCGCCGGTGAGCGACATCTACGGCGCGCGGCTGGTCAGTGAAGGCGTGGTCGACCGCGCCTGGATCGACGGCCGCATCGCCGAGTTCACCGGCATCCTCGAAAACGAGTTCGAAGCGGCCAAGACCTATCTGCCGAACAAGGCGGACTGGTTCGAAGGCCGCTGGGCCGGCCTAGGGCGGCCCGACACGCCGGAAACGGAGCGCCGCAACGCGCCGACGTCACTGGCCGAGGACACCGCCCGGGAGCTGGGCCGCATCCTCACCACCGTTCCCGCCGATCTCAGTCCCCACAAGACGCTGCACCGGATCATCGACGCGCGCCGTAATATGTTCGAAACCGGCGCGGGCTTCGATTGGGCGACGGCCGAAGCGCTCGCCTTCGGCGGCCTCGTGCGCGAAGGCTTCCAGGTCCGTCTCTCCGGTCAGGACAGCGGCCGCGGCACGTTCAGCCACCGCCATTCGGTCTGGGTCGACCAGAATGACGGCCACAAATATATCCCGCTCTGCCACATCGGCGCAGAAGGCGGGGGCGGCCGCTTCGAAGTGCGCGACAGCCCGCTTTCGGAATTCGGCGTGCTCGGCTTCGAATATGGCTACGCCCTTTCGGACCCGCACACGCTCGTTCTCTGGGAAGCGCAGTTCGGCGATTTCGCCAACGGCGCGCAGGTGATCATCGATCAGTTCATCTCGTCTGGCGAGTCCAAGTGGCTTCGCGCCAACGGCCTCGTGATGCTCCTCCCCCACGGCTATGAAGGCCAGGGGCCGGAGCATTCGTCCGCCCGCCCCGAGCGCTACCTGCAGCTCTGCGCCGAGGACAATATGCAGGTGGCGAACGTCACGACGCCGGCCAATTACTTCCACATCCTCCGGCGCCAGATGCACCGCGATTTCCGCAAGCCGCTGGTGATCATGACGCCCAAGTCGCTGCTCCGGCACAAGCTTGCGGTCTCGACCCTCGCCGACTTCACCGGCGACAGCCACTTCAAGCGCATCCTCTCGGACTTGAACGCGCCGGCCGACGCCGACGTGAAGCGCCTCGTTCTCTGCTCGGGCAAGGTCGCCTACGAGCTGATGGACGCGCGCGACAAGGCCGGCGACCGCAGCACCGCGGTGGTCCGGATCGAGCAGCTCTATCCCTTCCCGTCGGAGCCGCTCGTGAAGCGGCTCAGGGCGATGACCAACCTAGAAGAGGTGGTCTGGGCCCAGGAAGAGCCGAAGAACCAGGGCTATTGGAACTTCGTCGAGCCGTTCGTCGAGCAGTGCCTTCTCGAAGCCGGCACGAGGCCGCGGCGGCCGCTTTATGCGGGCCGCGTCTCCTCCGCCTCGCCGGCGACGGGCCTTGCGCGCCGGCACGCGGCGGAGCAGGCGGCCTTGATCGCCGAAGCGCTGGGCCATACGAGCGAAGCCGCGCCGCAGCTCAAGGCGGGATAAGGACCAAGATGGCAACCGACGTAATCGTACCGACCCTCGGCGAATCGATCACCGAAGCGACTCTCGGCCAGTGGCTGAAGAAGCCCGGTGACGCGGTAAAGGCCGACGAGCCCATCGCCAGCCTCGAAACCGACAAGGTCGCGGTCGAAGTTCCCTCGCCGGTGGACGGGACGATGGGCGAGCCGCTCGTCGCGGAGGGCGACAACGTCGCCGTCGGCGCCGTCATCGCGCGGATCGAAGCGGGCGGCGGCGTTGCGGCGGCGCCGGCGACGGCCGAAGTCGCGGGAACGCCGGTCAACCCGGGCAGCCCGGGCGAGAATCCCGGCCTGCGCAGCGATCCGCATTCGCCGCATCCCGGTGCCGGCCAGGACAGCGCCAGCGATCATGAAGGAGGCGCCGCCGAAGCCGCCCGCACC
>DASVQT010000045.1:0-5925 GCA_036388975.1 Allosphingosinicella sp. | reverse complement strand
CGCGACACGCACGCGCAGATGGGCTTCGTCGAGGGATGGGGCAAATGCGCCGACCAGCTCGGCGAGGTCGCGGCCGGCCTCCGCGCCGAGGCCTGAGGAACGAGCGGAACGGGCGGACCCGAAGGCCCGCCCGCACTTGCTTCGTTCAGACCGAAAGGGCGCGCTCGCTTACCAGCGCGTGCGCGAAGCATATCCGTCGCGCATCCGGAAATCGGCGATGCGGCCGTTGCCGTAAGCGACGCAGGTGAAGCGCTCGCCATAGTCGCGGCTGTACTCGCGCGCGTTGTAGCGGCGGTCGTAGCGCGTGTCGTAGCCGCCGTAGCCGCCTTCCACGACGCCTTCGACTTCGAAGCGGTCGTTCGATCGGCGGTCGACGTCGGTGATCCGCACGCGGCCGCGGCCGGCGCGCTCCGCTTCGACGGCGCAGCTGTTCACCGCCGCCGAATAACCGTCGCGATAGCGGTAGCGGCTGTCATAGCCGTAGCGCCCGCCGTCGCGGTCCAGCGCGCCGAGGATGGCGGCGACGCCGCCCAGAACCGCGACGCCGACCGCAATGTCCTCGCCGTCGATGCCGCCGCGGCGGTCATAACGATTGTCGTAGCCGCGATATTGCGCCGAAGCGGGCGCGGCGGCGGTCACGGTGAGCGCGGCCGCAGCGGCGCCGAGCAGGATCGTCTTCATGGTCAAACCCTCCTGAAGTTCGCCCGAAGCTCCGGGCCATGTTCAAGGGTCTACCGCACCCGCTCTGACGTCGAACTGAACCCTTCGTCGCGCGAGGTTCATGTTGGATAACATGCGGTTGAAGGGCTCTGCGCACAACTCCCTCGACACGGGCCCTCGACAAGCTCGGTCCCTGCTCGGGACGAACGGAGGGTTGAGTGGAAACCCACCCGTTTCGCACGATAACCGTTCGTCCCGAGCAGCCGTCGAGCCTGTCGAGACGGCGGGTCGAGGGAGAGGCGCGGCCTCAAGCGACCGCGCCTGATCGGCCTCAGCAGCTCCGGTCGATCTCGCGGCCGACGAGCGCGCCCACGGCGCCGCCGACGATCGCGCCTACGGTGCCGCCGCCGCCGCGACCGCGCCGGTAATAGCCGCGCCGGTCGCCGCGTCCGACCTCGCGCCCGACGAGCGCGCCGGCCGCGCCGCCGACGATCGCACCGGTGGTGCCGTCGCCGCAGCGGCCGTAGCGCCGCCGGTCGTCATAGCCGTAGCCGCGGCGGTAGCCGTAGCCGCCCCGGTAATAATCGCCGCGCCGGTAACGCCGGTAGTCGCCGCGATAGCCGCGATCGTCATAGCCGCGCTCGTAATAACCGCCGCGATCGTAGGGATCGTGGCCGGCCGAAGCGGCGGAAGGAAGGGCGGTCAGGCCGGCAATCGCCGCGGCCGCCGCGAGAAACGTCTTTCCGAGCATGAAACTGGCTCCTGAACGAGGAAAAGAGAGTCGCGTGGGCGAAACTGTCGCTCCGCGTCCCTGTCCCGGCGATGAACGGCCTTTGCCGCCCCGGGAGCCGGGCGGGACCGGAGGTGCCGGTCCCGCCGCTCTGAGCTCAGCGCGCCTGCAGCCCTGTATGCCGGGCGATGAAGGCGTACATGTCGCCATATTCCTCGATCTGCATCTCGGTCGGCTTGCCCGAGCCGTGGCCCGCGCGAGTCTCGATGCGGATGAGCTTCGGCATCGGACCCGTGTCGGCCGCCTGCAGCGCCGCGATATATTTGAAGCTGTGGCCGGGCACGACGCGGTCGTCCGTGTCCGCGGTTGTCACCAGCACTGCCGGATAGCGGACGTTGGATCGGATATTGTGATAGGGCGAATAGGCACGAAGGATCCGGAAGTCCGCCTCGCGGTCCGGAAAGCCGTAATCGTCGGTCCAGTAGCGGCCCGCCGTGAAGCGGTTGAAGCGCAGCATGTCCATCACGCCGACGCCCGGAAGCGCGGCGGCGAACAGGTCCGGCCGCTGATTGACCACCGCGCCGACCAGCAGCCCGCCGTTGGAGCGCCCCTCGATGGCAAGCTGCTGGGGCGTGGTCACGTTCTGGGCGACGAGATGCTCGGCCGCGGCGATGAAGTCGTCGAACACGTTCTGCTTGTTCGCGCGGCGGCCGGCATCGTGCCAGGCCTGGCCGTATTCGCCGCCGCCCCTCAGGTTCGCGACCGCCAGCACGCCGCCCATGTCGACCCAGGTCAGCCAGCGCGGCTGGAAGGCCGGAACCTGCGAAATGTTGAACCCGCCATAGCCGTAAAGGAGGGTCGGGTGCGTCCGCCGCGTGTCCATGTCGCGCCGATGCATCACGAACATCGGGATGCGGGTGCCGTCCTTCGAATTGTAGAAGACCTGGCGGACGACATACTGCTCCGGATCGAAGCGGAGCTGCGACTGGGCGAAGACCGACGTCTCGCCGCTCCGTGCGTCGTAGCGGTAGATGGTCGGCGGCCGGTTGAAGCTCGCGAAGGAGTAGAAGCTCTCGGTCGAGGTCGCGTCGCCCGAAAAGCCCGTCGCCGTCCCGATGCCGCCGAGCTGCACTTCGCCGGTGCGCCGCCCGTTCATGTCGTAGGTCCTGACCTCCGTCTGCGCATCGCGCAGGTAGGAGGCGATGAGCCGGTTGCCGACGATGGACGCGTCGGAGAGCGTGGCCGCATCTTCCGGCACGATCTCGCGGATCTGGAGCGTCGGGCGCGACACGTCGGTGGCGACGATGCGCTGGCGCGGCGCGTCGCGGTTGGTGCGCCAGTAGAAGGTCGTCCCGCTGTTGCCGATAAACGTCCAGTCATGCTCCAGCCCCGTGATGAAGCGGCGCGGCTGGGCGTTGGGGCGGGTGAGATCGATCAGCGTCACGTCGTAGCGCGCGTCGGTGCCTTCCGAGGAATAGACGATCAGCCAGCGCCCGTCGTCCGAGACTTCGCCGCTGTTGCTCAGCGCCGGCCGGTCGGGCTGGGCGTAGACCAGCCTGTCCTGGCTCTGCGGCGTGCCGATTCGGTGGAAGTATATCGCCTGGTTCTGGTTGGTGGACTGGAATTCCTGCCCCGCCTGCGGCTGCGGGAAGCGGGAATAATAAAAGCCGGAGCCGTCATGCGCCCAGTCGAGCGGCGAGAACTTCACCCAGCGTATCTCATCGGACAAAACCTGCCCGGTGTCGACGTCCAGCACCCGCACGGTGCGCCAGTCGGAGCCGCCTTCCTGGATCGCATAGGCGATGCGCCGGCCGTCCTTGGACGCTTCCCATTCGCCGAGCGCGACCGTGCCGTCCTGCGACCAGCTATTCGGATCCAGCGCCGTCCGCGGCGCGCCGTTCAGCCCTTCGCGCACGTACAGGACGGACTGGTTCTGGAGGCCGGTGTTGCGCGTGTAGAAATAACGATTGCCGCGCTTCACGGGGATACCGAAGCGCTCGAAATTGTAGACTTCGGTCATCCGGTCGCGGAACGCCTGCCGCGCGGGGAGTGTGGCGAGGTAGCGCTCGGCGACGTCGTTCTGCGCCGTCACCCACTGGCGCACCGCCGGGTCGTTGCGCACGTCGTTCTCGAGCCAGCGATAAGGATCGGCGATCGCTTCGCCGAACTGGGTTTCGGTGACGGCTTCGCGGCGCGTCTCGGGATAGCTGAGCGAGGCGGCGGACGCGGCCGGGGCGGGGGCCTGCGTCGCCGCGGCGGCGGGCGAAGCGTCGGCGCTTCGGACGTCCGCGCCGGCATCGTTCATCGTGCATGCGGCGGTGGAAAGGAGGAGAACAAGGGCGGCGGGGCGAATGGCCATGATTGTCCTTCGATGTGAGGAGCCTGGATGGGCCGCTCCTAGCGCGTCCGCGCCGATTCTCCAAAGGCTCCGGAACCGCCGCCGCGCCCGCGCGTCGCACCTCGCGAGGAGACCGCAAGATGGAAGAAGAAAAGCCGAACGCCCGCACCGGTACGCCGGACAGTCCCAGGAGCTGGGGCGCCGCCGGCGACATCGATCGCCGCGAGCCGGAAGCGTCGGACAAGTTCAACGGCCGCTCCGGCGGCGGCGATTCCGGCGGCGGCGCGTACCCGAACCCCCATACGGGCAAGGAAGGCAAGCGCGGCGGCTTCATGGATCATGGCGGGCAGACCGAAATGGCCTATCACGGCACCGGCCAGCTCGGCGACACGAAGACCGGCGGCAACGCCAATGCGCCGGCAACCGAGGAAAAGAACGCCGACAAGGCCGGCCGCGAAGACTGAGCGCTCGGCCTCCAGACGCAAGAAGCCCCGCCGCGCAAAGGGGGGAAACGCGGCGGGGCTCTTTCGGGCCGTCGGCCCTGGCCGCAGGGAGGAAGCGGCGTACACCGGATTTGGGAATTAGCGACGTATTTTCAAGATGTTCGGCGGAGCACGATCGCGATCGGGCCGATCCGAGAATGGGCGTCCCGCCGGCCTGCCGCCGGGTCCCACAGGCTCGATACGCTGCCGTCGAAAAAGAGCGCGTCCCGGCATTTCAGCACGTCCCTGAACAGGCGCGCGAAGCGGCCGAACGAGACCGGATCGTCCGAGATCACGAAAAAGGCGGTGTGCGGGTTCGCGACCCCGACGCCGTTGCGCACCAGCCGCGATTCGCCGTCCGGGCTGATCCGCGGGTGGAGTGCGCCGCCGATCACGAGCATCGGGCCGGACTGGGTGGCCCACATGGTGCGCGGCGGCGGCCGCCGTGCAAAGGCGTCGCTGGTGCGGATCGACACGCGCCCCGCATCGTCCACGGCGAAGACGCCGTTCGGCTTCAGGTGGAAATTGCCCGGCCCGTCGCGAAGGTTGATCCGCCGCTGCCGCTCGCCTTGTTCGACGTAGAGGCCGATCGGGCGGCCGTCCTCGCCGTACATTCCCGCATTCATCGCAAAGAGCAGGCGCCCCGCGCGCTCGCCGAGATGCGCCTCCAGCGCGTCGAAGCTGCGCAGCGGCCCGGCCTCGCCTTCGCTCGCCAGCTCGATCCGGTGCGCGCGGGCATCGTAGCGGCAGATCGTGAACTGCGAGCCTTCGAAGACCCGCGCCCGGCAATGGCCCGCTTCGGCATGGTCGGGCGGTCCCGGCGCGTTCGCCTGCTCCGCCGCCTCGCCGCAGCCGGCGAGCGCGAGCAAAGCGGCGAGGAGGAGGACGCTAGAGCGAATAGCCGCCGTCGGCGACCAGGCAGGCGCCGGTCATGTAGCCCGCCTCTTCCGACAGCAGAAAAGCGACCTGCCCGGCAATCTCGTCGGCGGTGGCGAAGCGGCCGAGCGGCGTCGCGAGGGATCCGATCGCCTTGTACGCCCCTTCCTCGCTCCCGGTCCTCTGGACCAGTTCGTCGAAGAACGGAACGCCCGTCCAGATCGGCGTCTCGACTCCGCCGGGCGCTATGGCGTTGACCCGGATGCCGTCGGCCGCCGCTTCCTTGGCGGCGATGCGCGCGAGGTGGATGACGGCCGCCTTGGACGCGCCATAGGCGGCGGTGCCGGGCTCCGCCCTGATGCCGGCGGCGGAGCCGGTGATCACGATCGCGCCGCCGCTCCCGGTGGAGCGGATCGCCTTCAAGGCCGCCTGCAGCGTCAGGAACGCACCGTCGAGGTTGACGCGTATAACCCGCCGCCAGTCGTCGAAGCTCATGTCCGCGATCGCCGTCCCGGCGCCGCCGATGCCGGCATTGACGACCGCATGGGTGAGGCCGGTCAGGTCCGCCCGCGCCCAAAGCTCCTCGTCGGCGACGTCGCCGACGATCGGCTGGCGCTCGCAGGGCAGGGTGAACCCGAGGTCGCTCAGCCGCTCGGTGTCGCGGTCGATCAGGATGAGCTTGCGCGCATTGCCCTTGGCGAGCCGCATCGCAACGGCCGCACCGATTCCGGAAGCCGCGCCGGTGACGAGAATACGTGCGGAGGAGAAGTCGTACATCCAACAAGTGTAGCGCGGATTGCCGCCGGTGGAAGTCCTGTGTCAGCTTTCGCCGGCAGCTT
>DASVQT010000044.1:0-9172 GCA_036388975.1 Allosphingosinicella sp. | reverse complement strand
CCTGCTCGCCCAGCATTTCGAAATAAGCGCTGTGCCAGGCGCGGCCTTCGTCGGCATGGGTGCGCGTGTCCACCGTGCGCACGTTGCCGCTTCCCTGCTCGGTGGTGGCGGCAACCTGGATGCGATTCAGCCGGTAGGCGTCGAAGCCGCCGCCCAGCGGATGCTCCTGCACGTAGTTCCAAGTCCAGCCCCAGACGGCGATGCGGGTCGTGGCCGAGCTGTCCGCTTCATAGGTCTTGATCGTGCCCATGCGCTCGGTGAAGCTCGAGGGCAGCATCGGCACGGCGGCCACGCCGACCAGCGCGACCATGCTCATGTAGAGAAAGCGCCTTTTGACGTCGCGAAGCGTCAGGATGGCGAGGACGCCGATGCAGATGAGGCCGGTCCTCGCCTCGGTTCCGACCGGAATGAGCAGGCAGGCGAAGACGAGGCCGGCGGCGAAGATCTTGACGCGCCAATCGGGCGGGAAGATCGTGCCGTGGCGCGCCAGCCAAAGGACCAACGGAATCAGCGCGATGGCGATGCAGGCGATGGTGCTGCTTTCGTACAGGCCGCTATTGCTGTCGACCATCAGGTTGAGCGCGCCGTAACCACCGCCGGAAAGCAGGGTCTTGATGCCGCCAACGATGGCGATCGCCGCCGCCGACAGCGTCATGAACAGGATATAGGCTTCAACGCGCAGCTTCGTCCGCAAGGTGAAAGGGATGAAGATGGCGAAGATCATCGCCTTGGATGCCCAGTCCCACTTGTCCCACGCCGTCTCGGGAAAGTGGGCGTTCAGCGTTGTGTAGCCGGCATAAGCGAGGAGGGCGATCATCGCCCATTGGCGGCCGGCGATGCGCATGCCGCGCTTGTCGTCGAACAGCAGCCAGGAGCCCATGGCAGCGAGCGCGACGTACATGACGAGATTGCCGCCGCTCAGCAGGTAATAGGACAAACGCTGCGGCGAGACTGTGTCGACATAGGCATAAGCCAGGACGAACAGGAAGGGCCGGCGGCAGGCGAGCGCCAGCAGGACGAGGATGAAGGCGACGAAGAAGAGATCACGCACCGGCGCTGTCCTCGCCGCGGCCGGCGCGCCGCCAGAAGGGCTTGGCCGCGGGTGCGCCCGGCGCCGCTTGGTCGTCGTCGAGGTCGGCCCGCCCGCTCAGCCGCCAGGCGGCGAGCAGGATCAGGCCGTGGCTCAGGAGGAGCGCGAATGTATCGATCATGCTTCGCGCCCGCGCTTCATGGGGAGGCTCTTACAGCGGGGCGGTTGACGGGCCGTTAAGTTTGTCGTGGCACTGGGGAGGGCATGCGGATCCTGCACGTCCTCGACCACGGTCTTCCCCTCCAGAGCGGCTATACGTTCCGCACCCGCGCCATCGTCAAGGCGCAGATCGAGCGCGGGTGGGAGCCGGTCTGCCTGACCGGGCCCCGCCACACGGCGGGCGGGGCGGAGCGCGAAACGGTGGACGGCATCGACTTCTATCGCACCCGGTACGTGCCGAGCGGTCCCTCGCCGCTTCGGGAATGGCGGGAAGTGACCGCCTTTTCCAAGCGCATCGACGCGGTCATCCGCGAGGTGAAGCCCGATCAACTCCACGTCCATTCGCCGGTGCTGAACGCCCTTGCCGCCCTCCGCCCCGCGCGGCGTGCCGGCGTGCCTTTGCTCTACGAGATCCGCGCCTTCTGGGAGGATGCGGCGGTCGGCAACGGCACGGGGACGGAAGGCTCGGCCAAGTACCGGGTGACCAAGCAGCTCGAGACCTGGGCCGCGACCAAGGCCGACGCCGTCGCCGTGATCTGCGAAGGGCTGCGCGCCGATCTCGTGGCGCGCGGCGTCGATCCGGCCAAGATCATGGTCTCGCCCAACGGAGTGGATCTCGGCCTGTTCGGAACGCCGCTTGCGCGCGACGGCGCCTTTGCCCGTTCGCTCGGGCTGGACGATGCGGACGTGGTCGGCTTCATCGGCTCCTTCTACGATTATGAAGGGCTGGACGATCTCATCGCCGCCATGCCGCGCCTCGCGGCGCTTCGGCCCAAGGCGAAGCTGCTTCTCGTCGGCGGCGGGCCGATGGAGGCGCAGCTGAGAGCCCAGGCGGAGGCCTCGTCGGCGCGCGAGCGGATCGTCTTCGCCGGCCGCGTCCCGCACGGGGAGGTGGAGCGCTATTATGCGCTGGTCGACGTGCTCGCTTATCCGCGCAAGGCGATGCGCCTCACAGAACTGGTGACGCCCTTGAAGCCGCTCGAAGCCATGGCACAGGGCAAGCTCGTCGCCGCCTCCGACGTCGGCGGACACCGGGAGCTGATCGAGGACGGCGTGACGGGCACGCTCTTCGCGGCGGGCGATCCGGAGGCGATCGCCGCGGCGCTTGCGCGATTGTTCGAGGATCGCGGCGGCTGGGAGGCGCGGCGCACAACCGCGCGCGCATTCGTCGAACGCGATCGTAACTGGGCGTCAAACATTTCCCGTTATGCGCCGGTTTACGAAAAGCTGACCGGTAAGGCGCTCTGATGGCATTCAAATACGCAGCGGCCGCGGGCCGGGTGAACGGTTCGATCGACATGCCGCTGGCGGCGGTGGCGGCGCTCGCCGTCGGCTTTGCCGCATTCGTCATGCCGGACGGCATCCTCAACCGCATCGTCGAGGGCAGCGGGCTGCCGTCCATCCTGTCCGCGGCGCAGCCGCCGCTCGGCACCACCGCGCGGGCCGGCGTCAGCGCCGCCGCCGCGGCCGCGACCTTTGCAATCGTCTTCATGCTCCTTCGCATGCTCGACCGCGGCAGCGGCAAGGCGCCGACGCGCGAGCGGGACCGGGAGCGCGCCCCGTTGTTCGAGGAAGCCGAAGGTCACACAACGGTCACACCCAAGCTGCGCCGCGCAGACATCCATCCCGACGCGCCCGCGCGGCGCCCGATCCTCGCGACGCGCGAGCTCGGCGAGCCGGACCTGCGCCAGGCGCCGCCGATCGCCGCCGAAGCGCCGCCGCTCGTCGTCGACGTTCCCGACGCCGCCGCCGTTCCGGACCCCGAGCCGGAGCCGGAGCCGGAGCCGGAGCCTGTGCCGACGCCCGAGCCGCGGTCCGCGGCCGAGCCGGAGGTCGCCATTCCCGAGTCCGTGGCGGTCTCCGCCTCATCGGCCGAGCGGGTGCCGGTGCTCGACGAGCTCGAGCTTTCCGGGCCCGACATCCAGATGATGGTCACGCCGCCGGCAGCGGCACCCGCGCCCGTGGAAGTCGCCGCGCGCGCCGCGCCGGCCGCCGACGCGACCATTGCCGATCTCATGGCGCGGCTCGAGCAGGGACTGGCGCGGCGCGGCTGGAAGGACCACGTCGAAGCGCAAGTGCCGGCAGCGGCGCCGGATCGTGCGCCGGAACCGGTCCGCGCGCCCGAGCCGCTTGCCGCAATCGGAGGCGGGGGCGACGATCGTCTGCGCAGCGCCATCGAGAACCTCCAGAAAATGGCCGCGCGCGCCGGCTAATTGTCCTCCACGGTGAGCGCTTCAATGCGGAGCCGGACGCGCTCGCCCGCCGCGCAGCGCTCGTCGCCGGCGAGGGCGACATCCGCCAGGATGTGACCGCGAAGGTCGAACTCCGCCTCAGGTAGGCCGGCGACGAAGGCGTCCGCCGCCGCCGCTGCGCCTTCGCCCTCCAGGCTGAAGGCGATCCGGTGGCGGGCGCCCGTAAAGGTTACGCTCGCCCAGCTGCGGCTGGTCAGTTCATCGACACGGAAATGCCCGGGAAAATCCACGAAGCGGAGGCCGAGCGCGCGCAGCAAGGCCGTCGCCGCGTCGCCGCTCAGCCCTCGCATGCTTCGTCTCCCAGCTTTCGTTCGGCAGCGTCCAACCATGCGGTGAGCCGGGTTTCCGTTTCCGGTCGTATCCTTCGGCCGTTGCGCAGTTCGCGGATGAAGCCGGGGTCCTTCATCACCTCACGGCCGAACTGGCTCGGTTTCATTCCGCTCTTGCGCAAAAGCCGCTCGATCCGGCTCGTCACGTTCATCATGCCACATACCTCGCGAATCGCTGTTCCTGTTCCGTTCACGCTGAAAGGGCATTTCCTACTTGTCTAGGAAAAATCCTATCTATAGGGTGTGGTGATGGAAGAGGCGGACATTCGCGCCGCACTGGCGCGGCTGATCGAGGAGCAGGGGGCGGATTATTCCGGCCTGTCGCGGATGCTCGGCCGCAACCCCGCCTACATCCAGCAATATATCAAGCGCGGCACGCCGCGCCGGCTCGCCGAGGAGGATCGCCGCCTGCTGGCACGCTATTTCGGTGTTTCGGAGGAGGCGCTCGGCGGCCCGGCGGCTCCCGCCGCCTCGGACGACGGGTTGGTCCGCGTCGCGCGGCTGGCGGTGGGCGCCTCGGCAGGCCCGGGATCGCTGGCTGGAGACGAGCGCGCGCGCGGCCATATCGCCTTCGATCCCGTCTGGCTCCGGCGGGTCGCCACCGATCCCAAGAGGCTGTCGCTGATCCGGGTGGAGGGCGATTCGATGGTGCCGACGCTCGCCGACGGCGACGAAATCCTGGTCGATCGGGGCGACGGCGCCGAGCGGCTGCGCGACGGCATCTACGTGCTTCGGATCGAGGATGCCCTGGTGGTGAAGCGCGTCGCGCCGCATCCGGAAGGCCGAACGATCGCGATCCGGAGCGACAACGACGCCTATCCGAGCTGGCCCGATTGCGACCCGGCTTCGGTGGAGATCGTCGGGCGGGTGGTCTGGGTCGGGCGGCGGATTTGACGAGGCTGGCGCGCTGCAATCCGGGCTTCGACAGGCTCAGCCCTGGCGGGAGTGGGAAAGCTCCGACCTGAGAACGCCGCCAGGTCCGAGCCTGTGGTCTGGGTCGGGCGGCGGATCGGGTGACGCTGGCGCGCTGCGATCCGGGCTTCGACAGGCTCAGCCCTGGCGGGAGTGGGAAAGCTCCGACCTGAGAACGCCGCCAGGCCTGAGCCTGGTGGTCTGGGTCGGCCGGCGGATCGGGTGACGCTGGCGCGCTGCAATCCGGGCTTCGACAGGCTCAGCCCTGGCGGGAGTGGGAAAGCTCCGACCTGAGAACGCCGCCAGGCCTGAGCCTGGTGGTCTGGGTCGGGCGGCGGATTTGACGAGGCTGGCGCGCTGCGATCCGGGCTTCGACAGGCTCAGCCCTCGCGGGAGCGGAAAAGCTCCTGCCCAACAACACCGCTAGCCCTGAGCCTGTCGAAGGGCGGAGTGAAGCGCTCGACCCAATACTGAACTCAGCCCCGCCGGCGGTCGATCAGCCAGACGATGAGGAGAAGGAGAAGCCCCGCCGCGGTGCCGGCGAGGAAGCCGATGCTCGGCTGGCGATAATAAAGGCCGACCATCACGCCGGCGAGAATGCCGAAGGTGAGGAGGCATCCGCCCGCTTGCGCATTCTTTCTCGGTGCCTCGGCCATGGCGGCCTCATGGCAGGGCGGCGCGCCGGTTCCAACCATCTTCTCGCCAGGGTAGGGAACCGCCGCGCGCCCGTGGTGAACGGCGCGTTCAGCAGTTTCGCTGGGGCAAATGGAAACGGCTGGTCCCTTATGCCTTCCTTCACAGAAAAAGGGCGGGGAAGCTTCTTGGATCAAACTGTTTATCTCGCCGACCGCGCCTCCGCGGCGGAGGCCGACGACCTCATCGCGCGCTTCGGCGATTTCGCCGCGAGCGAGGCGGCGCGCCGCGCGAGCACCAGCCGCACCCTCGGCAACGTCGTCCACTATTGCCGCTGGCGGCAGATCGAGCGGATGATCGGCCTTCTCGCCGCCGGACGGGGCGAAGCGAGCCTCCACTGAGGCCGTCGTTCATTCTGGCGCGGTACAGGTCGCCCCGTTAGTCTCGCCGCGATGCGGCGTTCGGACGATCATGGCTGAGGCGGCGGCGGAGGCGCCTCGGACGGAGGAACCGGTCGCCGCGGCGGCGCGCGTGCGCCGGCGCCCGCGCTGGTGGTCGCTGCTCGCCAAGACGGTGCTGAGCCTCGTGGCGGGCGCGATGCTTATGCTCGCCGCTTTGGGGCTGCTCCTCGATACCGATCTCGGCCACCGAGTGCTGCTCGATCGGATCGCGGCGATGACTCCCAATAGCGGACTGCGGATCCGGATCGGGCGGATCGAAGGTTCGATCTGGGGCAAGACCGCGCTTCGCGATGTCCGCCTCTACGATCCGGAAGGGCTTTGGGCCGAATCGCCCAAGATGACGCTCGACTGGCGCCCGACCTCCTGGCTGTGGGATCGGCTCGCGATCGACGAGATCGGAAGCGAACTCGCCATCGTCCACCGGCTGCCGCGCTTCGATCCGCCGCGGGAGCGCCGCTCGCTGCCGGCCTACGACATGCACATCGGCCGCTTCGAGCTGGCGCAGCTTCGCTTCGAACCGGCGGTGACCGGCGTGCGGCGCACCGCGCGCGTCTCGGGCGAAGCGGAATATCGCAGCGGCCGCTTCCTGCTCGATCTCGACGCGGCGATGCGCGGTGGCGGCGACAGGCTCGCCTTGCTGATCGACAGCGCACCGGACCGGGACCAGTTCGACGTCGAGATGTCGCTCGACGCGCCCGCGGACGGGGTGCTCGTGCGGCTGCTCGGCGCCTCCGTGCCGCTGCGCGCCGAAGTGCGCGGGGAAGGGAGCTGGAGCCGCTGGGACGGGCGCGCGCGGATCGCGCTTGCCGGGCGGGACGCGGGCGACTTGAGACTGGCGGCGCGCTCCGGCCGCTACGGCGCCGCGGGGTGGCTGGAGGCAGCGCCGCTGCTCGGGCCTCGCCTCGCCGCCCTCGCCGCGCCCCAGCTGCAGGTGCAGGGCGAGGGCCGGATCGCCGACGGCGTGCTCGACGGGCGCTTCTCCGCCGCCTCGCCGGCGGCGCGCCTGGCGGTGCAGGGTGCGGCGGACCTGCGCGAGGACGCCTATCGCGACGTTCGCGCCGGTCTCCTTCTGCTGCGGCCGGCGCCGCTCGCTCCCGGCGCGGCGGTCAGCGCCGGGACGCGGGTCACGGCCGTAATCGACGGACCGTTCGCCGAGCGGAGCATCGCGTACAGGATCGCCGTGCCGCGCCTCCAGATGGGCGACACGGCGTTCGAAGCGCTGGCTGCGTCGGGCAGCGGGCGCTGGGCCGGCAACCGAATGACGCTTCCGCTTGCCGCGACGGTGGGGCGGATCAGCGGCAGCCGAGGCGTGCTCCTGACCGGGGCTCGGCTCGGCGGGACGCTGCTTGCGGAGGGCGGCCGCATCTCCGGCGAGGCGATGTCGCTATCGTCGGACCGGCTCCGCTCCCGCTTTCGCTTCGAAGCGAGCCTTCTGAGCGGGCGCACGAGCCTTGCGGGCGATGCGGCAAGCGACGGGCTGGCGCTCGCCGGCCTCGGCACGGTGGACGTTGCGGGAGACTGGCGCGCGGCTTCGGACGGCGGCGCGTTCAGCGTCAGCGGAACGAGCCGGGGCATCATCCGGCGCTTCGACAATAAGGCGCTGGAATGGGCCGCGGGCGGGCCGCTGCGCTTCGAAACGAGCGTCGCGGCGGGCGCGGGCGGAGCGCTGCAGCTGTCTAACCTGAGGCTTGCGGCGCCGCGGCTCCAGCTCGGCGGCCGCGCCGCGCGGCTCGCGGACGGGCGTTTCACGCTTGAGGGCAGCGGGCGCCAGGCTTCGCTCGGGCCGCTGTCGCTTCGCTACGGAGGCGAGCGCCTCTCGCTGCGCCTTGCACGGCCGTCGGAGCGCCTGGGCATTCGCGACGTGCGGGTCGAAGTCGAGCCCGCCGCGCGCGGCTTCGGCTACCGGGCGGCGGGCCGCTCGCCGCTCGGGCCGTTCGCCGCGCGCGGCACGGTGGCGCCGAACGGTGCGGCGCTGCAGGTGGCTGCGCTCAGCGTTTCCGGCGCCCATGCCAGCGGCGTGCTGCGTCCGGCG
The DNA here is from genome assembly GCA_036388975.1 of Allosphingosinicella sp. Taxonomy (GTDB): domain Bacteria; phylum Pseudomonadota; class Alphaproteobacteria; order Sphingomonadales; family Sphingomonadaceae; genus Allosphingosinicella. Next base: position 1,304 of record DASVQT010000044.1, on the reverse strand, counting down.
GGCGGCGGCGTCGCCGGGCGGCTGGACCTGCGCGGCGCCCTTTCGGGGCCGCTTTCCTTCTCGGCCGGCGGCGGCGCCCAGCAGGTGGAGGCCGAGCTGGTCGCCAGCGACGCGCGCTTCGGCCGCGTGCCGATCGGGAGCGGGCGCATCCACGCCTCCGTCTCGGTCGGCAATGGCGGCGCGCTGGCCGGCTCGGCGCGCTTCGACGGCGCCGCCGACCGGCTCTGGGCCATGGCGGGCGCCGAGGGATCGAGCCTCAGCGGACCGCTTGCCGCCGACGTCCGGATCGCCGGCACCGCATCGAACCCGGCGGTGAGCGGAACGGTGCAGCTTCAAAGCGGGCGCTTCGCGAGCAGCGCGGCGGGTTCCGTCATCGACGCCATCGACGCGCGCGGCCGGTTCGACGGCGACCGGCTGGTGATCGAAGCGCTGAGCGGCCGGACGGGCGAGGAAGGGCGGATCGAGGGCTCCGGCACGATCGGCTTCGGCGGCGCGGTGGACGTGCGGGTCGAGCTGGACCGGGCCCTGCTGTTCGCGCGGCCGGAGCTTCGCGGACGGGTGACGGGGCCGCTCCGGATCCGCTCGAGCGGAGAGGGCGGAAGCATTTCCGGGGCGCTGCAGCTCACCGGGGCGGAGGTGCGCCTCGGGAGCGCTTCGTCCGGCGGCAGCGCCGGGGGCGGCGCGAGCGGCGGCGGCTGGTCGCTCGACCTCGGCCTCGAGGCGGAGCGGATCGGCGTGGAAGGCCGCGGGCTCGAGAGCCGCTGGCGCGCGGCGCTCAGGGTGGGCGGAACGGCGCGCGCGCCGGCGATCACCGGCGAGGCGACCCTGATCGACGGCACCTACCGGGTGCTTGGCGCCGCCTTCGCTCTGGAGCGCGGCACGATGCGCTTCGACGGCTCCGCCGACCCGCAGCTCGACATCGTCGCGCGCCCGCCGGGCGGCATCGGCGCGGCGGTGAGGATCGGCGGGCGGGCGAGCCGGCCGCAGATCGGCTTCGCCGCGCCGACCTCCGAGCGGAGCCCGGCACTGCCGCCGGCGCATCGCCCGGATGCGGCGGCGCCTCCGGCCCGGCGCGCGCGGCGCCGGGTGCGGAGGCTTACGGCTTAGCTCGAATAATACATGTCGTATTCGACGGGACTGGGGGTGGTCTCCCAGCGCATCTGCTCTTCCCACTTGAGCTCGATATAGGCGTCGATCTGGTCGTCGCTGAACACGTCGCCGCGTGTCAGAAAGGCGCGGTCGTTCTGTAGCGAGACCAGGGCTTCGCGCAGCGATCCGCAGACGGTGGGGACGTTGACCAGCTC
>DASVQT010000043.1:0-23664 GCA_036388975.1 Allosphingosinicella sp. | reverse complement strand
TGCACAGCATCCAGACCGGCACCCACAGTCTGTTCGTCGGGCATCCCACGGTCCGCACGCTGATCAACGCGATGACGAATGCGGCCGCGGCCATGCCCGAGGGAACGCCAGAAACGACGCCCCCTGCCATGCCCGCGGCGGTGGCGGCGATGCTTTCCGCTTACTGGCACGCCGGCGACAGCGCCGCGCCCTTCGCACCGGCGGCCGGCGGCGTTCTGCCGGGTGGGGAGGACGAGCCGGCCGTACATGCAGGCGGTTGGGGCATCGTCGATCACGATGCGGACGGGCTCACCTACAGCATTGCGCCCGGCGGAGCGCCGCTCCACGGCAGCGTGGTCATCGACAATCCCGTCACCGGCGCGCTGACCTACACGCCGGACCCCGACTATAACGGTGCCGACGCCTTCACCCTTCTCGTCACCGACGCCGCCGGGCACAGCATCCGCGTGCCGGTGGCCGTGTCGCTCCGAGCGGTCGAGGACGCGCCGCGCAGCTTCAGGGTCGAGAACGCCGCCCCGCTCGCAATCCTCGAAGCCGCGCCGGGGAGCCCGACCGGTGACGGCAGCGCCGTCGCGCGGCTGATCGCGACCGATGCGGAGGGCGGCGCCATCGCCTGGTCGATCGCGTCCGAAAACGGCGTGCCCGCGGATGGCGGCGGGCTCTTTTCGATCACGCCCGACGGGCTGATCACGGTCGCCAACGCCTCCCTCCTCGATCATGAGGGCAATGCCGGCCAGCCGATCCGCATCAGCGTTCGCGCCACGGACCCGACGGGCGCTGCGACCGAGCAGGATTTCTACATCGCGATCGACGATGCGAACGAGGCGAACAGTCTCGATCCCATCGAGCCGGCGCTCGTCGCGGAGAATGCGCTGGTCGGCGCGTTCGTGCGCACTGCCCATGCCTCGGATCTCGACCTCGGCACGAGCCCCTTCGCGCGGCAGCGTTACTTCTTCCTCGGTCCGGAGGGCGAGACGGAGCTGTCGCCCGACGGCCGCTTCCGGATCGATCTGCTGACCGGCGATATCAGCACTGCCAAGGCACTCGATTTCGAAACGGCGCAGGACCTGACTCACTATACGGTCGTGGCGCGCGACAATGCGGCCGGGCCCGGATCGCTGCGCGATGAGACCACGTTCACCGTGACGCTGGACAACGTCAACGAGCAAAACATCTTCAAAGAAACAGATCCCTTCGCGATTATTGAAGGGATCGAGCCGGGCGCTGTCGTCGGCCAGGTTGAGGCGACCGATGGCGATGCCGCCGGGACGCCTTTCGGCACCCAGCGATATTTTTTCAAGGACGGCATCGGGGTGAGCTCAACCACCGGCGACGGCCTGTTCACGATCGACGAAGAGACGGGAACCATCACGACCAATTTCGCGCTGGATCGTGAAACCGGGCCGAAGTCCGCAACCTACAAGGTGGTGGCCCGGGACAATGGCGGACAGCCGGGCTTCAACGAGGCGTCGGCCGACGTGAAGATCGTCGTCGGCGACGTCAACGAGCCGAACACGATTCAAGACGCCTGGAATTTCTCAATCGGCGAAGACGCCGCGCCGGATACCGCGTTCGACGTTCCGGTCGTCGCGCAAGACCCCGACACCGACGGGCTGAACTCCATTCAATATTACAGCTTCCTGGACGGCAGTCTGTATTCCAGCGAAACGGGTGACGGCCTTTTCCGGATCGATCCCCATACCGGCGTGATCAGCGTCAACGCGCCGCTGAACCACGAAACGCTGGCGTTCGGCGACTACGTGGTCGCCGTGCGCGACCGGGGCGGCACGGACGGGTACCACGAAGTTTCGACCAATGTCCGGATCGAGATCGCCGACAGCAACGATCGCAATCGCTTCGAAGAGGCCGGTCCCCTCTTGATTGATGAAAATGCCGGCCCGGACGCGGAGGCCGGCTTCGTCAAGGCGTTGGACGAGGACAGGGCCGGCACTCCCTTTGCGAAGCAGCGCTACTGGTTCGTGGACGGCGGCGTGGACACGAATGTTTCGCCTGGCGGGCTTTTCCGGATCGATGTGCTGACCGGCCGGATCACGGCGACCGGATCGCTGAACCACGAGCAGGCGCCGAACAGTTTCACCTACCGCATCGCGGCGCGCGACAATGACGGCGCGGCGGGCGGCAACCGCGTGGAGACCGACGTCACCATCAAGGTGCGCAACGTCGAGGAGCGGCCCGACGCGCCGGCTCTGGTCGCGGCGCCGGCCACGGTTGCGGAGCACGGCGCCTGGTCCGCCTCGTTCGCGCTGTCCGATCCCGACGGGCCCGCGCCGGCGCTCGCGCTGGTGAGCAATCCCGGCTCGCACTTCGCGATTTCAGGCACGGAGTTGGTCTTCGCCGGCGGCGCCGCGTCCGATTTCGAAACGCTGTACCGGGCGCTCCACGGGCAGGCGCAGGTTGCGCTCGGCGCCGGCGCCAACGGCCTCGCCGAAATCGTCCTCACCGCGTCGGTGCAGGCGGCGGATGCCGGCGGGCTCGTGTCCGACGCCGCCGGTAACGTCACCGTGAGCGTCCGGATCGGGGACGTGAACGAGGCGGCGACCCGCTTCGATTTCAACCAGGCCGTCACCCTCCTTTCCGAGCGCGACCGGCCGGACACCGGCGCGAACATGGGCGCGATCGCGATCGGCAGCTTCGAAATCGAGGATCCCGACCTTCCCTGGCTCGCGACGGCGACCCACGACCTCACCTCGAGCGACGCCCGCTTCGAAATCGTCGGCCGCGTGCTGCGCCTCAAGGCCGGGGCGGCGCTCGATTACGAGGCGGCGCTCGATTCCGCGATGCGCTCGTTCGTCACGCTGACCGTCACGGCGCAGGACCGCGCAGGCGGCGCACCGCTCCACAAGACGGTCACGATCGACATCAAGAACGAGGAAGACGTGCTTTCCGGGAGCGAGGGGGCGGACGTGCTGGCCGGCCAGTCCGGGCGCGACCGTATCTACGGCAATGGCGGCAACGACAGCGTCCAGGCCGGCGCCGGCCACGACCTCGTCAGCGGCGGCACCGGCGACGACAACCTGAAGGGCAGCGACGGCCACGACGAGCTTCACGGCGACTCCGGAGCCGACGTGCTGGACGGGGGCACCGGCGACGACACGATGGACGGCGGCGACGGCAACGACGTCATTCGCTTCGACGGCGGCGGCACCGACATCGGCCGCGGCGGCCCCGGCCGGGACGTCTTCTACTTCGGCAACACCTTCACCGGGGACGACACCGTCGAGGGGGGCGGCAATTCGGACATCGTCATTCTGCAGGGCAATTACAGTGCCGGCGTTACCCTGAACGGCGTCGGCAATCTCGGGATGACGGGCTCGATCTCGCTCTTCGCGAACACGCTTAATACTTATGGCGGCGCCACCGCGACTTTAAACAGCTACAATCTGATCGCCGTCGATTCGAACGTCGCCGTGGGCGAAGTGCTTAGGATCAACGGCGGAGGCCTTGCGATCGGCGAGACCGTCAGGTTCGACGGCTCGGCCGAGACCAGCGGCTCGTTCAGGGTCTGGGGCGGCCGAGGCAGCGACACCATACGGGGCGGGGACGGCGACGACCATCTGACCGGCGGCGATGGCGTGGACCGGCTCTATGGCGGCAAGGGCCGCGACACGCTCGAAGGCGGCGATGGCGAGGACTTCCTCTACGCACATGAAGGCGACGACACCCTGGACGGCGGCACCGGCGTCGACGAGATGCACGGCGGATCGGGCAAGGACGTCTATTTCATGCGCCGCGATTCCGGCGCCGACAAGATTTTCGAGTTCAACGCGAGCGGGGTGGCGAGGGACGTTCTCCAGTTCGCCACGTCCGAAGAAAACACCATTCAGTATGACGAACTGTGGTTCGAGGTGGTGAACGATGCGGGTGTGGCCGATCCGGCGGGCGCCCACGTCAAGGTCTCTCTGCTCGGGAGCTTGACCAGCGCAACGATAATGAACTGGCAATCCGGTGCCCAATATCAGATCGAATTCATCAGCACACAGAAGCATTACACCCGCAACATCAAGGTTGCCGACCTGATCGCGCTGATGAGCGCGAACAACAGGCAGAAGCCGGACAGCGTCGCCGCGCACCGGGCGATGCAGGCGGCGGACCTCGCCTATTGGGATGCCTGGGCCGCTCTCTGGGCACAGAATGACAATCCCGAGATCGCCGCCGCCTCCGGCATCCTCCAGAATATCGACGAGGGCGCGACGGCGTCCTTCGTCCTCGCTCTTTCCGACGACATCACCCCCAGCGGCAGCATCGGCCTTCACGTCGCCTTGATCAGCGGAACGGCGGCAGACGTGCAGGTCGTGCCTGGCGGAGTCGACGCCACCGGCAATCGCCTGGTCACGATCATTCCGGGCGAACATACGTCCGGCACGGCGCAGATTGTCCTCCAGGCGATTGATTCGGGAGGCAATCTGTCCGACCATGCCGTTACCCTCACGATTAACATCCTCGGCGTCGCCACGGCACCGACGCTGGGCGGCTTCACCTCGCAGGGCGGCACGTCGGGCGAGGCCGGCGGCATTCCGATCGCGCTCAGCGCCGCCTTCCCGGACGAAGATGAATCGGAAGAGCAGGCGATCGGGATCGCGGGCCTGCCCCTCGATCTGGGCGTGACGCTGAACCGCGGCCGCTTTGATCCTCTCTACCGCATCTGGCTGCTCGGCAAGGACGAGACCAGCGGGCTCGCCCTCATCACGCCGCCGGGCTGGAGCAGCGACCTGACCCTTCACGCCACCGCATATGCGCGGGAGAAGGCTGGCGGTCCGATCGCGCAATCGGGGACCCGAACGATCACGATCGCCGTCAACGCACCTCCCTCGAGCGCAAGCTTCAGCGGCGGCGTGGCGGAAAACAGCCTACCGGGAGCAGACGTCGGGACGGTGGCCGGGACCGACCCTGACGGCGATCCGCTGGAATATTTCCTCGTGAGCGCGGACAACAGTCCTTTCGAATTGACGCCGACGGGCGTGCTCAAGGTCCGGAACCCGGCCGCCTTCAACTTCGAAGTCGCAACCGAGCACCAGATCACGGTTCGCGTGGAGGAGAACAGGGGGCCCGCGGTGCGGCGCTCCGGCCTTTTCACGCTGACGGTGCCGGTGACCAACGTCAACGAGCAGAACTATTTCACGGGCGGCCTCGACATTAACTATGCGGAGACCGTCGCTGTCCACACGCCGATAGCGACGTCCAAGGCTTTCGACCCCGACAGCCCCGGCACGCCGTTCGGCGATCAGCTTTACTGGTTCCTCGTGGACGGCGTCGCCAGCTCGATCAGCGGCGACCAGCGGTTCGAAATCGGTCTCACCAGCGGAGAAATTCGCTCGCGCACGGCCTTGAGCTTCGAAAATGCCGGCAGCGCCGAAAACCCCGGCGTCCTGACCTACAAGGTCGTCGCGGTCGACAATGGGGGCCAGTCACATTTCAAGACCGCAATCCAGTCGGTTACCGTCCGGCTCACGGACGTCAACGAGGCGAACCGCTTCGCGCAGTCCCTTTACGCCTTTTCGGCAGCGGAAACCACCGCGGCGGGAGTGGAGCTCAGCGAGATCAAGGCGCAGGACGACGACCTGCCCTCGCAGCCGACGGGCACGCAATATTATCAATTTTGGCACGCCTCGACGGGGCTCTCGCTCCACACCCACGACGGCCGCTTCCAGGTCGATCCGAACAGCGGGAAGATCTTCGTCGCCAGGGCGCTCAATCATGAAGAGTCGCCGTCCGAGGCCACCTACACGTTGAAGGCGCGCGACAATGGCGCTTCGCCGAACTGGGCGGAGACGCAGGTCAGGATCAGCGTGGCCGACATCAACGAAGCGAACGACTTCGCCGGCGCCTATTTGATCGACGTTCCGGAAAACACCGCGCCCGGCACGAAGATCGGAGCGGTGGCCGCGGCGGATCCGGACCGTGCGACGTCGGCAACCGGCCGCCAGCAATATTGGTTCGTCGTGACCGATCCGGTCAGCGGTGCCGAAAGCCTCGCGCGGGTCAGCGCCGACAGCCGCTACCGGATCGACGATCAGGGCGACATCCGGGTAAACGCCATTCTCGACCACGAAGCGCCTCCGGCCGACCGCACTTATACGGTCGCCGCGCGCGACAATGACGGTCTCACCGGCTTCTTCGAAGCGCGCACCGGGGTGACGATCCGTGTCGGCGACCTCAATGAGGGGAACGCGCTCCAGCCGCTGCCCGATCTCACAGTCGCCGAAAACGCGGCGAACGCGTTTGTCGCCACGGTCGCGGCCACCGATCCAGACACGCCGGGATCCGCGTTCGCCAAGCAAATCTATTCCTTCATGACGGACGGCGCGCCGAGCCAGGTCTCGTTCGACACACGCTACCGGATCGACGCCGACAGCGGCGAGATCCGCACCATCTACGCCCTCGATCGCGAAACCATGTTCGAACCGGTCACGTACACGGTCGTCGCGCGCGACAATTACGGCGCGGCGCCCTCGAGGCAATCGGCGATGGAGATCAAGATCGGCGTCTCGAACCTTCCCGAGCGCCCGAACGCACCCGCCGGTCCGGTCAGCGCCTTTTTCGACGAGCAGCCGTCAGCGAACCCGGCGGTCGCCGGGCGCGCGTTTGCGACATACGGCCTCAGCGATCCGGACGGTACGACGCCGGCGCTCCAGTTTGCGCCGAACGGCAATCCGGGCAACTGGTTCGCCATTTCCGGCAACCAGGTCGTATTCGCCCTGACCTTCGATTTTGAATGGGCGCGCGCCAGCGGCTTCGCCATTGCGGACTATGACGGCGACGGCCGGCTGGACGCCTATATCGGCGAGGTCAAGGTGCAGGCGAGCGACGGCCCGCTCCTGTCCGAAGCGACTGCGACGAAATTCTACCTGTCGGACGTCAACGAGAGGCCCAACGCGATCGTTTCGGCCCCGCACATTCTCTATTCGGAAATCCTGCCGGGCGATGCGAACCATGCCGGCAATGCGATCGCGACGTTCGCGATGAGCGATCCCGACGGGCCTCAGCCGACGCTCAGGATACTCGCTGGCAATCCCCACGGCTGGTTCACGACATCGGCCGGCACGCTGAAGTTCGACGGCGCCAATTTCACCGCTGCGTTCCTGCGCACCCATGCCGGGCAGTACGGCATGGGTGGGGGCTTCCATCACGACACGGACGGCGACGGGCTGATGGAGATGCGTGTCGCGACGCTGACGCTCGCCGCGGCCGATGCTTCCGGGCTCGAGTCCGACCCGATCAACTACAACATCTACATCGAGGACAAGAACGAGGCACCGGCTTTCACCGAGGCGTTCACCTTTACCCCGTTCGAAAATCCGCTTTCCTATCAGCTCGTCGGCACGATCGGCGCGACCGATCCGGACGGTGCCGCGGGAGATCTTCGCTACTTCTTCGGCGGGGCGAACGATTATTATTATGATTCCGCGCTCGAGCGCAACGTCTCCGTCTCGCACGATGGCCATTTCGTGGTCGACCTCCTGGACGGGCGGGTGTGGGTGAACGGCGCGCGGACGCTCGATCACGAAGCCAATCCGGCGCTCAACTATGAAGTTGTGGTCTACGATCGTCAGATGGGCGGACACAGCCGCCACTCGGTCGGATCGCTCAAGGTGACGCTGGACGACCTGAACGAGCCGCACAGCCTGCAGAATGCGAACTTTACGATCAACGAGTCGAACACGCCGCTCGGGCCGATGATCCCGGTGCCCACGACGGCTGGCGTCGCCATCGACGTCAGGAAGGCGATGCTGAGCGATCCCGAAGGGCGCAACATGCGCTGGCAGTTCAGCAACGGATCGACGACGATGGGTGCGTGGACCATCGAGCAGGATGGAACGCTGCGGATGATCGAGGGGGTCGATTACGAGGCCCTGACCGACATCTATGAGGAGCACAGCTACACGGATGTGGACGACATCGAGCAGACCGAACTGGTCTGGGCCGGGCGCGATCCCTCGCGCGCGGTGGTGACGCTCCAGGTCCAGGCGATCGACGACGCAACCGGCATCGTCCGGCAGGCCGACATCACCGTCAACGTCGCCGACGTCAACGAGGACCTTACGACGCAGTCCGCGGCCAGCTACTCGGTCTACGAAGGCGCGGCCTGGGTGAGCCAGACGTCGGCAACGACCTTCCGGGTGAAGGGCGAAATTCTGGAGGGGACGCTCGTCGCGCTCGGCGCGGTGGACCCCGAACGGCGGGCGCTATCCTACGAAATCGGCAACATCTCCGCTCAGGACTTCGAGGTCTCGGCGGGTGGCAACGACAATATCGACAGCGGCTACCCCATCCTGAGCGTGGATGCGAACGGCTATATTCGCTTCAACCTGCCGCCCGGCTCGGACAATGAGGATGACGTTGCCTGGCAGGGCGGCACCAAGGTAGGCGCCCGGCGCACCCACGGCATTAAATATACCTTCACGGTCACCATCACCGACTCGCTCGGCAAGGCAACGACCGTTCCTTACGAGATCACATTCCTGAAGCGCGGCACGTCGGTTCCCCCGATCGTCTTCGACCTCGACGGGGACGGGCTGGAGCTCGTCGCCTATAACGGCTCGTCGGTCCGCTTCGACATGGATGCGGACGGGATCGCGGACGTGACCGGCTGGGTCGGCGCCGACGATGGCCTGCTCGCGCTCGACCGCAACGGCGACGGCATCATCAACGACGTTTCGGAAATCTCCTTCCAGCGCGACGCGCAGGGTGCGCTCACCGACCTCGAAGGGCTTCGCGCCTTTGACACGAACCGAAACGGCTTTCTCGACGCGGGCGATGCTCGCTTCGCCGAGTTCCGCGTCTGGCGGGACGCAAACCAGGACGGGATCAGCCAGGCCGGGGAGCTGGTCAGCCTCGAACAGGCCGGCATGCTCAACGTCAGCCTGACCATCGCGCTGACCGGCGCGGACCCGGATGAGGCGAACGACAACATCGTCTACGGTACGACCCAATATACGAACATCGACGGCAGCCACGGGATCGTCGGCGACGTCTTCCTCGTCTACGATCCTTCGGACGTAACTGCGCTCGCCGCGCCGATCGTGCTCGATTACGATGGCGACGGCAGCGGCCTGGTTTCACTCGCGGACAGCGTGGCCCAGTTTGACATGGACGGGGACGGCATCCGCCAGCGCACTGCGTGGATCACCCGCGGCGATGCCCTGCTCGCGATCGACCGGAACCGCGACGGAGAAATCGCCGGCATTTCCGAAATCTCCTTCGTCGGCGATCGCCCCGGCGCAACCACCGATCTCGAAGGCCTCGCCGCCTTTGACACGGACGGCGACGGGGTCATCACGACTCACGATGCCCGTTTCGGCGACTTCCTCCTGTGGTTCGACACTAACGGCAATGGCGAGAGCGACGCGGGTGAGCTCCTCACGCTCGCCCAGGCCGAGATCGCCGCCATCTCGCTGGCCGGGATCGCGGTCTCGCAGGCCGGCGGGAGCGTTGCCGGGAGCCGCGTCTATAACAGTGCCGAGTTCGTCCGGACCGACGGCAGCTCCGGCACGCTCCTCGACGCCGCCTTCGCCTTCGGCAGCAATCCGTCGGCCAGCGCCGCCGGCAGCGCCTCGGGAACCGGAGCCGGCGGCGGAGCGGGCCCGGACACCGGAAGCGGCAATGCCGGAGCGCCGGCGCAGGGCCTCCTGGAGCCGGCAGCGCCCGCCGCGTCCGCCGAAGCGGCCGCCGCTACATTGTCGGCTGCGTCTGCGGATCAGGCCGCCGCAGCGGCCGCCGATGCCGCCCCCGATGCCGGGCCGCCGCCGCCGCCGAGCCTCGAGCTCGACGTCCGCAGCTATCGCGGCGGCAGCGGCAAGTACCGGCTGAGTGCGCAGGGCGGCGAGCTCGTCATCCTCCCGGCGAAGACCAAGGGGATCGCCGCCGCGAAGGCCGGAACGGTCGGTCCGGCGGCAATGCTGAGCTTCGGCAACCGGACGATCGGCATGCTTGCCCCGCTGGTGCTCGACCTCGACGGCGACGGTATCGAGCTCAAGGGGCGGACCAGCTCGAGGGCGCGCTTCGACATGGACGGCAATGGCGGCGCGGACGACACCGGCTGGATCGGCCAGGGCGACGGATTCCTGGTCATCGACCTCAACGGCGACGGCCTCGTCGACAACGCCGCCGAGCTTTCCCTGCTCGGCCTCAAGTCCGGCGCGAAGAACAGCTTCGAAGCGCTGGAGACACTCGACAGCGACAGGAACGGGCGCGTCGACGCCGGCGACGCGCGGTTCGGAGAGCTGCGCATCTGGTCCGACGGCAATGGAAACGGAGTCACGGACGCGGGCGAGTTGATGACGGTGGCCGAGCACGGGATCGCCTCGATCGGCCTTTCGATTCAGGCGCCGCAGCAGCAGCCGGTCAAGCTCGGCGAGAATGCGGTCATCGCGACCGGCGCCTTTATGCGCGTCAACGGTTCTACCGGAACGGTGGCCGACGCCGCGCTCGCCTTCAGGCCCGCCGCGCAGCCGCGCGCTTCTGCGCAGCAAGCCGCCCCGCTCCGCGGCGACGGCGGCGCGGTCTTCGGCGACGGCGCTGCGGGGCCGCGCGAGGCGCTGCTGAGGGCGCTGCGCTCCGGCCTCGACCTCTTTGACACGCATTTGAGCCTGCAGTGGACGCTGCCGGCGGCGGACGATGCCGGCTTCTGGAGCGGGGGGGGAGCCGCCGCGCGCCTCGCCGCCGGCGCCGACCTTGCGACGCAGGACCTGCCCCGCGTCGCCGTGGATGCCGAGGATGTGCCAGGCGCCGCGGCGGAGATGGCAGATCGCGATCCGCACCTCGCCCAGCTCATCCAGCACATGGCTTCGTTCGGCGCGCGCAGCGGCGAAAATGAGCTGCACTCGCGCACCTCTTCTGCGAACGATCGGTACGAATTCTACGCAAGCTGAGCTGGGGGTGATCGCGCGTGAGCAGTGAGGAAGAAGCCGCCGAAGCGGCGGCGCGTCCGCCCGGACCGACGGTCAGTCACGTGCTCGGCGAGATGACGTGGCTGCTCACCCTGGCAATCTCCGCAGATGCGGAGGACGATCCTTCGGTGAGTGAAGGTTCGGCCGCCGCACCCGGATCACTAGGCGCCCGGGGCGGTTCACACCGCCCATCGAGCCCTGCACCCTCGCAGCTGCCCGAGGCCGTTTGGGTGGGTCTTTCGGTTTCGTCCAAAAGCACCCGGTCGGCGCACGCGGTCCCCCGGCCTAGCACTCGACGATGATCGAGAGACCGCGCGCGCGCAGCTTCATCCCTTACGTCGAGCCGGCCACCGCAGGCGGCAAATATGCCCACCGCTCCTGGCGAGAATGGGTCAAATCTGGTCAAAACAGGCGGGAATTGGTCGGTTGCACCCTCAGGCGCAGACACGAAAAAGCCCCGGAAATCCGCAGATTCCCGGGGCTTTGATCTGGTGGGCGTGGCAAGGATTGAACTTGCGACCCCTGCGATGTCAACACAGTGCTCTACCACTGAGCTACACGCCCACGCGCGTCCCGGAAGAGTTCTTCCGGGAACCGCTCGGGCGCTCATGTAGCGAGGCCTCCGGCGCGGCGCAAGCGCCGTTCACGCGGCCGGAGCCGCGGCGGCTCAAAGCCGTCCGTGCTGGTCCTCGGTCTGGAACAGGCGGTCGACTTCGGCGACGAGATCGCGAAGATGGAACGGCTTGGAGAGCACCTTGGCGTCGGGGGCCTTGCGGCCGGCCTTGAGCGCCACCGCCGCGAAGCCGGTGATGAACATGACGCGCATGTCGGGCGCCACAATTGCCGCTTTCTGGGCAAGCTCGATCCCGTCCATCTCCGGCATCACGATGTCGGTCAAAAGCAGGTCGAAACTCTCGGCCTCGAGCAGCGGCACGGCCGCGGTTCCGCGGTCCACCGACGTCACATGATAGCCGACCCGCTCGAGCGCGCGGGCGAGATAAAGCCGCATCGACTCGTCGTCTTCGGCCAAAAGGATCCTGATCATGCGCGCGTTCACCTCGCGCCGCGCCGCCGCGGCTTGCGGCTCCATCTATGCGCGAACACTTTAACATTTTCCAGCGCCGGCTAGGAAAAACGTCTCGCCGCCGCGCGAATGCGTGCGGGTGCGCATTCGCTTTGCACCCTTGCGCGCCGCTGGTAGTTTGAGCCCAAGCATGAACCCGCCGCACCCCGACGCCCCCTTCTTCAGGGCCGGCCCCGCGCAGCCCGCCTCCCCGGTGGTGCTTTCGGTTCCGCACGCCGGACGCAATTATTCGGAAAGCCTGCTGCGCGCCGCGCGCGTGCCGCGCCGCACGCTGGAGCTGCTGGAGGACCGGCTGGTCGACCGCCTCGTCTGGCGGGCGGTGGAAGAGGGCGCGACGGCTTTCGTCGCGCAAGTCCCGCGGGCCGAGATCGACCTCAATCGGGACGAGCGCGAGATCGATCCCGCCTTGATCGCCCCGCCCCCGCCCTCCGCGTCCGTTCTCCAGTCCGCCCGGACCCGCGGCGGCCTCGGCCTCGTCCCTTCCCGCATTGCGGGCACCGGCGCGATCTGGCTCCACCGGATCAGCCGGGACGAACTGCGCCGCCGCGTCGAAACCGTGCACCGTCCTTATCACGAGGCGCTGGCCGAGGCGCTGCGCGCGGCGCGCGACCGCTTCGGCGCCGCCATCCTGCTCGATTGCCATTCCATGCCGCCGCGCGAGCCCGTCGGCGGGGTGCGCCAGGCAAGCATCGTCTTCGGCGACCGCCACGGCGCGACCATCGCGCCCGCATGGCTCCACGCCGCCGTGCGCGCGGCGCGGGGGCTCGGCTGGTCGACGGCGCAGAACAGCCCTTATGCCGGCGGCCACATCGTCACGCGCCACGGCAGCCCGCGCAGCGACATTCATGCGGTGCAGCTGGAGATCGACCGGTCCGCTTATCTCGATGAGGACCTGCGCGAGCCCGGGCCGGGCTTCGACCGGACGGCGACGCTGATCGCGGCCGTGGCCGCCGCGCTTGCCGAGCAGGTGATGCAGGCGCCGCTGGAGGCGCTGGCCGCGGAATAAGCGCGCTGCTGGCCTCCTGGCCGGCTCAGCCCGGGCGGAAGGCCAAGGCCGCGCCGTTCATGCAGTAGCGCTTGCCCGTGGGGCGCGGACCGTCGTCGAAGACGTGGCCGAGATGGCCCCCGCAGCGGGCGCAATGAACTTCGGTGCGGCGGCCGAAGCCGCTGTCGTCCGGGCGCGTGCCGATTCCGCCCGCGAGCGGGGCGGTGAAGCTCGGCCAACCGGTGCCGCTTTCGAACTTGGCCGCCGATGCGAACAAGCGGTGGCCGCAGCCGGCGCAATGATAGGTGCCGCGGCGGCGTTCGCGGTTGAGCGGGCTCGATCCCGGACGCTCCGTCGATCCGCGGCGAAGCACCGCATAGGCCGAAGGACTGAGCGTGCGCCGCCATTCGGCATCGGTGCGGGTCACCGGAAAGCGGCGGGTCTGCGCCGAAGCCGCCGATGCAACGCCGGCGGCGAGGCTGAGCCCCGCCGCCGCCGCCGCCGCCGCTCCGCCCCAAAGGGCCTCGCGCCGCGTAAGCCGTGTCATTTCGAGCGGCCTCAGCCGGGGATCGAAACGGCGTTGGTGACGTGGATCACGCCGTTCGACTGCATGACGTCGGCCTGGGTGACGGTGGCCATGCCGCCGCGCGCGTCGGTGAGGACAATGGAATTGCCCGACATGCGCGCGGTCAGCATTCCGCCCGACGCCGTGGTGAGGCGCGCCGTGCCGCCGCCGGCGCGGATGCGCGACATGAGGTCGGCCGCCGTCAGATTGCCCGGGACGACATGGTAGGTGAGGACATTCTGCAGCATCTGGCGGTTGGCCGGCTGGAGAAGGGTCTCGACGGTGCCGGCCGGAAGGCGCTCGAAGGCGGCGTTGGTCGGCGCGAAGACGGTGAACGGACCGGCGCCGGAAAGCGTATCGACCAGGCCGGCGGCCTGCACGGCGGCGACGAGCGTGGTGTGATCGCGCGAATTGACGGCGTTCTGGACGATGTTGCGGTTCGCATACATGGCGGCGCCGCCGACCATGACGGTGCTGCTGGCGGAGGCCGAAGCGCCCATCGCGTCCATGTCGCCGTCGGCGGCGGACATGCAGGCCGAAAGGGAAAGCGCAGAAGCGGCGGCGAGCATCAGCCCGCTGAAACGGTGAACCATGGAAATCTCCTCCTTTTGGCAGCATCGGGGTCCGTGCTGCATGAAGAGCTACGGAGTCGCGGCGCCCGCGGATGCAGGGAGGATCCGCGAAAAAAAAGGTCAGACGACGAGAAGCGCGCCCGAAGCCACGACCGGGCCCGTCGGCCGGCCGCTCGGCGAGCCGCCCGTCGGCTCGACGGACAAGGCGACGGACGATTGCGAGCGGAAATGCGGCGCGATTTCGGCCGGGACGCGCAGGCGCTGCGGCTCGCCGGCGCGGACGAGCCCGAGCGACACGGGCGCGCCGCCCGCGGGAATGATCCAGAGTTCATGGTCGTGGCCGGCGGCACCCGTCAGGCGGCCGGGCGTCACGACCAGGCTCCGGTCGCCGGCATCGTAAGCGACGGAAAGCGAGGTTTCCTCCTCCGGCGAGGCGAGAGCGGCGACCAGCACCGCCGGACGCTCGGCGGGGGCGCCCTGCCCCCGCCCGGCGACTTCGGTGCGGTCGGTGGCGACATCCAGGCCGACGACGAGCGCGAGCGACGCGGCGACCGCCATCGCGCCGGCGGCGACGTTGCGCCAGATGCGCAGGCGCCGCTGCAGCGCGACGACGTTCGATCCGGCGGCCGGAGCGTCGGCGATCGCCGCGCGCACCCGGTCCCAGAGCGCCGGATCGGGCACCACGGCGGGCGCTTCGCCGGCCAGCGGCATCAAGCGCTCCTGCCACCGCGCAACGGCAGCGGCGAAGCCGTCGTCGGAAGCGGCGAGGCGGCGCGCCTCCGCCGTCGCTTCGGCGTCGAGCAGGCCGAGGGCATATTCCGCAGCGAGCAGGTCGCGCTCGTCCTCGGCGCCGAGGGGATCGTCCGCGCTCACCGGTCCAGGCAATCGCGAAGGCGAAGCAGACCGCGCCGGATCCAGCTCTTCATGGTGCCGAGCGGAACGCCGGCACGCTCGGCGAGCTCGGGATAGGAAAGACCGCCGAAGAAAGCGGAGCGGATCGCCGCGGCCTGGCGCGCTTCCAGTTCCTCGACGCACCCGACGAGCCGGGCGCGGTCCTCGCCTGCTTCGAGCCGCGACAGCGCATCCTCGCCGCCGTCGGCGACTCCCGCCGCCGCTTCGATCGGCTCGGCGGGCCGAGGGCGGCCGGAGGCGCGAAGGCGGTCGATGGCGCGGTTGCGGGCAATGGCGGCGAGCCAGGTGACGGGGCTGGCCCGCGCCGGATCGAAGCTGCTCGCCCGGCGCCAGACGCTGACATAGACTTCCTGCAAAGCATCCTCCGCCTCTCCCCTGTCGTTCAAGATACGAAGGATAAGGCCGAACAGCTTCGCGGACGTGCTTTGATAAACTTCGCGAAGCGCGGCTTCGCTGCCCCCGCCGACGCGGGCAAGCGCTTCGGACAGGGTCCGCCGCGCCTCGTTGGCGCTGCCGCTGCTTGCCGGGCGATCCACCACGGTCATGTCGCACGCGCGCGTACCGGCATCAACCCGGTCCAAAGGCGGGGGCATGGCGGTGCATCCGCGGGTGCCGCCTCTCCGTATGTCCATGAAAAGAGCCGAGGAGAAAGCGATGACCCGCACGAGCTGCCGCCAGACCCCGCGCCGCGCGACCGGCCGCTTCGCCACCCGGAGCGAGCTGGTCAGCCATGTCTGGGCCATCCGCCGCCAGCAAATCTATCCCAACCTCAGGGCCATTGCGCAGGCATGCAGCGCAACCGTGGACGTGGTGCGCACCATTCTCGGCTCCGAGGAGGGCCTACAGGACTATCTGGACCGGGGACTGTCGCTCGGCGCGCCGGCGGACTGTCATCCGTCGCGCTGACCGGCACCGGGTGCGGCGCCGGACATAAAAAGACCGCCCCGTGTTTCCACGGAGCGGCCAAGGTTCAGGGAGGAGCGCCCTGACGGGGCGCGGCAGCGCTTCAAAGGGGGGTGAAGCGGCTGCTTTCCTGCAAATAGGTTGGCCGGCGGGCGGTTCAAGAGCGCCGCCGCGCCGGCCTTTTCGGTGTGGGCCGGCCGGCCCTTCGCTCAGGCGTTGCCGCCCGCGCCGTTGCCGGCGCCGTTGCCGGTGCCCGTGCCCGTGCCCGCGCTGAAGCCGAGCTCCGGCTGCGGCACCTTGCCCTGTTGCATCTGGCGGCCGAAAATGTCGCGGATCATCGGCAGCGAGAACATGTGGGCCATGAGAAGCGGCAGCGCGCCGTTCTGGTTGAGCTTGCGAAGCTTGTCGCCGTGCAGTTCGCGCAGCTTTTCATCGGAAACCATCTGGAAGCCGCGATACACGAAAGGCTGCTGCGCATTTTCCGGCTGAATCGTCACTTCGCCGTCGATCAGGAGGTCGGCCTCCTGGAGTTCGCGAACGAAGGCGTTGGTGCGCTGCGCCGCCATTTCGAAGTCCTCGCAGAACTTCAGGATCGAGCGGAGGTGGTCGTTCGGCTGCTGGTCGTCGAACATGCGGTTGCCCTCTTCGCCGGCGGCGACGAGGCCGCTCGACGGATCGAAGCAGAGCGACAGCTCTTCGGCCTGCGGCTGGAGCTTGGCAAGCATGAACGGATAACGGCGCACGTACGCCGGGATATAGGTCTCGCCGAGCAGGCGGCCGTCATTGTCGACGAAAACGTTCACGCCTTCGTTGAGGCCCATCAGCGCCAGCGGAACCGGCGCTTCGCCGACCGAAAAGACGATCGGGTAGAAGCGCTGGGCGGTGATGAACTCGTCCACCGTGATCGGAATGGCATGCGCGTTGACGAGAAACGGCGCCGTGTCGGCGTTGCGGACTCGGAAATCGGCATGGACGGAGCTCGAGAGCGGCATGAGATCCTGGTAGAAAAGCGGCAGATTGGCCGGCGGCTGGCTCGCCATGATGTCGGTCTCCAAAAAGATTGAGGGCGCGGGTTCCCTATGAAAAGAAGCCGCTAAGCCGCGGGTGGTCTAAGGGCGGTTCGCCTTTTTCGCAAGGCTTCCCCTTCCCTAAAGGCCCGGCGGCACGAGCTTTCCCGGGTTCATGATGCCGGCGGGGTCCAGCGCCTTCTTGATCGCGCGCATGGCTGCGAGCCGGGCCGGGTCGGCAAGGCGGGCGAGTTCGGCGATCTTCATCTGGCCGATGCCGTGCTCGGCCGAGATCGACCCGCCCGCCGCGGTGACGAGATCGTGGACGCGCGCCGTGATCCGGGCTGCCTCGCCGGCGAGCCAGTCGGGCGCCTCATCCCGCGAAAGGCCGGCGGGCGCGCGTACGTTGAAGTGGACGTTGCCGTCGCCGAGATGGCCGAAGGCGTTGACGCGCGTTCCCGGGAAACGGGATTCGACGGCGCGGGCCGCTTCGACGATGAAGCCGGGCATCTTCGCGACTTCAACAGATATGTCGTGCTTGGCGGCGACGCCGTCCTTCTGCTCGGCTTCCGAGATGCTGTCGCGCAGGCGCCAGAAGGCCTCGGCCTGCGCTTCGGAGGCGGCGATTGCGGCGTCCGTGGCGAGGCCGAGGGAGAAAGCGGAGCGGAGCGCATCCACGAGCGCGGGCTCCGGCTCCGGGGCGCCGGCAGGCGCGGTCGTCTCAATGAGGACGTTCCAGGGGTGAGCGCCGGAAAGCGGCGCGCGCGTGCCGGCGACGTGCTTGAGGACGAGGTCGAGCGCGCTCTTCGGCACGAGTTCGAACGCTTCCACCGCATCGCCCATCGCCCGCTCGCAATGGCGCAGCAGCTTCAGCGCCGCGTCCGGCGCTTCGACGCCCACCCAGGCCACCGCGCGGGCGGCGACGGCGGGAACGAGCTTCAGGCTCGCGGCGGTGACCACGCCGAGCGTCCCTTCCCCGCCGATCAGCAGGTGCTTCAGATCGTAGCCGCGATTGTCCTTCTTGAGCGGCGACAGGCCGTTCCAAGCCGAACCGTCGGGCAGCACCGCTTCGATTCCCTGGACGAGCCCGCGCATGGTTCCGAACCGAAGCACCTGCGTGCCGCCAGCGTTGGACGAAACGAGGCCGCCGATCGTCGCATTTCCCTTGGCGCCGAGCGAAAGCGGGAAGCGGCGGCCGGCGGCGAGGGCGGTGTCGTGCAGCGACGACAGGATGACGCCCGCTTCCGCGACGGCGAGGTTCGCGTCGGCATCGAGGCTGCGGATCCGGTTCATGCGCCGGAGCGAGAGAAGGAGCGCGCCGCCGCTTTCGTCGGGGATTGCGCCCGCGACCATGGAGCTGTTGCCGCCCTGGGGCACGATGGCGACATGGGCTTCGGCCGCAAGGCGGACGATCTCGGCGACGTCCTCGGTCGAAGCGGGCGAGAGGAGCGCGGCGGCCGCGCCGCTGTAGCGCCGGCGCCAGTCGGTCAGCCACGGGGCGAGGTCCTCCGCCGCGTCCGTATAGCCCTTCGGGCCGAGCAGGTCCGCGAGGCGCGCGAGCAACTGCGGCGAGGGCTTCGAGGTCATGGCCAGCGCGATAAAGGCGTGCGCGGCGCAGAGCAAATTAATCGCATGTTCAAGCGGGGCGGACCAAGGCGTCGGAATATGGAGCGTGGGGAATGATCTTTGCCGGCACGGCCGCATGGCTGATGCTCGTCTTCGGGAGCGCGGGCCAGGCGCCGCCCCCGGGGAACGTCTATGCGCAGGTGACGGTGCGGCAGCAGATCATCGTGCGCGTTCCCCGCGCGATCCGGAACGCGCCCATATCGGCGGCGACGCAGTGGCGCGAAAGCCGCGGCCCGCGCTGCATCGCTGCGCGCTCCGTCGCCGGCGCGACCTTGCTCGGCCAGAACAGCGTCGACCTTCTTCTCCAGGACCGGAGCCGGGTTCGGGTCAAGCTCGAGAATGGCTGCGGCGGGCTCGATTTCTACCAGGGCTTCTACGTGAACGGCACGGCGGACGGGATGATCTGCGCCGATCGCGATGCCGTCCGCTCCCGCATGGGCGGGCAGTGCGGCATCGACCAGTTCCGGACTTTGACGCCGGTTCGCTAGTGCGCTGCGGGCCGTTTACCTTGACTTTTCGGGCGCCCTGAGCGCAAGCGCCGCGAGGCGCTGGCGGTTCTGGCCCCACGACACCCACTCTCGAACATCGGATACCCAATGACCTTTGCCGATCTCGGCCTTTCCGACGAATTGCTCCGCGCGGTCGGGGAATCGGGCTATTCGGAGCCGACGCCGATCCAGGCGCAGGCGATACCGTCGGTCCTGATGGGCCGCGATCTGATCGGGATCGCGCAAACCGGCACCGGCAAGACCGCCGCCTTCGTCCTCCCCATGATCGACATCCTCGGCGAAGGCCGAAGCCGCGCCCGCATGCCCCGCTCGCTGATCCTCGAGCCGACGCGCGAACTCGCCGCGCAGGTCGCCGAGAACTTCGAAGCCTACGGCAAGTATCACAAGCTCTCGATGGCCTTGCTCATCGGCGGCACCAACATGGCCGATCAGATCAAGAAGCTCGAAAAGGGCGTCGACGTCCTGATCGCCACGCCCGGCCGCCTCATGGACCTGTTCGGCCGCGGCAAGATCATGCTCAACGGCTGCAACCTCCTCGTCATCGACGAAGCCGACCGGATGCTCGACATGGGCTTCATTCCGGACATCGAGGAAATCTGCACCAAGCTGCCCTCCCCGCGGCAGACGCTGCTCTTCTCGGCGACCATGCCGGCCCCCATCAAGAAGCTCGCCGACCGCTTCCTCACCGGCCCGAAGACGATCGAAGTCTCGCGTCCGGCCTCGTCGAACCTGCTCATCGACCAGCGCGTGCTGCGCGTCGACAGCCGCAAGAAGCGCGATGCGTTGGGCGATCTCCTCCGCCGTGAGGAAGTCACCACCGCGATCATCTTCTCCAACCGCAAGACGACGGTGCGCGAGCTCACCACCAGCCTCCAGCGCGGCGGCTTCAAGGCGGGCCCGATCCACGGCGACATGGAGCAGCCCGAGCGCATCCGCGAGCTGGAGCGATTCAAGGCCGGCGAGATCAACATCCTCGTCGCTTCTGACGTCGCGGCGCGCGGCCTCGACATCAAGGGCGTCAGCCACGTCTTCAACTATGACGTGCCGTGGCAGCCGGACGACTACATCCACCGCATCGGCCGCACCGGCCGCGCCGGCAAGACCGGCACCGCGATCACCCTGGTGACCGGCGCCGACACGGAAGCGCTGGAGACGATCGAGAAGCTGATCGGCTCCAAGATCCCGACGCTCGACGCCCCCGTGCGCGGTGCCGTCGCTCCGGCCGCTGCTGCCGAAGAGGCTCCGGCCGAGGAAGCCCGCAGCGAGGAGCCGCCCAAGCGCGCTCGCCGTGAACGCCGCCCCCGCCGCGAAGAACGGGTGGAAGCGCCGCGCGAAGAGCGTTCGGATGCCCCGCAGGACGCGGAGCCCGCTCCCGCGCCGGAGCCGCAGGAGCGTGAGGAGCGCCCCGAGCGTCCCCGCCGCGCCGAGCGCTCGCGTGAAGAGCGTCCGCGCGAGGAGCGTCCGCGCGAGGAGCGTGCCGAGCGTCCCCGCGAGGATCGCTCCCGACGCGAGGAGCGCCCCCGCCGCGACGATCGCTCGCGCCGCGACGAGCCCGCGCTGGAAGGCGCCGACGACGGCTGGAACGGCCCGGTGCCGAGCTTCCTCAGCCAGGGCTTCGGAAGCTAGGAACCTGTGCGTCGCTTGGTCCGAACCGGCGCGGTGGCCCTGAAATCTGTCCAGAACGGCGCGATTGTTGGTTTCCAAGCAGAACGACCTAAGCTCGCCTCATGGTTGATCATTCCAGCGCAAACAGGGTGGCGCGGGGCGGCTGTCCACGCTGCGGAAAGACCGTTCCTTTTCTCAAGGCGGGCATTCGCCGCGGAAAGGCTTTCGCCTGCACGGACTGCGGGGCTCAGCTCACCACTGTGAGAGGCCGGGCCAGCGGCGCGGTTGCGCTCTTTTGCCTGGCGTCCGCTGCGGCACGCATCATCCCTCCAGCATTGGTCATGCTGATCCTCGTGGTGGCCGGGGTGATCGACTGGTTGACCGCGAAGGTTTACCTCGTCGCCGGCGACGCACGCGTCGGCGAAGCGCCCGACACGAGCGACGTTACTGCTACACAAGCGGGCGGGTCGTCTCGAACCTGAGCCACGGGGGCGCCAGCTCCTCGTAGACTGCGACCTGCGGCTCCGGAAAGGCCGGGTCCGCAAAACCGCCGACTGCGACATAGACCATCCCCGGGCTGCGCTCGATCCGCCAGAAGAGCGTCGTCCCGCAGGTCGTGCAGAAGTGGCTCCGCCCCCAATGCCCCTCGTCGCCGAGCCGCTCGAACATCCGGCTTTCCCCGGAAATCGTGACCTGCGCCTCCGCCCATGTGGAATTGAGCGAAAACGCACTCCCCGACCGCCGCTGGCACGAGCGGCAGTGGCAGGCCGAACGCCGCACCGGCTCGCCTTCGCAGGCGGCGGTGAGCGCCCCGCATTCGCATCGTGCTGTTCTGGTCTTCATGGTGCCGTCTCCGCTGATCTTGCGCGAAGCTAGCGGACCACCCGGATCAATGTCACTCCTCACCATCTCCGCCAGGGCTGAGCCTGTCGAAGCCCAATGTCGAAGGGCACGGAGCAGTGCAACCCGCCCTTCGACAAGCTCAGGGCTAGCGGTGTGGGGATGCAGCACTCGATCCATCGGGCCCGATCCTGACCAACCCCGCTAGGGCTGAGCCTGTCGAAGCCCGGTTCGCGCGTGCTGCGGATCAAGACTAACAGCCCGGCTTCGCACCCTTCGGCGCCTTGTACCGCGCGCGGAATGCATCCGCATGCGCCTTCAGCCGCCCATCCGCAATCGCCGTGCGGAGGCCCGCCATGAGCTGCTGGTAGAAATTGAGATTGTGCTCGGTCATCAGCATGGCGCCCAGGATTTCGTCCGAGCGGACGAGGTGGTGAATGTAGGCGCGGCTCCAGGTGCCGCACACCGGGCACGGACATTCGGGATCGAGCGGCGCCTGGTCTTCGGCGAAGCGGGCATTGCGGATGTTGATCGGGCCGTCGGCGGTGAAGGCCTGACCCGTGCGCCCCGAGCGCGTCGGGAGGACGCAATCGAACATGTCAATGCCGCGCTCCACCGCGCCGACGATGTCGTCCGGCTTGCCGACGCCCATCAGGTAGCGCGGCCGGTCGGCGGGGAGCATGCCGGGCGCGAAATCGAGGCAGGCGAACATCGCCTCCTGCCCTTCGCCGACCGCCAGGCCGCCGACCGCATAGCCGTCGAAGCCGATCTCCCGCAGACCGTCGGCCGACGCCTTTCGCATGGTCTCGTCGAGCGCGCCCTGTTGAATGCCGAAGATGGCGGCGCGCTCCGCATGCTCGCCGCCGCCGTCGAAGGCTTGGCGGGAGCGCCTGGCCCAGCGGATCGAGCGCTCCATCGCCGCCGCCTGCTCGTCGCGGGTGGAGGTGGTGGGGACGAGCTGGTCGAACTGCATGACGATGTCGGAGCCGAGCAGGCGCTGGATCTCGATCGAGCGCTCCGGCGAGAGCATGTGGCGGCTGCCGTCTATGTGGCTGGCGAAGGCGACGCCTTCTTCCGTCACCTTGGTGAGCTCGGACAGGCTCATCACCTGATAGCCGCCGCTGTCCGTGAGGATCGGCCGGTCCCAGCCCATGAAGCGGTGCAGTCCGCCGAGCTTGGCGACGCGCTCTGCGCCCGGGCGCAGCATTAAATGGTATGTGTTGCCGAGGATGATGTCCGCGCCGGCCGCGCGCACGTCGGCGGGCTTCATCGCCTTGACCGTCGCCGCGGTCCCGACGGGCATAAAGGCGGGCGTGCGAATGTCGCCGCGAAGCATCGAAAGCGTGCCGGTGCGCGCGGCGCCGTCGGTCGCCGAGATGGAGAAGGAGAAGCGAGGATCGGGCATGGCGGCGCCTTAGCGGCGGTGCCGCCCGCCGGGAACCCGGCTCAGGCTGCGGGCCGGCCGGATTGTGGCGCCCGGACCGGCGTCAGTCCGCAGCATCCGATGTCGTGTCGGCGCGCTCCGCGGCGATGACGGCGCTTTCGCGCTTCAGGGGCTTGGAAACGGGGCAGACCGTCTGGAGATAGGCGTTCAAGGTGTTCGCCACATTGTCCGGCACCAGCTTGTAATGGACGAACTGCCCCTTCTTCTCGCTCTCGACGAGCCCTGCATTCTCAAGGATCGAGAGGTGCTGGGAGACGGCCGACTTTGAAATGTCGAACCGCGCTGCGATTTCGCCGGCGGTGAGGTCCGCATGGGCGAGGTAGGCCAGGATCTTCCGGCGGACCGTGGATGAGAGGGCTTCGAACACGCGCTGCATGGTGCGCATTTAAGTGATCACTTAAGCACTTGCAACCTGCGCGCGACGGGAGTTAAGTAGTCACTTAATTCCTTAGGAGCTGATGCCATGGCCGAGTCGCTCGATCCCCATGCGGTGAACAGCCTTCGGGATGACGGCGCCGATCCGCTCGCCGGCGACGTCAGGTGGGACCCGGCGCATTCGCTTTGGAACGGCGCGATGCTGGCCGGCGCGCTCGTCGCCGGGCCCCTTCTCTTCACATGGAGCGCGTTCGCGATCTTCCTGGTGACGACCGGAGCCGGCCTCCTCCTCGGTCATTCGGTCGGCTTTCACCGGCGGCTGATCCACGG
>DASVQT010000042.1:0-5253 GCA_036388975.1 Allosphingosinicella sp. | reverse complement strand
AGCCTGCATGTTCATCGTGATCAGGATGTCGAATTCGTCCTCGATCGCCGCCACGAAATCCATGACAGTGAGGCTGTCCCATTCGAGATCGCCCGCAAAGGTCGTGGTCTCGGAAAGCGCGACGCCCTTCTTGTTGAAGGGCTCGATCAGCTCGGCGACCTTGGCGAAGGTCTCAACTCTTGTGGTCATGCGCTGCCCTTTAGGTTTCGGGGGCGTACCTGCCAAGCGAATAGGGCCGGAAGGTGGCCCCGGCTTGGCAAGCCGCCGCGCCGCGTGCCACAACGGCGGGGAAACGGGAGGGGCGCCGCGTTGGAACAGCAAAAGGAACAAGCCGCGGAGGCCGCGGCTGCCGCGCCCGCCCCCGCCCCTGCCCCCGCTTTGCCGGTCTATCCGATCAACGCGGTGCACCTGATGCGCACGGCCCAGTCCGCCCAGCTGCGGCTCTCGGCCATGGCGGACCAGAAAGCGAGCATCCTGATGGGCGCGAGCTTCGTCATCTTCACCATCACCATCGGCCAGGCGCGGGGCACGACTCCGCCGCTTCCCCTGCTCATCCTCGGCGGCGCGGCCTTTCTGGCGGCGATCTGCGCCGTTCTTTGCGTCATCCCGGCCTTTCGCCGGCCGAAGAAGGGGCCGGAGAACCTCCTCTTCTTCGCAAGCTTCACGCAGCTCAGCGAGGAGGAGTTCACCGAGCAGATCGTCGCCAGGCTCCGCGACGACGACACCATCTACCGGACGATCGCGCGCGACATCTACCAGAATGGCTGCGTGCTCCAGAACAAGAAGTACCGGATGCTGGGCTGGGCCTATCGCATCTTCCTCGCCGGCCTGGTGGCGAGCGCCGCGGCGTTCGCGATCGGATACGTGGCCTAGGCTAGAGCCACCCTTCCGCCTTGTACCAGTCGGCCGTGTCCTTGAGGCCCGTCGGCGTGCGCACCTTGGGGGTCCAGAGGAGGACCGGCACACGGCGCTCGGGCGACGAGACCCAGTCGGGGTGGCAGTAATAGCTCACGCGGTCGGCGGTGAGCTTCGCGCTTCCGCGGCGGAACAGGCGGTCGACGCCGGCGGCGGCGCGCATCAGCGGGCGCGGCACGGCAACGGTCGCGGCGCGGCGCCCGTAGATGCGTCCCAAAGTCCGGGCGAAATGGCGGTGATCCCAGCCGCCCTCGCGCGCATCGTCGGGCTCGTAGGTTTCGGCATAGGTGTCGGGCTCGTCCAGCACGGCGAGTATGAGGCGGCAGAGATCGTCGACGTGGATGACGGAGAAGCGGCCGCCCGGCGGAAGGGCGACGAAGCCGCGCTTCGCCATCTTGAACAGCTCCATCGTCTCGCGGTCTCCGGGGCCGTAGACGGCGGGCGGGCGGATCACCGTCCAGTCGAGGCCCGACGCGGCCACCACACGCTCCGACTTCGCCTTGGACCAGCCGTAATTGGACAGATCCGGCTCGCGCGCGGCGAGGGAGGAGACGTGGACAAAGCGCTTCACCTTCGCCCGGCGCGCGGCATCGATCATGTTCGCGGTGCCGCCGACGTTCACCCGCTCGAAGCCGGCGCGATCCGGCGCGTTGATCGCCCCCGCGATGTGGATCACGGCCTCGGCGCCGGCGCACAATTTGGCCAGGCTTTCCGGCCGGTCGAGCGCGCCTTCGACCCAGTCGACGCCTTCCTCGGGCGGCCGCCACTTGCGGGTGAGCGCGCGGACTTCGTAGCCCGCCGCAACCGCGAGCGCGAGGAAGCGCGCGCCGACGAAACCGGTGCCGCCGGTGACGGCGAGGGTTCGGATGTGGCGGTGTTTGGGCGGTTTCACGGGGCGGGGCGGGGGTGCAGGTTGCGCTCAGCACACCGCCGTTCGTCCCGAGCAGCCGTCGACCCTGTCGAGACGGCGGGTCGAGGGACGTGGCTCTGACTCATCGTGCAGGTCCCTCAACCCGGGCTCTCGATACGGCTTCGCCTACTCGACCCCTGCTCGGGACGAACGGGTCGTTCAAAGCGGGGACCATGTGTCGGGCTCCGCTTCCTTCGCCTTGGCCGCCACCCCCGCATCGAGGTGCGACACAGCCGCATCCAGCACCTCCGGAACCCCCGCCGCGCTCAGTGCCGAGACGATGAGCGGCCGGACGCCCGCTTCCGCTTCGAGTTCGTCCGCAAGGCCTTCGAGCAGCTCCCCGTCCATCGTGTCCGCCTTGCTGAGCGCAAGCACTTCCGGCTTGTCCTCCAGCCCTTCGCCATAAGCTTCGAGCTCGTCGCGCACGATCCGGTACGCCTCACCGACATCCTCCGCATTGGCGTCGACCAGATGGAGGAGGACTCGCGTGCGCTCGACATGGCCGAGGAAGCGGTCGCCGATGCCCGCTCCTTCCGCGGCGCCTTCGATCAGGCCGGGGATGTCGGCCATCACGAATTCCCGCTCGCGGTGGCGGACGACGCCGAGCTTGGGATGAAGCGTCGTGAAGGGGTAGGCGCCGACCTTGGCGTTGGCGTTGGTGACGGCGTTGATGAAGGTCGACTTGCCGGCGTTCGGCAGGCCGACCAGGCCGACGTCGGCGAGCAGCTTGAGGCGCAGCCAGACCCACATCTCCTCGCCGGGCCAGCCGGTGCCGTGCTGGCGCGGGGCCCGGTTGGTGGCGCTCTTGTAGCTCGCATTGCCGCGGCCGCCGTCGCCGCCCTTGAGGAACACGACGCGCTGGCCGATTTCGGTAAAATCGGCGAGCACCGTTTCCTTGTCGTCCGAAATGATCTGGGTGCCGACGGGCACCTTGATCAGGAGGTCGTCGCCGCCCGCGCCCGTCTGGTTGCGCCCATGGCCGCCCTTGCCGCGCGGCGCCCGGAAATGCTGGGTGTAGCGAAAGTCGATCAGCGTGTTCAGGCCTTCGACGGCTTCGAAGACGATGTCGCCGCCCTTGCCGCCGTCGCCGCCGTCCGGCCCGCCATATTCGACATATTTCTCGCGCCGGAAGCTCACTGCGCCGGGGCCGCCCGCGCCGGAGCGGATGAAGATCTTCGCCTGGTCTAGAAAGTGCATCGCCGCGATGTAAGCGCCGGAGCCCCCTTACGCCACCCCGGGCTCGCGCGGCGGGGCGATGGCGGCGATGAGGTGTTTGCGGGCGAGTTCGCGGGCCTTGTCGCGCGGGAGGTCCAGCGCGCCGGCCATCGGCTCGCCGAGGAGCGAATCGCCCAGCGCAGCGAGGATCAGCCAGAGCGTGGTCTCGTGCACCGGGCGGTCCTCATGGCCTTCGCCGAGCCGATCGACGAGCCGGTGGACCGATTCGAGGATCGGGTTCAGCGCCTCGCGGTCGCCGGACAGGATCATCCAGGCCGCAAGCGCCCCGCCGCCTTCGCGGCCGAAGGCGTCGAAGGTGCGGTCCACCACTTCGCGCGGATCGGCGACTCCAGCGCGGGCGAGCGCCACCGCTTCGGCGATATGCGCCGTCACTCGTTCGCTGATCAGCCGCGCGAGGCCGGCCTGAAGCCCCGCCGCCGAGCCGAAATGGTGGAGGAGGTTGGCGTGCGTCTTGCCGATCCGCGCCGCGACGGCCTTCAAAGTCACCGCCTGCGGCCCGTTTTCGATCAACAGGGTGCGCGCCGCTTCGAGCGCGGCGGCGCGGCTGTCTTCCGGGCTGAGCCGCTCGCGAACTATTGACATTGGTGTAAGTAGTTGCCATCCATGAGTGAAGGAGTACATCATGGGCGCCCAAGCGACACCCTCTGATCTCACCATCGTTCCGCGCGACCGCAGGTTCGGGCGCGGCGCGAAGACGGAGCGCTGGTGGCTCGGCGGCGATCCCGTCGGCACCGCCCTCTACAATGCCCTTTCCGCGACCTTTCCCAAGGGCGAGGCCTTTTTCGTCGAAAGCGTCCGCGCCTTTCGCGAGGGCGCCGATCCCAAGCTCGCCGGCGAGATCAAGGCTTTCACGACGCAGGAAGTGATGCACAGCCGCGAGCATGTGCAGTTCAACAAGCGTGCCCATGAGGCGGGCTACGACCTGTCGAAGCTTGAAGCGCAGGTCGAGAAGCGCCTCGCCTTCGTCCGCTCCAAGCCGCCGATCGCGAGCCTCGCCGCCACCATGGCGCTGGAGCATTTCACCGCCATCCTCGCGCACGAGCTGCTCGCCGACCCGCGCCATCTCGAAGGCGCCGACGCGGAGACGGCGGCGATGTGGCGCTGGCACGCGATCGAGGAGATCGAGCATAAGGGCGTCGCCTACGACACCTGGATGCACGCCACGAAAAACTGGCCGCGGCGCAAGCGCTGGTCGGTCAAGGCCAAGGTCATGCTGCTCGTCACGCGCAACTTCATCGTCGACCGGACGGCGGGCACGCTGGAGCTGCTGCGGCAGGATGGGATCACCGGCCCAAGGGCCTGGGCGCGGCTCTTCTGGTTCGCTTGGGTGCGGCCGGGCATGCTGCGCAAGATCTTCTCGGCCTGGGCGAGCTTCTTCATGCCGGGCTTCCACCCGTGGAAGCATGACGACCGCGCCCTGATCGCGGCGGAGGAGCAAAGGCTCGGCCAGGCCTACGCCTGAGCGGCGCGCACCACGCGAATCGCGAAGACCAGACCGACCACAGCGAACGGGACGCTGCTCCCGAACGCGCCCCAGCCGACGAGCGCCGCATTGCCGTCGCTGAGCCCCGAGCCGAATCCGGCGGCGTTGGCCGCAATCGCCGCGACGGCGGCGCCGAGCGCCCCTCCCGAATTGCGCGCCGCGCTGATTGCCGCCGAGCCGCGCGCACGACCGGCATCGTCGAAAGCGCCCATGACGCGCTGGCTGAGAAAGGCCGAATAAAGGCCGAAACCCGCGCCGAGCGTCGCGCCGGCGAGCGCCACCGCGAACAGGTTCGCGCTCGTCATCGCCGGGACGATGGCCACCGTTCCGGCGAAAATCGCCGCCGCGCCGAGCGCGATGAACCGGGTGCGCCACGTTTCGCCCGATCCGGCGACCGACAGCGCCGCGGCCGTCCAGGCAAGCGCCTCGACCGCGACGAGATAGCCCGCTTCCAGCGCGCCGATGCCGGCGCGGTGCTGAAGGATCGCCGGTGCGTAGAGCGCGAAGGCCACTCCGGCCGCCGTCATGCAGAAATAGGTGAGATAAGCCGAGCCGAGCGGAAAGGCGGGGTCGGCCGCGCGGCGCGGGATGAGCCCGCCCGGGCGGGCGCGGTCGAGCGCGATCGAGCCGACCAGCAGGGCCGCGCCTCCCGCGGCGAGCGCGGCGGCGAGCGGGAAGGACCCGGCGACGCTCGCTGTCGCCAGCGCGC
>DASVQT010000041.1:0-20169 GCA_036388975.1 Allosphingosinicella sp. | reverse complement strand
ATCGAACCCTCGTCGTAAGCTTGGGAAGCTTCTGCTCTGCCATTGAGCTACACCCGCAAGGTGCTGAGAAAGAACGACTTTCACGCTCCCTCTCCGGACCGGTTTACAATGCGGTTTACACCGCCCGCCGCGATCCGCTGTCCGATTGCCACGACTGCACGGCTCTGGTCAACATACGTCCTCCGTATGTTCCCGACCCGCTGCGGAAACCATCCCACCCTCGGCGATCTCCGTGTCCGTCAAGTCCGTGGTGGTGGTACTCCTTCCGCAGCCGCTGGAATTTAAATCACAAAAGGCAAGTCGATCAACCCGGCCTTGGATTTCGTTGCTCTCAGCGCTTTTGCGCTGACGCAGAAGCGGACGGTCCATCAGTCGGTCATCGGCGGCTCAGAACCTCTTCTCCGACAACCGCCAGGTCCGGCACGATCGTGAGGTCGCGCTCGGTAGCAGGAAGGGTAGGGCAGCGTCGACGCAGCCTGGCCGCGGCGATGTCAAAGGCGGAAACCGCCTGGCGGTGCCTCTGGGCCGCGGGCAGGCTTGCCATCGTCTCACGCGAAAACGCCACCGCATCGGTCGAACATTCGCCGTGGCGCACTTCGAAGCTGACCTGCGCATCGGCGACGATGATACGATACCAGTAAGGGCCGGACAGCATATTGGCCTCGCAATTGACAGCGAATCCGTCGGTCCCGGCGCGGCAGCGCGTCTGCCATCCGCCCTGCTGATAGGCCGGCGGAACATGCCACCTGCCGGCACGCGGGCCATCGGCCGCGCCTGCCAATGCCGCGGCTCCCGCCAGAAATCCGAATATCGCCATGCCTTACCCTCTTGTACAAAGCCGCTCGCCGCGGATGCGGGCGGATGTCGGTCTCACGGCGCAGCCCGCAAGTAGCGCGACCGGAGCCATTCCGACCGGCTGATGGTCTCACGCAGAAAGCATTCTTGGGCTGAAAGCGTGTCCGCCGTCCCGCCGCCGCCCGTCGAGCCGCAGATCCGGTCGCGCCGACCGATCCAGGCACGCTGCAAGCGTCGCAGCGACTCCCGCCGCGGCGCCGGCAGCGCGGTCATGATGCGGCGATAGCGGGCGTTCAGAAGCTCGTCATGCCGCCGAATCTCGTCGTCCACGCAGTCCAGCATGGCGACGGTCACCCCGCGCCGCGCGTCGCCCCGCGCCATGCACGCGCGAAAGGCAGGCGTGTGTAGGCGCTCGACCTCGGCGTCCGTGAGCGCGCCGGGCGCCTGTGCAGCAAGCGTCAGCAAAAGGGTAAGCATCATCTCCGCCTCATGTCGTTCGGAACAAATACCAACCGCCCGCCAAGGGCTCGATCCAGATGAAGTCCTGCCGCGACATAGGCGGCGGCGCGCGCCCTTCGGGCAGGTGCAGCAGCCCGACACTATCGTCCTGTACGCCGCCGATGACGATCCGCAGGGTGCCGTCGCCCTTTATGGACCCACCCAGCAGATGCAGGCGTCTCAGCTCCGCCGCGACCTGCGGAGCAACCAGTGGCCGCTCGGCTGGGGCTGGCGGCGCCGAGGCGCGGGCAAGCACGGCGATCCTGTCCAGGATCGTGCGATGCGCGACGAACCAGTCGCGAAGCGCGACATCCGGCCGCATCGCAAGCTCGACATTGGCCAGCATGAAAGCTTCGTCGCTTTCGAGCGACGCTTGTGCCCGGAGAGCGTCGTGAAGCATTCGAATGAACGGCGGCATTGCAAGCGCGCGAACGGCGGTCGGGCGCCAGACGCCGGCCGCGTCTAGGTTCAGAAAGAAATAAAGGTCCGGCCAGTCGCCATGGGCAGGAACGCGCGCGATCGCTTCTGCATCGCCGACCATGACAATGCGGTCCGCGTCGGGCATCGCCCCGAAGCCGCTTGGATGTGTGTAGGACAACTCGCCGCTAAGCAGGCGATCGGCCGCTGCATCGACCTCCCTCGCGCGGCTCGCACGAGAGACGTCGGCCATAGCCGCAGCAACCCGCACTTCGTCCCGCGCCGCATCGTTCACCGCCATGGCCGGACCCGTTGGTGAAAGCAGCAGCAGGCAGACGCCAAACGCCGCAACGCGCCCGCTGCCCGGCATGAGCGTATGCAGTGCCGTCCTGCCCATTACCGGGCGCCGTTCATGGTCCGCGGGTATCCCCATGACGCGCAGATATCGCCGACCATCGCATTCTCCGAATCGGCAACCCCCGCCTCGTCGACGGAAAAGCCCCGGCGGCGGCGTTCGCCGACGATGAAGAACTGACGGAAGTTCGCCGCCCGGCCAGGCGACACCCAGCCGCAAAAGCCTGCTTGCGTGCGCTCCGCCGGCCAGTGCCAAAACAAGCGGGTCGCCGGCGGGTAATGGCCGGCAACGACGCGCATCGCCGCCGCCTTTTCGGAACCGCTCAGCGGACCCGCAGCCGGGGGCGATGCACCGGCGGCCTGACCCGCCAACGCGATCGCGCCCACGACCGCAAGCCGGCGCGCGGCATGAAGACGCCCGGAGGGTACCCGCTTCATCAGCGCCGCCGTGCGCAGCCCGCAGGGTCCGATCGGGGCCCGCTGTCCTGGTCCGAGACGCCGCTGCCCCGCCCGCGGCCCGGGCGGTCGGAGTTCGGCCCCTGGTCGCTGTCGGTACAGCCGGTCGCCGCAGCGCGTGCGCCGCGGCCGCGTCCGGCCGGGTCGGCGCGCGGCCCGGTGTCGCTGTCGCTCACGCCCGAATTGCCGCGGCCCCTTCCTGCCGGGTCGGCATTGGCGCCGGTGTCGGAGTCGCTGACCTGAAGGGCCTTTGCAGCCGTTCCGGGCAGCAGCAGCGCGACCGCAACGGCGCCGGCACCCGTGACGCTGGCGAGGAAGGAGCGGCGGTTTAGCTTACGTGTCAACTTCATGGGGAACATCCTGTGGCTTGAACTCGCGCCGTTTTTGGAGCGCGTTGGCGAGCGTCTCCATGCCCCTGGGACGAACGGGCGCTGCGCGTGACGATCAGGCCGAAGCGCCGATGCCCGCCGCCACGTCCCGGAAGATTCGGCCCACCGGCACCTGCTGCCCGGTATCGAGATGGACGACGGGCGCGCGCCGGCCGGGATCCGGCTCGACCCGGGCGATCCTGCGCGCGTTGACGAGGCAGGTCCGATGCACGCGCACGAAGCCGCCCGCGGCGAGGCGTTCCTCCAGGGTCTTCAAGGTCACCCGGACGAGATAGGTCCGGCCGCCGCAATGAAGTTCGCTGTAATTGCCGGCCGAGCGTATCGCTTCCACGTCCCGGATGCGCAGGCGCAGGTTCGGCATTTCCGGCAGCGGCATCCAGCCGTCGGCCGCGACCGGATCGGTCGGCGGCGCCTCCGCTTCCAGCCGCCGCGCGCGCAAGGACGGCACGATCAACAGCAGCATTGCCACGGCCGCGGCGGCCGGGACCGCATCGAAGAAGAACCTCGCAAAGGGATCAATCGCGACGCGGCCGATCGAGGCGCCGACCGCCAGCATGTGAAGCGTGGCGGCGGCGAACGCCACGGCCGCGGCAAGGGGCACGAACAGGGCCGCTTTGAAGGCGGCGCCGCGGTCCAGCCATCGGAAGACATGGCGGCGGCCGGACCAGCCGAGGGCGATCAGGGCGGCTGCGCCCAGCGCCGCCACCCCGCCCCACCGCAGGGCCGCCTGCAGGCTTGCGGACGCGCCCACGGCGAGCGCGTGCAGCCAGCAATAGCCCGCGAAAAGCGCGGCGGCCGCGGCCAGTGCGAACAGCGCAAGCAGCGCGCGGACGAGCGGACGCCGGCTTCGCTCCCCGATGAAGGCGAACAGCCTGCTTTCCACGTTCAGCAAGGGCATGGATCGGCTCCCGTCGCGTGCGGGCGTCTGCCCCGCCCCGGCTTGTGCGGGCAAACGCCGCTGCAGCACGGTGTCGGTCCGCTTGCGGGCTGCCGAACGGTCGCGCCTGCGAAGCATCGATCTCACCGAGCCGCCGGAGCCGCTGCTTCGACACGCATGGCGCGGAAGTCAATGGCGTAGGAGCCCAGCCGGCGCAGCACGTCCGAACCGACGGTCCCGTAATTGCGCGGGCTCGCCGCTTCCGCGGCCGGCAGGGCGATACTGATGCCGGGCAAGGAAATCGAACGGCCGGCAACGGCGACGGTCGGATCGCGCCAAAGGACCGCATCGGTGCGGCGCTGCCCGCCGGCGCTCGCAACCTGCTGCTCGGCGCGGTCCAGGCCTGCCACGACGTCCGGATGGGCCGCGGCGAACAGAGCGGACAGGTGGGAGCGGTTCGCGCCGGTGTCGAGAAGCAGCGGCACCGTCCGCCCACCAACCTCGACCCGCAGGAAGATGTCGTTGCCGTCTGCATAAAGAGACTGGCGGGCGGGATCGAAGGGCTGCGCCGCTTCGACTGCGAACTGCCCTGCGTCGATCCGGATCCGATGCAGCGCCCTCAGCACGGGCAGGCCGATGATCGCCTGGATCCTGTACCCGCCGGCCGCCGCGAAGGTGAGTTCGGCATCGTCGATGATCAGGAACGGCACGTTGCGCAGGGTTGTGCCGGCGATGGTCAGCCGATCGGCCACGCCCGTTCGAACCGGAACCGTTCCCCCCGCGGCGTTGCCGACCCTGCCCTCGCCGCTCCGGACCGCGATGCCGAGGCGCCGTGCGGTCTCGGCCGAAAGAACCGAAAGGTTGGCACCCGTATCCACCACCGCGTTCTGGACGGCGCCGTTCAGCGACACGTCGATCCGGGGAAGACCTACCGCATCGTAGCGCAGCGGCACGGCCTGCAGCGCGACGGCGCCGTCGGGCCTTTGCGCCGGATTCGCGGCAAGGATCGCCGCCACCTGCCGGGTCCGCTCCGCCCCGGCCGCGCCTTGGTCGCCCTCGGCGCCAAGCTGGGCTGCGAGGCGGCCCGCGGCGTCGGCGGCAGCGCCGTAATCTCCCGCGGAAAAGGCCGCCGAGCTCATGACGGTCAAGGCCGCGCGCCGTTCCGAAGCGCTCCCGGAGGAGGCGATCCGCGCGAGTTCGGAGTCGCGGTGAGGCATGGCCCGATATCCGGCGGCGGCCAGCCGCGCGCGGAGCAGCACCGCTTCGTTGCCCGCGGCGCCCGCCCCCAGCATCCGCTCGGCCGGCACTGGATCGCCCCGTCCGACCGCCTCGAACGCGGTCGCGAACGGAGACTGGGCGGCGGCGGACTGCGACGCCGCGCCGCTCTGCTGCGCAGGCGCGGGCCCCGCGCCCGCCAAGCCGATCGCAGCCGTCATCGCGAGGAGGAGCCGGGCACGAGCCATGGTGTGAACCTTCTTCAGCGAAGCCCCTGTTGCCACGGCGGCAGCAAGCCTTTAACCTCGCGGCGCAAAGAATAATTATCGTTCTGCGAGGATAAGTCAATATATGACGAAGATGCGGCCGGACGAAAAGCTCGTGCGCTCGGCGCGCAGGCTCCGCTACGTCACCGTTGCAGCGATCCTGCTCGTCCTGGGTGCGAGCCTGTCCGCCGCGGCCATCCTGCTCGGCATGTCAGCCGCCGCGAGCCCTGCCGTCCGGATCGATGCCGGGGGCCTGGACGGCATGTCGGCCGCCGCCGCGCTTCTCATCCCCGCCTGCCTCCTGGCCGCCGCCCTGCTCCACCTCACGGCCATGCTGAAGACCATCGAGCAAGGCACGCCCTTTGCCGGCGCCGCCCGGCTGCGCAATTTCGCGCTTTACCTGTTTCTCGCGGTGCTAGCCGGCGTTCTCCTCCCGCCGGTCCTTCGCCTCGCATCCGGAACGCCCTCGGCAGCGCTGACGCTGAGCAGCGGCGAAGTGCTGATGCTGCTGGTGACGGCGATCCTGTTCCTCGTGGCGCGGCTGCTTACGGAGGCGCAGCGCGTCGCCGACGAGCACGGCCAGATCGTCTAGAGCCATGGCGATCCTCGTCCGCCTCGACGTCATGCTCGCCTTGCGCAAGGTCAAGTCGAAGGATCTGGCGGCGTTCGTCGACCTCACCGAAACCAACCTGTCCCTGCTCAAATCCGGCCGGGTGAAGGGCATTCGCTTCGACACGCTCGACGGCATCTGCCGCTATTTGAAGTGCCAACCCGGCGACATCCTCGTCTGGGCCGACGAAGCCGCCGAGGGCGACTGAGCGCCGGCGGCGCCGTTCGTCCCGCGCGGAGCCGCTTCGTACCACCTCGCTTGAGCCGCCTCCCTCCCGGCCGCACTCCCCGCCTCGCATTTCTCCACGAGGCTCATCCGACATGTTCATGGCTTTCTCGCTCGCCGGCGCACAGGCAATCGCGGCACAGGCTGCGGAGCGGCCGCCGGCCCAGCAGGCGCAGGTTCAGGCGCAGGCGCAGCAGCCGCCTTCGCAGGCCGATCTCGCCGCCGAGGCGCGCCGCTTCAAGCTCGAGCTCTGGCCGCGCGCCTATGCCGAGTCGAACCCGGCGCTTCTCGAACAGCTGCTCGCGCCCGAATTCCAGTCGATCGATGCCGACGGCGTGGTCAGCACGCGCGCCGAGGAGATCGCCTTCGTGCGCAGCAAGCCGCGGGATCCTCCCGGCCGCGCCTTCCGCTACGACATCCAGCGCCTGGACATCCTGCCGAACGGCACGGCAATCGTTTCGGGCACGGGCCATGTGAGCCAGCCGCTCGCCGACGGCACGGTCCGGCGCTTCACCTACACTTCCTCCAACATCCTCATCCGCCGCGACGGGCGCTGGCAGGCGGTCGCGTCGCACCTCTCCGGCGTCAGGCGGACGCCGTGATTCCGGTAGGAACATGAACGTGGACATCAACAGCGACGCTTTCGCGCTCACCGCCATGCTCGTCTCGGGCCTAACCATTGCCGCGGTTTTTCTACTGGCGCACGTCAAGACCGTGCGAAAGATCGGCGCCTCGGCGGTCTGGCCGCGCACCACGGCCGAGGTGATCGAGTCGAGAACGACCCTCTGGACCAAGCGCCACCACCGCCCGCTGATCCGATATCGATATCGGGCCGGCGGCGACGTCTACGTTTCCGACCAGATCGCGGCGACGCAGGTCTACAGCACGTCTCGCGCGGCGATGCAGGCCTTTGCGGATCGCTACCCGCTCGGCGCGCAGGTGGAGATCGCCTACGATCCGGGCGATCCGGGCCACGCGCTCATCGAAGCGGGTCGTCCCCCCAAAGCGTTCCTCATCATGGCCGCATTCGGCGCGGCCGTGGCGGCGGCATCCGGCTCCGCCCTGCTTGCCGGGTGAGGCGCACAATCCTCATACTCCCGCTGACGCTGCTCGGATGCGACGTCCCGGAGCCCGATCTCGCCGAGCGCATGGCGTGGGAGAAGGCGCAGGTCTCCGGAAACGCCCGGCTCGCCGCGCCGCCCTGTACGCCGGTGCGTCTCGACGGGCAGCAGGCGGGCGAGCGCCCGTGCCGGCAGAAAGCGGCGGATCGCTAGAAACGAGGCAGCCCGTCACCGCCACTCAGCGCGCCGAGCCCGGTCTGCATGCCGCCTCCGCCTCGATGCTTCGGCCCGGGCGAATTCGCCGGCTCAGACCGCAATAGGCTGCGGCGAGAAAGGACGGCGGCACCGGATGCCCTTCCAGCACGCCATCGGCGTCGATCCCGCGCGTCAGGAGGTGGCACAAGGTGGCGTTCATCGCCATGGCGGCGACGACGCGCGATCGAAGGGCGACGAGGCGGTCGAGATAGAAGTGCGCCTCCGTTCTCGCAGCCGCCGGACCGCGCTCCGGAACGAAGGCGGTTCGCGCATCCGCGACGAACACGGCGCGCTCCACGATCGCGATCAGGGCATCGATGTCGCCACCGGATGCGCATTCGAGATCCGGCCAGCCGCGCCCGGGGAAGGTCGCGCCCATCTCGATCCTGTTCTCGCGCGGGCGGTGCACAATCCTGCCGCATGCGCCGCGCGATCCGGGAACACGCATGACGCGCACCTGGCTCCCCCGATCGCCGCCGTCCGCGGCGCCCCGCTCCGACGTACCCGCGGCCGCAGGCGCATGGATGGAGACGAGCAGCGCCGCGAGCCGCGCCGCGCAGCCGCCGCGTCGCGGCATCAGGGGCGATCCGCCGCCGGCGCGCTCCCCTGCGGCGGCACCTGCCCTTCGCCCGGCCAGCCAGTCTCCCCCACCCGAGTCAGCCTCATTTCGAAGATGCGCAGGATCGTGCCGTCCGCACCGATGCGCTCGCCATATTCCGTCCATGCCGGTCCCTGGAAATGGGCCGTGTAGCGGATCGTCTCTCCGGGCCGCCCCGGCGTTTCCCACACATAGCCGTCGCTCGTCGGCCGGATCGCGAAGGTGCCCGTTTGCCCCTGGGCCGTGGTGGCGATCCGATAGGTCCGCCTTTGGGGATCGTATGAGATCACACCGAGCGCGTGGAAGACGCGGGTGCCGTTTTCGAGGTAGCCGGCACCCTCCACCACGCGAACCGTGCCGTCGAGCAGCGGACCTGCCCGCTCCGTCTGCACAAGCGTCTGGCGTCCGCCGGGCGTGAGCACCCAGGCCGTTCCCCGCCATTGTCCGTCCAGCGCGCGGAACGCCGCCATCGCCTCACGCTGCGCGGCGAGAGGAGACGCGCCGGCCGGTCGACGTGCATCTGCGGGCTGCGCGACGGCAGTGGCGAGACATAACAGGGCAACCAAGGTCAACGCGTTTCCTCCGTCCGATCCGTTCGAGCGCGCGAATTTGCGCCAAGGATGCCGCCGAAACAGGCTGCCGGGATGAACGGCGCCCGGGAGTGACGAACAGTGTCATAGCGTGCCCGCAAAAGGGACATTCAGTACCGGCTGCGAGCAGCTGCTGAAGAGGTGAGCTTCGGGCGCCGTGCCGGTTGCGAATGGCAGGCATCGCGGCCGGCTGGCGCTTCCCCGCCAGCCAAGCAGCGGATCCGCTCCGCGCGCGTGTGGCAGATCCGTGTGACGCTCAAATGCCAGATCTTGGCCTGGGCGAACGTTGTTGCCGGTGTCGGGTTCTGGCCGCTTTTCGCCTACCAGAGCTGAAAGCAGACTCCTCGGCCGACGGCCAAAATGTTGGCTTGCGACCCGAGGCGCACCGTTGCCGCCGGCAGCTTCGCTGCAATGACCGAAAAGAGGCCGGGGGGCGTAGGGCGCCCCCCGGCCCAGTCGGGGCTGTCGGCGCGCACTCCCGCCGGAAGGGCGCTAGGGGTGCGAGGGCGGGAGCGGTTGCACGCCGGCGATGCCGTTGAGGCTCTCATGAGCGGCAGGCGTCGCGAGGATCGTCCCGAAGCCCATGGAAAAAGCGTAGAAAAGGCTTCGTGCGCTTCCTACATCGCCTCTCGGCAGGGGCCGACACAGCACAGAATCGAAAAAGTGACAGCCTGGAAGCTACAGCTCATCGGGGATTGCGCACTGCTTTCTCCAGCGGGACAGCCCGTCCGGCTTTCCACCCGAAAGTCGCTCGCCATGCTCGCATACATTGCGATGCAGCCGGAGCGCCGCGCCCGCCGCCAGCGCCTTTCAGCGCTGCTCTGGGAGGAGGCCGATGCCGAGCAGGCGCGCCTCCATGTTCGAAAGGCTCTGTGGCTGCTCCGGTCGGAAAGCGCACAGGCAGCGCCCGGTGGGCTGCCGCCCCCGGTTGAAGCCGAAGGCGAATGGCTCCGCATCCCCGACGGCGCGCTCACCACCGACGTCCACCATTTCGTCGCCGCGGCGTCCGCAGCCAAGAGCGACGCGGCCGCGCTGGAAGCCGCCGCAGCGCTTTACACCGGAGATTTCCTCGGCGACTTCACTGTCCGCAATGCCCCCGCATTCGAGGACTGGGCCGCGGTCGAGCGTCAGAGCGTCCACGAGACCGCCATTGCGGTTCACCGGCGGCTGCTCGATGCCCACGCAGCCGCGGCGGACAGCGAGGCCGCGATGCGAGCGGCGCTGCGCCTCGCCGCGATCGACCCGCTCCAGGAGCATGCGCACCGTGCCGTCATGCGCCTTTATATGCGCCAGGGCCGGCCGGCCGCTGCGCTCTCGCATTACAACCATCTGCGAGACACGCTCCGCCGCGAGCTTGCGGTCGAGCCCGAAGCCGAAACGCGCGCGCTCTTTGCGGAGATATCGGCAAGCCGCCGCGCCGCCGATCGTCACTCCGAAGCGCCGCAGGCTTCCATCGAGCCGGCGCTCTCGCAGCAGCCGCTCGTTCCGCTGCCCGCGGCTCCCGCGCCGGCGGCCTTTGAAACGGCGGCGCGCCCACCTGCACGTCCTGCGAGCCGCCAGCGCTTGCGCTACGCTGCCGCCGGCATAGCCGCGGCCGCCTTGGCAAGCTTAGGTCTCGCGCATTGGGCGGCGCCGCCCGCCGCGGCGGCGCCAGCCGTGGAGCGCATCTTCCCGGTTCCGAGCGGGTTGGTGGTGAGCGGTCGCCCGGCGCTGTCGCCCGACGGCAGCCGCATCGCCTTCACAGCGCGCGAGCGGGACGCGGAGAATGTCGATCTCTACCTGTTCACCATCGGCGACGCGGAGCCGACGCGCCTGACCCGCGACGACGCCGTCGACGACAATGCGGCGTGGTCGCCGGACGGCACGGCGATCGCGTTCACCCGATCGAGCCGCGACGGCGGCGCGCCCTGCCGCATTTTCGTCATGACCGTGCCGGGCGGCGCGGAGCATCCCGCCGGCGCCTGCCGCCACGCGCGCTCGACGCGTCTCGCCTGGCTCCCCGGCGCGAAGGAGCTGCTCCTCAGCGACCGCAGCTCGTCGGAAGGCGCACTTGCCATCTTTCGAATGGAGATAGGCACCGGCGGCCTGGTGCCGCTGACCGATCCGCCGGCAGGGCTTCCAGGCGACCGCGAGCCGGCCTTGTCGACGGACGGCAGGTCCGTGGCCTTTTTACGGGCGACCAGCCAGGAAAGCGCGGACATCTTCCTCCTCGATCTCGCATCCGGCGCTGCCACCCGTCTCACCTCCGACAGCGGCGCGATCGGCGGCCTCGCCTGGAGCGGCGACGATTCCGGGCTGCTCTTCTCGTCGGACCGCGGCGGCGATTCGGGGCTTTGGTGGATCGCGCGCGGCGGCGGCGTGCCCGAGCGGGTCTCGGAAGGGCTCCTGCGCTATCGCTCGCTCAGCCAGGCGCGAAGCCGCGATCGCATCGTCTTCGAAGGCGTGCGCGATCGCTCGGCGCTGGTCGACTTCGCGCCGGGAACGAACCCGGAGGACCTGACCGCCGGCGAGGCCGAATTCCGCGACTGGTTCCCGGACGTGGCGTCCGACGGCACGATGCTCTTCGTCTCGACGCGCAACGGGGGCGAACAGATATGGACTCGCGCCCCCGGCCAGCGCGCGCGCCAGCTGACCCGGCTGCAAGGCTGGCGGATATCGTCGCCGCGCTGGTCGCCGAGCGGGCGGCACATCGCCTTTGCGGCGGTGCACGGGGACACTGCCGACCTTTACCTCGTCTCCCGCGAAGGCGGCCCGCCCCTTCGGCTCACCGCCGATGCGGCCGAGGACGGCTCGCCCGAATGGTCGCACGACGGCCGGCATCTTTATTTCACATCGCGGCGGAGCGGCCGCCCGTCGATCTGGCGCCTCTCGCCTTTGCAGCCTCGCGCCGGTGCCGTGCGCGTGACGCCCGATGGGCCGATCCACGCCCGGGTCGATCCCGCGGGCGGGTACCTTTATTACACCTATTCGGGACGGCCGGGCCTCTTCCGCCGTCGTCTGGCGGCGGGCGGCGCGTCCGTCGCCGGCGCGGAGGAGAAGGTGCTGGCGAGCCTCGCTGCCGCGGACTGGGCGAACTGGGCCGTTTCCGCCGGCGCGATCTACTGGATCGAGCGCCCGGCCGCGGTGAACCGGGGCGCACGGCTGAAGCGCCTCGACCTCGCGAGCGGCACCGAGCAGGACCTCGCCGACGCATCCACCCTCCACCGCCGCTCGGGCTTCACGCTCGCGCCGGACGGGCACCCGGTGCTCAACGTCCAGCGCCTCAAAGTGGAACTTTACGGTATCGACTTCCGCCGCGGCGGCTAGCGCGCACGGCCAAGTGTTGCGCGAGGGCAACTCTCGCCCACCGTTCCGGACGCCCGCGCTCTTTCCACGCCTTTTCCACGCCGCCGGCTACGTCGAGGCGACGCCCGCCGGCGATGCGAATGGGAGCCGTGCAGCGGGAGCCTTTGGGCCGGCGCGATCGGCCGGCGGCTCCACCGGGAGCCGTTCCACAGGAAGGATAAAGAACAGCATGATCGACTTTGAACTGCGCGCCCCGCGGCGGTCCGGCCGGATCGGCGGCGCGAGCGCGGCCGCTCTTGCGCTTGCGCTCGCCTGGAGCTCTGGCGCTTCCGCCCAGGACGTCGCCGCCGACGCCGGCACCGCCGCCGGCGAGGATGCCGCCGCCCAGGACGGAGCGCCCGTCGGCGCCGACGGTGCCCCCGCGGAGGCGTCCGAAATCGTCGTCACCGGCTCGCGGATCGCGCGTCCGGACCTCACCGCCACCGTTCCCGTCGCCGTGATCGGCGCAGAGGACCTGCAGCGCGACGCCGCCGTCAACATCCAGGACACGCTCAACGAGCTGCCCCAGGTCGGCATCGGCTCCAGCCGCACCAACACCAATTTCCTGACGTCGGGCAACGGCGTCGCGACGATCAACCTCAGGAACCTCGGATCGAGCCGCACGCTCGTTCTCGTCAACGGCCGCCGCTTCGTCGCCGGCCTCGCCGGCACTTCGGCCGTCGACCTCAACAACATCCCGACCGAGTTCATCCAGCGTGTCGAGGTCGTGACCGGCGGCGCCTCGGCCGTCTACGGCTCGGAAGCGATCGCCGGCGTCGTCAACTTCATCCTCAAGGACCGGTTCGACGGCATCTCCGTTCGCAGCCAGTACAACATCACCGAGCGGGGCGATAACCCGCGCTATTTCGGCTCGATCACGGCCGGCACCAGCTGGGGCTCGGACGATCGCGGCTCGTTCATCGGCCACTTCTCCTACGACAAGGATACCGGCCTCTTCTCGCGCAACCGGGCAATCAGCCGCGAGGATTGCTATTTCGACATCTGCGGACCGGGCGGCTATTCCTCCTACTCGCCGCAGGGCCGCTTCGAGCTTCTCGGCGCCAACGGCGCCGCGCAAGGCGCCTTTCAGGGCGGATCGCTCTTCTCCTTCGACACGAACAACAATGTGATCGCGGGCGGCGGGCTCGGCTTCAACCGCAACTCGGTGCGCCGCATCTCGACGCCCGTCGAGCGCTACCTCGCCGCCGGCCTCTTCCGCTACGACGTGTCGGACAGCATCCAGGCCTTTGCGGAAGTGACCTATGCCCGCGTCCGCTCCAACGCGGACATCGAGGCCCTGCCGCTCGATGCCACCGACATCTATGACGGCGA
This sequence comes from Allosphingosinicella sp., assembly GCA_036388975.1. Taxonomy (GTDB): domain Bacteria; phylum Pseudomonadota; class Alphaproteobacteria; order Sphingomonadales; family Sphingomonadaceae; genus Allosphingosinicella. The sequence continues at coordinate 6,907 of DASVQT010000041.1, read as the reverse complement.
CGCCCAGGGCTTCGGCATCGGCATCGACAATCCGTTCCTGCCGGCCGCCGTCCGCGCCGCGATCGACGCCCGCAACGCGGACGCGGATCCGGCCAACGACGTCCGCTTCATCGGCTTCCGCCGCCGCCAGAACGAGATCTTCAACCGCTCCAACGACAATCGCCGCGACACGTGGCGCGTGGCCGCGGGCCTCCGCGGCGACCTCGGCGACTGGAACTGGGAGGGCAGCTACGTCTACGGCCGGCTCCACGACCTCACGACCTCGCAGGACATCGACAACAACCGCTACCGCAACGCCCTCGATTCGGTCCGTCTCGCCGACGGCACGATCGTCTGCCGGAGCGAGGCGGCGCGCGCCGAGGGCTGCGTTCCGCTCAACATCTTCGGCTTCGGCACCGCGTCTCCGGCGGCCGCCGCTTATGTCCAGGCGGTGGTTCCCAAGTCGGAAGACATCACCAACGAGCAGCATGTCGTCTCGGCGAGCCTCGCCAACTCGAACATCCTGACGCTGCCGGGCGGCAATGTCGGCATCGCCGTCGGCGCCGAGTATCGCAAGGAGCGGAGCGTCGACGACCTCGACATCCTCACCAATACGGGCGGTAATTCGGGCAACATGATCCCCGATACGGTCGGTGAGTTCGACGTCTGGGAGACCTACGCCGAGCTCAACGTCCCGATCGTGAGCGACAGCTTCGTCAACTATTTCGGACTCACCGGCGCCGTCCGTTATTCCGACTACAGCCAGCCGCAGGTCGGCGGCGTGTGGAGCTGGAACGTCGGTGCGGAACTCGCGCCGGTGGCGGGCCTTCGCTTCCGCGCGGTCTACGCGAATGCCAACCGGGCGCCGAACATTTCGGAATTCGCTTCAGCGCCTTCCGAGACTTTCGCGGGCGTCAACGATCCGTGCAACGGCACCACCGCCGCCACGGCGGGGGACATCGCCGCGGCCTGCCGGGCGATCCCCGGCGTCGCGGCGGCGATCGCGGCCAACGGCGTGTTCGAATATACGGCGGCGGACCTCCAGGGCATCAACGGCTTCATCGGCGGCAATCCGAACCTTTCGGAAGAAACGGCGCGGACGCTGACCGTCGGCGCCGTCCTGACGCCGCGGCAGCTCCCCGGCTTCTCGCTCACCGCCGATTATTTCGACATCCGGGTGGAGGACGCGATCGGAACGGTCGGCCAGGACCTCTCGATCGAGCAGTGCCTGCTGACCAGCGATCCGGTGTTCTGCAGCAACGTGTTCCGCAACGCGAACACCGGCTTCGTGACGCGGGTGGACGACCAGCTGATCAACGTTGCCGACCTTCGCACGCGCGGCATCGACATCGGCCTTCGCTACGGCCGCCGTCTTGGGCTGCTCGGCGACGACCGGCTCGATGTCACGGGCAACTACACCTACCTGATTGACTATAAGTCGCAGGCCAATCCGGTCGCGCCGGTTCGCGATCTGGCGGGTTCGGTCGGCCTGTCGAAGCACCGGGCGTCGGTGCGCGCGAGCTACGGGCTCGATGCGTTCACCCTTTCCTGGCAGGTCAACTACATCGGCAAGGCGGTCGGCGACATCGACTTCGTCGGCGACGACACCGTTTATGGCGACACGCTGACGCTCGACGAGCTGAACCGCATCGACGCGCGCTTCTACCACGACGTCCAGCTCCGCTGGGACCTCGGCGAAGAGCGCCGCTTCGGCTTCTACGCGGGCGTGGACAACCTGTTCGACCGGAAGCCGCCCTTTCTTCCGGGCACGCCCTTCACGGCGTCTCCGACCGGCACGGAGACCGCAGCGGACGTCTACGATCCGTTCGGCCGCCGCTTCTACGTGGGCGCTCAGCTTCGTTTCTAGTCTCCGCTGAGCATCCACACGCGCCCGGGAGCCCCCCCTTCGACGGCTCCCGGGCGCGCTTGTTTTGCAGTGGCTGCTTGCCCAATCGCGCAATACGCTTGCCCCTTTGTCCGGCGTCGGTCACGGGATCGAAACGTGAAGTTGCGAGTCGATGCAGCGAGAGCCATGCAGGCCGCCAATAAGATCATCATCATATCTTCAGTCGGACAGAATGGCCGAACGGCACGTTGCTTGCGCCGTCGCAAGCTTCGCGACGATGTTCCTGAACTGCGATCTGCTGCCCAAGAGGTCGGTGCCGTACGCGCTTACCACCTCATCGCTGCTGAGGGACCTTGGGGCTGTTGACGACCCCACTGCCATTTCAAGACGACCACGTTGCCCTGAGACTGCCGATCGGCCGCCACTGCGTTCACGGCGGCGAGTATATGAGCCGGTGGTTCAAGCGCACCTATCGCTTCAGCGCTGTCATGCAAGCGGCGGCTTCTGAGCCGGGTTTACAGCTTCGGCCGCAGAAAAACGTCGATGGCGGCAGCTTGGGAAGCTTCTGCTCTATCAATGAGCTACACCCGCTTGGGCTGCCTTGCCGATTGCCACGCTTTTGCGGCTCCGGCCAACAAGGGGGTCGGGCGCCAGGACAGGAGACATGAAGTGAGCGTGGCCTTTCGCCGGGACAGCGATGAAGAGCATCTGGAGCCGCGGTTCGAGCTCCCGCTGCCGGCCGGCCCGAATCTCGTGACCCCGCGCGGCCTGGCGCAGATCGAGACGCGCATCGGGGAACTGGAGCAGCGGATCGCGGGCGAGACGGACGACGCCGCGCGTGAAGTCGCCAATCGCGAGCTGCGTTACTGGAAGACCAGGCGGTCCACGGCCGAGGTCGCGCCCAGGCCCGACGGTGACCAGGTGGCGATCGGCACGCTTGTCACCATTCGACTCAACGGCGACGAGCGGCAAATCGCGATCGTCGGCCATGACGAGGCCGATCCGGCCGGCGGGCGCGTCGGTTATGCGGCGCCGCTCGCCAGGGCGCTGCTGGGCGCGGCGGTCGGAGAACATCTGCCCTTTGCCGGCAGGGAGGATGCGATCGAGATCCTGGAGATCGAAGTCCTGGCTGACGCGGGCTTCTAGGCGCGGGGGCTGCCGCCCAGCGCCTTGTAGAGATCGATGGCGGCTTCGATCCGCTCCTGCCGGGCGATTGCGCGGGCGTCGCGGGCGCGGACGAGGAGCTGCTCGGCGTCGAGCACCCATTGGAAGTCCGCCGCGCCTTCCAGATATTGAAGCCGGGCGAGGCGGGCGGTGGTTTCCGCTTCCGCGACGATCGATTCGAGAATGGCTTCGCGCGCGCGGCTATGCGCGACGGCGGTCAGCGCATTCTCGCCCTCGGCGAGGGCCTGGAGGAGCGCGCCGCGATAGAGTTCGACGCTTTCCGCCTGGGTGGCGGCGGCGACGCCGAGGTCGCCGCGAAGGCGCCGCCGGTTGAAGATCGGGGCGAGGAGATCGGAGCCGATCTGCAAGGTGGCGCCCAGCGGGCCCCCGAGGCCGGCCGCCTGGCCGAGCGCGCTCGCCGAAAGGCGGATGCGGGGCAGGAATGCGGCGCGTGCGCGGGCGATGTCGCCTTCCGCGGCGGCGATGCGCGCTTCGGCGGCGCGGACGTCCGGGCGGCGGACGAGGAGCTCGCCGGGCTGGACGGCGCCGATGGCGGGAAGTTCGAAGCCCCCAAGGCTCGCCGGCTCGAGCCGGAACATCGGCGCTTCCTCGCCGACGAGAACGGCCAGCGCGTTGCGGGTGCGGGCGAGCGCTTCGGCGAGGCGGAGGCGCTCGGCTTCCAATTGGCGGGCCTGGATGGCCTGGAGGCCGGTATCGACCCGGGTGGCGTCGCCGAGGCGAAGGCGAACGCCGACGATGCGCTCCAGCTCTCGAGCCGAGGCGATGTTGGCGTCGAGGAGTTGGATTCGGTCGGCGAGCGCGGCGTGCTGGACATAGGCGCGGGCCGTTTCGGTCTCGGCGACGAGGGCCGCTGCGTCGCGGTCGAAGGCGGCGGCGGCGAGGCGGGCGCGGGACGCGCGGCGGCCGGCGCTTTCCGCTCCGAAGAGATCGAGATCGTAGGAAACGTCGAGGCCGGCAAAGCCTTGCGCGAAGTTGAAGACGGGGCCGCCGCGATTGTCCGTCTCCGTGCGGGCGAGGCCGGCCGACGCGGTGACGACCGGGAGCATGGAGGCGCGGGCGATGCCGAGCTCGGCGCGGGCGCGGGCGATTCGGGTGGCCGCAGCGGCGACGTCGGCGTTGCGCGAGGCCGCCTGGGACAGGAGGCGTTGGAGTTGCGCGTCGCCGAGCGCGGCGCCGAGCTCGGGCTGCGGCGCCGGGCCGGTCAAGGCGACGGGCTCCACGCTCCACCCCGCCGACTGGATCGCCGGCGTGGGCCGCGTCTCGACGGACGGCGCGCAGGCCGGTGCGGCGGCGAGGGGGAGGAGAAAAACGAAGCGGGCTTTCATGAGCCGCTTGGATAATGGGCGGGGGTTAAGAACGGTTGAAGCGCGATTAACCGGACTTTCAATGATTTGGGCTAGCCGCATCGTCTCGGATGAGACCGGCGAAAAGGCGCGAATGTCCACATTGTTGTTCCGGCAGGAGGTGATCGACGCGGGCCGCGACCGGCTGGCGGGGACCGTCGTCGCCGCCGTGCCGCCGAAATCGCGCCTGTATACGATGCTCGCCTTGCTGGTCTTCGCCGCCATCGCCGCGATCCTGATCTTCGGCCAATATGCGAACAGCGCCAGCGTGCGCGGCGTCGTCGCCTATGACGCCGGCATTGCCCGCGTTTATCCGACGTCGGCGGCCGAGATCCGGCAGATCCACGTCCGCACCGGCCAGCAGGTCAATGCCGGCGATCCGCTGGTGACGCTCGCGCTGGTGCAGGGGACCAACGGCGTGTCGAGCCAGATCGCGCAAATGGCCAATCAGGATGCGGAGCTCGCCCGCCAGCAGGCGCTGGCCGGGGAGATCGGCTCCACCGAAGCGCAGGGGCTCGCCAGCCAGCGCGCGGGTTTGGGCGCCGCCATCGCATCGCTGGAACGGCAGCGCAGCATCGCTTCGGGACAGATCCGGCTCGCCGAAGCGCAGACGCAGCGCGCCTCCGAACTCGCCTCGGAAGGCGCCGGGACGCAGCGCCAGGTCGAGGACGCGCGCGCGGTTTTGCTCGCCCGCCGCGCCGAGGTGGAAGCGCTGACCGAGCGGATCGTCACCCAGCGCGAGACGCTTCGCGCCATCGACAACCAGATCGCCGAGCGCCGCCTGGAAGCGAGCCGCAGCGGCGCCGTGATCGGCGCACAGCGCGCGGCCCTGGCCGAGCAACGCGAAGCCCTGCTCAGGACGCACCAGGTGACGCTCACCGCGCCGATATCGGGCGAGGTCGGCGACGTTGCCGTCGAAGTCGGCCAGCGCGCCCGCCCCGAAACGTCGCTGGTGACGGTGGTGCCGGGCGGAAGCCGGCTGGAAGTCTGGCTCTACGCGCCGACCCGCGCGGTCGGCTTCGTCCGCCCCGGCCAGGACGTGCGCCTATTGTTCGACGCCTTTCCCTACCAGACCTACGGCGCCGGGCGCGGCACCGTCACCGAAGTCTCGCGCGTGCCCACCGAGCCCGGCGCCATCGACGCGCAGCTCGGCATCGAGGAGCCGGTGTTCCGGATCCGCGTCGCCATCGACAGGCTCGCGCCGCGCGCCGAGGCCGCCGACCGGCAGCTCCGCCCCGGCATGACCATCACGGCGAACCTCGTCCAGGAGCGGCGGCCGCTTTGGGAAGTCTTCTTCAACCCCTTCTTCAGGGCCGCAGGACGATGAGCGGCGGCATCGCCTGGCCCTGGGTGCGGCGCTGCCAGCCCATCCTCCAGTCGGAGGGTGCGGAATGCGGCCATGCCTGCATCGCGATGATCGCCAATCATCACGGCCACAAGATCAACCTGCCGGGCCTGCGCCAGCGCTTCCCAACGTCGATCAAGGGCGCCTCGCTCCCCGATCTCATGACCATCGCCTCGGACCTCGACCTCGCGCCGCGCGCGGTCCGGCTCGATCTCGACGAACTGGACCAGCTCCAGCTTCCGGCGATCCTTCACTGGGACCTCAACCATTTCGTCGTCCTGGAAGCGCTGAACGGCGACCGCGCGACCTTGCTCGATCCCGCCTCGGGTCGCCGTCAGCTGTCCATGCGCGAGTTCAGCCGGCATTTCACCGGCGTTGCGCTGGAGCTGACGCCGACCAACGATTTCGAGCCGGTGGAAGCTCGGACCAAGACGCGGCTGCGCGATCTCTGGTCGCGCATGTCCAACTACCGGGGCGCCTTCATCCAGGTGCTGACCCTGTCCCTGCTCCTGCAGGCGACGGCGCTCGCCATGCCCTTCTTCGTCCAACTCACCATCGACGAAGCGATCGGACAGGGCGACACCAACCTGCTCCTCATCCTCTTCATCGGCTTCGGCGTCGTCTATGCGCTGAACGGCGCCATTCGCGCGCTCCGCTCCTGGGTGCTGCTGACCTTGGGCGAAAGCCTCACCTACCAGCTTGCCGGCAACGTCGTGCGCCATCTCGTGCGCCTGCCGATCGGCTATTTCGAGCGGCGGCACGTCGGCGACCTCCTGTCCCGCATCGGCTCGATCCGGCCGATCCAGACTTTGCTGACCCAGGGGCTGGTCGACGTCGTGATCGACGCGGTGCTGACGCTCACCACCGTGGTCGTGATGATCATGATCAGCCCGATGCTGACCGCCATCGTGGTCGGAACCACCCTCCTCTACCTCGCGATCAGCCTGATGCTCTATCCCGGCATCAAGCAGCGCACGGAGGAGGAGATCGTCGCCCGGGCGAGCGAGGAAACCTATCTCATGGAGACGATGCGGGCGATCCGAGCGATCAAGCTCCACACCCATGAGGCGATGCGCGAGAATGGCTGGCGCAACCGTTATGCCGACGTGGTCTCGGCCAATTACCGGACGCAGATTTTCGGCATCCAGCTCGATCTTGCCGAGAGCATTCTGTTCGGCTTCCAGTTCCTCGTCATCGTCTATCTCGGCG